>JANWZI010000075.1 GCA_025054695.1 Myxococcota bacterium | reverse complement strand
GAGCCCGAGCCCGAGACTGAGGCCGTGTCCGAGTCCGAGTCGGAGTCCGAGTCCGAGTCGGAGTCCGAGTCCGAGTCGGATACCGAGCCCGAGTCCGAGCCCGAGTCCGAGCCCGAGTCCGAGTCCGAGTCGGAGTCCGAGTCGGAGTCCGAGTCCGAGTCGGATCCCGAGCCCGAGTCCGAGACAGAGTCCGAGTCCGAGCCCGAGTCCGAGTCCGAGACAGAGTCCGAGTCCGAGTCCGAGCCCGCGTACAGGCCGTAGGCGTGATGCGCCGATTGCCCAGGCATGCGCCGGGACGTGTAGCCTGCGGCCCGATGGGGCGGGTTGCCTGCGTCGGGATCTGGATCGGAATCGGGCTGCTCGGGATGGGCTGCGGCCCCAGGCCGTGCCCCTCGCGGCCGCATCGCGATCCGGCGGTCGCCCTCCGGATGCTGTACGCGATGCGCAGGCCCATGACGGCGATCCGCGCGTCGGGCTCGGTCGAGCACTGGGAGGACGGCGAGCGGGTGCGCGCCGACATTTCGATGTTCGTCGAAAGACCCGACCGCGTCCGCATCGATGCGATGACGCCGGTCGGCCGGGCTGCCACGCTCACGAGCGATGGCACGCGGTTCCAGCTCTCGGACTTGCGCGCAGGCAGGTTCCTCGAGGGCCCGGCGTGCGCGGGCAATCTCGCGAGGCTCGGGGGACTGGCCCTCGAGCCTGCGGACGCGGTGCGGCTCCTGCTCGGGGAACCACCGCGATTCGCGGGGGTCGCCGCGTCTCTCTTGTGCACGCACGACGGGACGTACGGAATCACGCAGCGCGATGCGACGGGGCGGTCGGCGTACATCGAGATCGGGGTACGAGAGAGCGACTTCGACCGACCTGCCCACGAGCAGCACCTGCGCCTGCTCTCGGTCGAGGTGCGTCGGCCGGATGGCGCGCTCGACTGGCGCGCGCGGTACGACGCATACCGGGTGGTGCGCGATCGTCGCAGCGCGCGGGGATTGGGCATCGCCTTCGCGCATCGCATCGTCTTCGAGCGCCCTTCGCTCGGCGTGCGCACCACCGTGCGCTTCGACGAGGTCGCCATCGGCGTCGAGGTTCCGCCCGGCGCGTTCGAGCAGCGTCCCCGCCGCGGGCTGCGCGTCGAGCGCGTGGACTGTCCGCGCTGATTCGACCCGCGCACGGGGACTCGAGGCCGGAACTCGATCCGGGTTTCGGCCTCGGTCTCGCCCGGACGCGGGCCGCCTCGCCGTCGATCAGCGGCGACCCGCCGATTCGCGCGCCGCCCGTTCGGCCTCGGCGATCATGCGCGGTCGCTCGGCCGGATCGGCCCAGCGCGCGCGTCCCTCGGGCGGCAGCAAATCGATGGGATCGAAGTAGAAGAAGAACCGGCCGGGCTTGACCGAGGGGGCCGTGAAGACGCTGATGCCCGTCGTGCGGTCGTAGTACTCGTAGCTGTGCGCGTCGCGCTTGCCGCCGCCGCCCGGGGCGTCGACGACGAACGTGGGCGTGTTGAAGCCGGCCTGCGCGCCGCGCACGTGCTTCTCGAGATCGAGCGCGGTCTGTAGGGTCGTGCGCAGCTCCTCGGTGCCCCGCACCAGGTCGTGCACGTAGACGTAGTACGGATGCACGTTGATCCACGCGAGACGGCGGTTGAGCAGGAGCATCGTCTCGACGTCGTCGTTGACGCCACGCTGCAATACGCTCTGGTTGCGGATCATCACGCCGCGCTCGTGCAGCCGCTGCAGCGCCGCGCGGGTGATTTCCGTGATTTCGCGCGGGTGATTGAAGTGCGTGTGCAGCATCACGTCCTTGCCCAGCTTGCGCCCCCGTTCGACGATGCCGACGAACGCGTCGAACCACTCATAGTCCGTCAGCAGCTTTTGCGGCATGACCGCCGGCCCCTTGGTCGCGAAGCGCATCCGTCGCACGTGCGGGATGTCGAGCAGCGTCTCGCCGATCAGCCGGATCTGATCGGCGCGCAGGTTCCAGGCGTCGCCGCCCGACACGACGATGTCTTCGAGCTCGGGGCGCGAGCGGACGTAGGCGAACACCCGCTGCCAGCGGTCGACCGTGGCCTTCAGGCTCACCTTCTCGACGGTCTCCTGATCGGGGCCGACGGCGTAGCTGCGCGTGCAGAAGCGGCAGTAGACGGGGCAGGTGTCCAGCGCGAGGAACAGTGCCTTGTCGGGGTAGCGGTGGGTCAGCCCCGGCACGGGCGCGTCGCCCTGTTCGTTGAGCGAGTCGAGGGTCAGCTCGGGGTGATCGGGCAGGCGCGTGCTCGCCAGGGGCAGGAACTGGCGGCGGATGGGATCGGCGACCGGGTCGTTCCAGTCGATGAGGGAGAGCAGGTACGGCGAGACGCGCACGGCCATCGGCGCGAGGCGGAACCCCTCGGCGGCGTCCTGGATGAACGCCTCGCTCACGAGACCGTGCAGCGCCTCGAGCAGGCGTTCGACCCGCGTGATCGTGTTCTTCATCTGCCACTTGTGGTCGAGGAACGTCTCCTCGCTCACGTCGCGGAACGCCGGGATGCGTCGCCAGAACTCGCCGCCCAGCAACTCGCGGTGGCGTAGCGTCGCCGGATCGACCGGTGCGCGCGCGTCCGGAAACTCGCCGCCGGCCGCGGCCGGCTGGCCAGCGGTCGCGGTGGGGGAGACGACGGGAAGCGGCATGGCCATGGCCTCGATCGGCGTGCGCTTAGCATGGCGCGCCCGCCCCGGCACGAATGGGCCGGGCGAGGCGAGGACGCGCCGTGCGCGGGGGCCGCCGGTGACAGACTGGCCGTCGTTTTCCGGCCATCGTGGGATCCGTCTGCTACAACCCGATGACGTGACGCATCCGGCGGTGCTGTCCCGGATCGCCCACGACAGTTGCGTCGGCGAGCCGGCGCCACGACTCGATCTCGATTGGTGGGCCTCGCTCGACCCCGAATTCGCGCGCTCGAAGGAGCCGTTTTCCCTGCCGCTGCGAGATGCCCTGCAGGTGCGTGTGGGGGCGGCGACGGATGTCGTTCTGCGCACCATCGCGGCGACCGCCGTCGGCCTGCTCGCGGTGCCGGTGGGCTTCCGCCCGCGCCAGTTACGCGCCGCCGTGAGCGACGGCTCGCTCTACGGCCGGCTCGCTTCGACCCACGATCCGACGCGGTTCTTCGCGGCACCGCCTCGTGGCGTGCGCGTGGCGATGCGCCGTGCCCGCGCGCCCCTGTTCCGCCCGCGCGACGGGGCATGCGAAGACCTGTGGTTCGAGAGCCCGTTCGTGCCGCTCTCGCCCGATCTGCGCGACCGTTACCTCGCCCATCGCCGCAACCGGTTCGCCCATGCCCGGCTCTGGCGGCACGACGGGCCACCGCGGCCGACGATCGCGGCCATCCACGGCTTCACGGCCGACCTGTACCACCTCAACGAGTGGTTCTTCGCGCTACCCTGGCTGTACCGCCTCGGATACGACGTGATGCTGGTCACCCTGCCGTTCCACGGCGCGCGGCAGGCCAACGGTTCGCCGTTCTCGGGATGGGGATTCTTCGCGGGTGGCATCGGCTGGATCAACGAGGCCGTCGCCCAGTCGATCCACGACTTCCGCATTTTCGCCGGCCACGTGCTCGAGGAGCGCGGCGCGCCGCGGCTCGGCGTGACGGGCATCTCACTCGGCGGCTTCATGTCGGCGCTGCTCGCGTGCACCGAGCCGCGCCTGCACTTCGCGATACCCAACGTGCCGCTCGTCTCGCTGCCCGATCTCGTGCTCGAGTGGAAGCCGCTCGGAACGCTGGCCCGGCTTGCCATGCACCTGTTCGGCACGCGCATCGAGCAAGTGCGGCACCTGCTCGCCGTGAGCAGCCCGCTGACGTACCCGCCGCTGCTGCCGCGCGAACGGCTCATGATCATCGGCGGCGTCGGCGACCGGCTCGCGCCGCCCAAGCACGCGCGGTTGCTCTGGGAGCACTGGGGCCGCCCGCGGCTGTACTGGTTTCCGGGCAACCACCTACTGCACTTCGACCGCGGACGGTATCTGCGGGAAATTGCCCGATTTCTACGCCAGACCGGATTCTCCGAAGGCGTCATGCGCCTCGGCCGCCGCTCCGTACGCCCGTCGTCCTGATCCAGCGTTTCGACTCGGGCCTCGGAGACGGGCTCGGACTACGACTCGGCTTGGGACTCGGTCTCGGGCTCGGGCTCGGACTCGGACTCGGGTTAAGGCTCGGACTCGGACACGGTCTCGGACTCGGTCTCGGGCTCGGACTCGGACTCGGGCTCGCACTCGCTCTCGGAATCCGCGGCGGTCTTGGTTTCGGTCACGGATGGGGACCGCAGCGTTCGCTCGGGCCGTCGCACCGATGGAGGGGCGGGCAGGCCGCCAGCTACGCCTCGGTGGGCGTGCCGTCGAGGCAATCGGCGAGCACCGCCATCCGGGCGAACAGCCCCCAGCGCACCTGCTCGAGGATTACGGACTGAGGCCCGTCGGCGAGATCGGAGTCGACCTCGACGCCGCGGTGGACGGGCCCTGGGTGCATCAGGATGGCGCCCGGCGCCGTGCGACGCCATCGCCGCGCGTCGATTCCCCAGCCCATGCGGTAATCACGCAGACTCGTTACCAGGCCCGATTGCTGCCGCTCGTGTTGCAGGCGCAGCGCGACGACGACGTCGGCCCCTTCCAGAGCGCAGTCCAGGTCGTGGGTCACCTCGGCGCCGAGCGCGCCCAGCGCCTCGGGGACGAGGGACGGCGGTCCACACAGCCGCACGTGGGCGCCGAGCATCGCGAAGGCGCGCGCGTCGGATCGCGCGACGCGACTGTGCAGCACGTCGCCGACGATGGCGATGCGCAATCCCTCGATCCGTTCCTTGTGGGCGAGGATGGTGGCGCAGTCGAGCAGCGCCTGCGTCGGATGCTCGTTCGTTCCGTCACCCGCGTTGACGACCGACGCGCGTAGCAGGGGCGCGAGTCGCGTCGGTGTCCCCGAGACGCGGTGACGAACCACGATCGCGTCGGCGCCCATCGCCTCCAGATTGCGCGCCGTGTCGAGCAGACTCTCGCCTTTGACCAGGCTAGAGCTCGAGGGCGACAGGTCGACGACGTCCGCACCCAGCCGTCGTGCCGCGAGCTCGAACGACGCGCGCGTCCGCGTGGACGGCTCGAGGAACAGCGTCACCACGTTGTGGCCCCGGAGCGAAGGGACGTGCGCCTCGCCTCGCGCCAGGGCGCGCGTCTGCTCGAGCAGAGCGAGCCAGCGCGCGCGCGAGGTGGAGGCGACCGCGAGAAAGTGTCGCGCGCGGTTCATGGCGTGCCGGTCCCGGTTTCCTCGTCCGGCGCGATGAGCCGGCCGTCCACGAGCATCCATCGGACACGGCCTCGCCAGCGGCGTCGCGCGAGCGGGGTCGGCAGCGCGTCGGTCTCGTCGTTCCATTCGGCGTCGGGATCGATCACCGCCAGGTCGGCTCGGCCGCCCTCCCGCAATCGCCCGAGCTCGAGCAGACCGAGCAGCCGGGCCGGGCCCCAGGTCCAGCGGTCCACCGCCGCCAGGGGAGACAGCCCGTGCTCCGTCACGAGTTCGAGGAGCACCGGCCAGACCAGATGGGCCACCGGTAGCCCCGGCACGTAGGCCGAGGGCTCGGCATCGGGCGGCAAGGGCGGGGTCGACGGATGGTGATCGGAGGCGATGGCCTGCAGCGTCCCGTCGATCAGGGCCTCGCGCAGCGCCTCGCGGTCGGCGCGCTCGCGCAGCGGGGGACGGAGCCGGAGCGAGGGATCGGCTGACACCGCGTCCGTCTCGTCGAGGAGCAGGTGCAGCGGCGTCACGTCGCCCGAAACCGGCAGGTTCCGCGCGCGGGCGTCGCGCAACAGGCGGAGCGTGGCCCCCGACGAGACGTGGGCGACGTGGTAGCGGGAGCCCGTCAGCGCGACGAGCTCGAGGTCGCGCGCGACGATCGCCGACTCCGCGGCGGACGGCTGACCGGCGAGACCGGCGGCGAGCACCGCCGGACCCTCGTGCAGCGCGAGCCTACGCGACAGCGTCGCCTCTTCGGCGTGTTGCATCACGAGCACGTCGAAGCCACGCGCGTGCTCGAGCGCTCTGCGCATCAGGTCGGCGGGCATCGACGGGCGGGGCGCGTCGGTCAGCGCGACGACGCCCGCGCGTCGCATCCGACCGGCTTCGGTCAGTCGCTCGCCGGCCATGCCGTGCGTCAGGGCACCCAGCGGCAGTACGCGCGGCCCTGGTCCGCTCGACCGGGCGCGCAGCGGCAGCAGGCGCGCGAGCGCCGGCGTGTCGATGGGCGGACTCGTCGCGGGCGACGCGCACACGGTGCCGATGCCGGCACGCAGCAGCGCCCAGCGGGCGTGGGCAAGCCTCTCGTCGTCGTCGTCGGGCTCCGCGAGGTGCGCGCGCAGATCGACGGCCGCGGGCACGACCCATTGGTCCGACACGTCGAGAGGCTGCGCTCCGGCGGGCGTGAGCAGATCCCGCCCGATGCGCGCGATGCGACCGTCCGCCGAGACGACCACGTCGAGCACGGCATCGGTGCCCGTCGCGGGGTCGAGCAGCCGCCCGCCGCGCAGGTGCAATCCGCCGTTCGGCACGGGCGGGGCCGTTGATAGCACGGCGCCGCCCCGTCTTGCCCGCGGGGGCCTGCGCGTGCCGCCCGACGATCCCGTATGCTCGCGGGCCGGGTTGCCCGGGCGGCTTCGGGGGACTAGACCCGCGCGCCCTCGGGGAGGCGACGGCCATGACGACGGCATCGGGACTGCACTCGCTCGGCGCGCTCGCGCAGCAGCACCTTCGCGCGCCGCTCATCGGGCGAGGACCGGAGCTGCGCGAGCTGGAGGAGGCGCTCGGTCGCGCCATCTCGACGCGACAGCCGCGTGCGGTCACCGTCGTCGGGGCGCCCGGCATCGGCAAGACGCGCCTGGTGCACGAGTTTTTGCAGCGGGTGCGCGAGCGCGAACGCCGGGTGCGCACGTACCGGGGCGCGTGCCGCGACAAGGGCCCGACCTTCGGCGTGGTACAGCGGATCTTGCGAGCGCGCTTCGGCATCATCGAGGGCGCCGACCCCGAGCAGACGCGCGCGCAGTTCCGCGACATGGTCACCGAGGTGCTCGGGGATCGGCGCGTCACCGAGTTCCTCCATTTCCTCGGCGCGTTCCTCGATCTGAAGTTCCCCGAATCCCCCTTCATCCGCGCGGTCGAGGAGGATCCCGCGCAGTTCATGCGGATCTCGCGCGCGGTCCTGCGCCGATTTTTCGAGGCCGACGCGCAGCGCCATCCGCTCGTGCTCACGTTCGAGGATCTGCACTGGGCGCACGACGACGCCGTCGAGCTCGTCCGCTACCTCGTCGAGACGATGGCCGACGCGCCGATCCTCATGCTTCTGGTCACGCGCCCGGAGCTGTTCGCCCGCCACCCCGACTTCACCAAGGCGGGAGGGGAGCGGCACACGCGCATCGAGCTCGGGCCGCTCGGTCACGACGACACCGCCCGGCTCGTCGGGCACTTGCTCGCCCCACTCGGGGAGCCTCCCGACGAGCTCGTCGAGGCGGCCGTCGACATGGCGGGAGGCTCGCCGTACCTGTGCGAGCAGGTGATCCGCGTCTTCCACGACGCGGGGGTGCTCTTCGAGAAGGCCGAGGGGGGCTGGGACGTCGATCTCGGACGGCTCGACCAGGCGCAACTTCCGCTGTCGGTCGACGACGCCATCGCGGCGCGGCTCAGCGCGCTCGCACCGCGCGAACGCGAGCTGCTCGAGATGGCCTCGGTCATGGGCGGGGTCTTCTGGCTCGGGGCGCTGGTCGCACTCAGCCGCATCGACCGGCCCACGCCCGAACTCTGGGGCGGCGTCGAGAGCGAGGCGGCCCACATCCGCGACGCGCTCGGTTCGCTCGCCGAGCGCGACTACGTGCTCGAACTGCCCGACTCGTCGATCCCCGGCGAGATCGAGTACGCGTTCAAGCACAACCTCGAGCGCGAGACGCTGCACCGGCTCGCGAGCCAGGCCGCCTTGCGTCGCTTCCATCTCGTCGTGGCGGAGTGGCTCGAATTCCGCCTGGCCGAGCGCGCCGAGGAACAGTGCGAGCTGCTCGCGCAGCACTTCGAGGCCGGCGGAGCGCTGCGCAAAGCCGGCCAGTACTACCTGGCGGCCGGTGACCGAGCGCGGTTGCGCTACGGCAACCTCAAGGCGATCGAGTACTACGAGAAGGGGCTGCGCCTGCTCGGCGACGAAGACGTGCCCGCGCGCATCGACGCGCTGCACGCACTGGGCGACGTGCTGCAACTGGCGGGGCGCAACGAGGAAGCGCTCGCGGCGTTCCGGAGCATGCTCGAGATCGCCTACCGGCTCGACCTGAAGGCCAAGGGCGGGGCCGCCCACAACCGCATCGGACGGCTCTATCGCGCCATCGGGCACCTGGACGAGGCGATGCGGCATCTGGGCACGGGCCACGCGCTGTTCGACGCGGCAGGCGACCGGCGGGGGGTGGCCGCGAGCCTGGACGACGTCGGCAAGGTGCACTGGATGCGCGGCAACTACGAGGCCGCCGAGCGCTTCATGAAGCAGGCGCTCACGATTCGGCAGGAGCTCGGCGATGCGCGCGGCATCGCGCTTAGTCAGAACAATCTGGGCCTCGTCTACCAGGACAGTGGGCGCTTCGCCGAGGCGCAGGCGGCCTTCGGCGAGGCGCTCCGCATCCGGCGCGAGATCGACGACAAGCCCGGCATCGCGCAGACGCTCAACAACCTGGGGACGATCCACCAGGACGCCGGCGATCACGAGCGTGCCGTGGACCTGTATCGCGACGCGCTGGAGGTCGCGCGCGAGGTCGGCGACCGGATGCGCCAGGCCGTGATCCTCACGAACATCGGCGAGAGCCACTACCGCATGAATCGTCCCGCAGAGGCCATCCGCACCCTCAAGCAGGCCGAGGAGCTGTCGAGCACGCTGGGCGACCGCATCCTCGAGGGCGAGATCCTGCGAGGGCTCGCCAAAGCGCACATGCTCGTGCACGACGTCTCGACGGCGCGCGACTACGTGCAGCGGGCCATCGCGCTCTTCGAGCAGGCGCGGGGCCGGCCGTTCCTCGGCGTCGCCTTGCGCACGCAGGGCGAGATCTACGCGGCGGCGGGATGGGGTGGCGAAAACCACGCCCGAGCGCGCGAGAGCTTCGAGCGCTCCATCCAGGTGTTCGAGGAGCTGGGCAACGAGATCGAGCTCGCGCAGTCGCTCGAGAAGTACGCCGAGTTCCTCGAGCAGACGCCCGGAGCGGGCACCGACCCGGTCGTCGCGCACGAGATCATGACGCACCGCGCACGCGCGGACGAGATCCGACGACGAATGGCCGAGGTCGACGTCGAGTCGGCGGGGTTGCCCCCCCTCGAGGGTGAAGCGACTTCACCGGGGACGACGCACGATACGGCGGTGGGGCCGCCGCCCGCGCCTCCCGCGGACGACGATCGCACGTTACCCTGACGCGAACCTCGTCTCCGGCAGCGATCGGAGCCCTGGTTCCGGCCCTGGCTCGGGCTCGGGGGCGAGCACGCAGACGGTCTCCGACCCGGTTTGCCGCCATGGCTCCGTCTCGGCCTCGGACTCGTGGCGCTTCGGGCCGTCGTCGCGGCCTACGACGCGCGCTCACGGGCCGCGCAACGGAGCCGGCATGGGCGGCGGATCGCCGGGGTCGATGGGACGCGGAACCAGATCGCAGATCTCGGCACGGCAACGACCGTCCACGATGCGGGGCACGCACGTGGCGCCCACGGCACAGCGGGGCAAGCCGTCACAGCTCTCGCCGAGGCCAGGCAGCGCCACGCACGTCCCGTCGTCCATGGGTGGGTCGGGGAACGGCTCCGGGGGACCCGTGATCGCGCAGACTGCGTCGGCGCCGCACATGCCCTCGACGTGCGTCGTGCACGTCTCGCCGATCGTGCGCGGCGGCTGGCACGTGGGCCCACCCAGGCCCGCACGGTCGAACGTGTCGCAGTAGAGGCCGTCCTCGCACTGACGGAGTCCCGTGCACGCGGCGCCCAGCCCTCGCGGCCTGTCGCAAACACCACTGCTTGCGCCGTCGTCGATGAAACATCCGAGCCCGGGTTCGCACATCTCGTCGAACAGACAGCCTGCGCCGAGACCCCCCGCTGCGGCGCATCGCATCGTGTCGATGTCGCAGTACGCCCCGTCCGCGCAGGTTCGGAATCCGTCGAACGCGCACGGCTCGCCCGCTCCGGGTAGCCGCGCGCAGACCCCGCGGTCGGAGTCACAGCGTCCCTCCCGGCCACACTCTTCGATCGTCGAGCACGGCTCGCCCGGTGCGCGGATCGGCTCGCAGCGTCCCTCGCTCCGCCCCTCGCACCAGCGCAGATGACCGCACGCCATCGCATCGTTGCAGACGTCCGCACCGCGCGCGCAGGATCCGTCGACGCACAGCAGTCCGACCGCGCAGTCCTTGTAGCCGCTGCACCGCTCGCCGACGGCCCGCAGGGCCCCGCACGCGCCTTCGACGCAGATGAGCGGAACCGTGCACTGCTCGTTCGAGCTGCACGGTTCACCAGCCGGGAGCGGTTCGCCGCAACGGCCCGACTCCCGACAGACGAGCCCCGTGGCGCAGGCCACGTCGTACAGGCATCGCTCGCCGTCTCGCGGCAGTCGCTCGCATCGCTCGAGGCAGATGCCCTCGCCGCCCGCACATCGATTGGTCACCTCGATGGGCCCACGCGTGCACGGCGCGCCGATCGGCGTGCTCCACGCGACGATGTCGATGCAGTAACGCTCGAAGAAGGCATCGTCGAGCGGCAGGCAGGCCTCAAGCAGCGCGTCGGCGACTGCGGCGCAACGACGAGCCGCCTCGACGTTGGTCACGAGCAGGCCCGACGCGATCGCCTCGCGTGCCTCGCCGAGGCCCGCGGCGCACTCGGTCTCGATGGCGCGCGCGCACCCCTCCTCGTCGAGCCCTCCGAGGTCGCAGCCGCAGCGCGTCGCCGAGGCGCAAATGGAGCGGGCGATCGGTGCGCAGAGGGCCGCCACGAGCTCGTCGAGCGCCGCGCTTGCGTCCGTGCCGGCCGATCCGTCGATCGTGGAGGCATCCGCAGCATCCGGCTGCGATGCGCCGTCGCCCGGTGCGTCGGCCCCGTCCGGTGCGCCGGTGTCGACCGGACCGTCCGGCCCTCCATCGAGCGGCATCGCCCCGTCGCGGGGTGAGCCTCGGCGGCCTCCGCATCCGACGGCGGTCGCTATCGCGACGAATCCGACAAGCCAACGCGACGAGCGCTCCAGAGTCATGACGTCTCCGTGGGTGTGTCGGCCAGCGTGTCGTGCGTACGAGCTCGGTGCAAGCAATGCACGCCGAGATTCACACGTCGTTCGCGTTGGCCTCGGGGGGCTTGCCGCACTCGGTCATCCGACGGAAGACGGGTCGCGCTCACGAGCCGACGGCGCGATCGCGCCACAGTTGTCGCAGGCGGACTCACAGCGCCGGCCAGATTGGTTATCGCGCCTTGCCCTCGGCCTCGGACTCGGACACGGCCTCGGACTCGGACACGGGCTCGGCCTCGGACTCGGACTCGGACTCGGACTCGGACTCGGTCTCGGGCTCGGGCTCGGTCTCGGTCTCGGACTCGGCCTCGGGCTCGGCCTCGGAACACTCATCGGCCACTTCGAGGGACGTGACCGCTGTCAGGCGTAGGCTCGGCTCGCGAAGCGGCTGCTTGCGCTCGGTTTGCGGACTCCCACTGGGACGCGGTCTCGCTATCGCGCGCGGACCTGCGATGGGTCCCGTCTGTCGTCCGCGTCCTCGTTTCGTCCATAATGGGACGTCATGGTGCGTTTGGGACCAGTTCGGATCGTCACGAGCGCTTGCTTCGTGTGCGCATCGGCCGCGATGGCGTGCCAGGGCAGCGTCGTGAGGACGCAGCCGACGCGCGATGCGAGTCGCGACGAGCCGTCGAGCCCTGCTCCGTCCGACGCGAACGACCCCGAGATGACGACGACGCAGGACGCGTCGGAACCCCCGGAGGTTCCCGACGCATCCGAGACGCCGGACGGCGGGGCGCCCGAGCCGGACGCCGGGTCGGTCCCGATCGACGGGGGGGCGACGGCCTGCGATGCGCGATTCGACGTCGCGCCGCGACCGTTGCGCGAGGGCGCCGTGCACACCGTGCGCTTTACGGACGAGACGGCCTGGGTGCACGTGGCCCTGCACGCGAGCTCGGGAACGACGAGTTTCGCGGGCGTCGAGGGCGATGGCCCGTACACATGGACGTGGACGCTGCGTGCACCACGCGCGGGGCGGCTGCGTCTGACGTTCACGGCGGAGATGGGCTCGCGCGAGATCGCCTCGTGTGAGCTCCTCGTCGAGCCCTCGATGACGCCCGACGCGGGGACCGGATCGGACGCGGGCGTCACCGGCCCGCCGCGAAACCCCTTCGGCATCGGCCTCGTCGGCCCGGGGGACGTCCGCGATCTGGACCTCGCCGCGGACCTCGTCGGGCCGGGCGGGCACGTCAAGCTCATTTTCGCGGGCGTCACGCGCGACACGGAGACGGCACACCCGTCATGGGTCGCGGCAATCGCCGCGGCCTACGAGCGGGATCTCGTTCCGGTAGTTCGCATCGGGCCCCCCTGGGGCGACAACGACGTGCGCAACGACGCCGACGACGCATCACGCCGCAGCTATCGCGCGCTGGCCGCGGCGCACGTGCGCGTGGTCCGGGCGTTGCCGCTGCGTGCGGGCTGGCCCTTGTGGATTGAGGTGCACAACGAGCCCAACCTCTGTTACGAGTGGACGTGCCGGCGCGGCGAGGTGCCGGGCGACTGGATCGGGTACGAGCAGGTCGCGGCCGAGTACGCCTCGATGTTGCGCGACGTGGCCGACGCGCTGCACGCGATCGGCGATCCGCGCATTCGCGTCCTCAACGGAGGACTGGCTCCCGGCGGCACGCGGCGCTGTGAGTGCGGAGGCGACGGCTGGGAGGGGGGGATCACGTCGCGCGAGTTCATCGACGCGATGCGTGCGGCGGTACCCGATGTCTTCTCGCGGCTCGATGGGTTCGCGACGCACGCCTATCCGGCGGAAGGCGAGGGCTGGGGCTTCTTCGTCCCTCCCGACCGCGCCGGACCCGGGCTGCGTTACTGGGACAGTGAGCTCGTGCGCGCCGGGGCTTCGCTTCCGGTCTTCGTAACCGAGACGGGCTGGTGCCTGCGTGGCGCGGACCGCTGTCCGATGAACGGCGGCTCGCGCGACGAGATCGCGGCGTGGACGGCGACTACCTGGGAGAGCTACTGGTTCACCGAGGCTCGCCTGGCGGCGGTCATGCCGTTCATGCTTCGCGATCCGGGTTGGGACGCGTTCGGCTGGTGCGCCCCCGACGGATCGCCCTATCCGGTCTATAGCCGCGTCCGCGCGGTTCGCTGCGCGCGCATCGGGGGCCGCTGCCCCTGACGCGACCTCGAGGTGCGTGATCCGAGTCGAGCGTCGAGGCGGCGCATGGAAGAGCTCGACTGGGATGCCAGTCGGAGTCGGAGTTCGAGTCGGAGCCCGAGTCGGATCCCGAGTCCGAGCACGAGTCCGAGTCCGAGTCCGAGTCCGAGACTGAGATCCTCGGGGCGCTTTGCTCGGCGGATCGAATCGGTTGGCCAGGCTGGAGCCGAACCGCTACGGGGTCAGCGAAGCGTGACGCGCACGTAGCGGCCGCCGGGCTCCGCGCGCACCTCGGCGGCCTGCAGCGCCACCCCGCCGATGTCGGGGAGCGTGATGACCGCGTCTCCGAGAAGCGAGGCCGCCGCGTCGCGGATCTGCAGCGTCACCGCCTCCTCGAGCACCTCGTCGTCGACGTCCGCGACGGGTTCGTCGAGCACCCAGGCGCGTGCCTGCACGTCGGTGACCTCGGGTTTGAGGCCCCCCTCGACGGGCACCAGATCGAGGTGCAGTTCGAGCAGCGTGCCGATGCGGAACAGCTCGCGGTCGCCGCCGGACAGGATGAGTTGCAGGTCGCCCAGGCCGACGATGAGATCGGCGGCGGGCTCGCCGGCGGTCGCGTCCGCGGCGGGCGGCTCGGCGGCTCGAACGAACGGCGCCAGCTCGCCCTCGATCGAGACGTCGACGCGGGATCCGGAGGGCAGGTGGCTGCGCAACGACGGCGCGAGCAGCGCCAGGAGCGAGCCGTCGATTTGTTGTGCGTCGGGGCGGCTGAGCGCGCCGGCGCGCCACGCTCCGAAGAGGAGCTGACCGACGAGATTGGCGTCGAGCCATAGCGCGCCCGGGGCCGGCGGAGGCAGCTCTCCGCGCAGGGCAGGCGCCCCGGGCGCCTCGTCGCGACCGCCCGGTCCTTGCACGCGCGCCCCGACGTACGCGCGCAGGACCCCGCCCTCGCTGACCAGACCGGTCATGCACAGGCCGACGCGCAGCGGCACGTCGAACAGCGTCAGGGTCGAGCCGGCGTCGAACACCGTCAGCTCGCGCAGCTCCGAGTCGAGCAGCGCCGACGCTTCGGCCGTCATCTCCGCCTCCAGGGCCTCGGCGGTGTTCCCTTCGCGCATCTCGGAAACGATCGCGATGGCGAGCATCTCGAGCAGGCTCGAGCCGCCGCTCACGTCGAGGTCGAAGCCGCGCAGCTCGACCGACGGGGGGCCGTGCTGCAGGCCGACGACGCAGTTGTCGGAGGGAGGTGCCGACAGCACCGTCGCGAGGACGACATCCGTCGTCATGTTGCCGCGGACGTTGACGGTTCCGAGAAAGAAGTTGGAGCACGTTCCGGCGAAGTCGACGCGCAGGCCGGGCACGACGACTTCGAGGCGCAGGGCGCCTTCCGGCGTGACCCGCAGCGCGAGGGTGGGGCGTCCGTGACGCGCGCCGGTGGGCCGGGTCACGCAGTCGTCGTCGGTGAGCGTGCGGCGGCGCATGATCTCGGAGGCGATGTCGATCGAGGCGACGCGGCCCGCCAGCGGCGCCACCATGCTCGACAGGATCGCGTCGGTGAGGACGAGGGCCGCCGCGCGCGGGTTGAGTGCCCCCTCGGCGATGTAGTTGCTCGAGAGCAGCACGCGGTGGCCCTTGCGCGCGTGTGCGGGGCTCGCGCGGTCGGTGGCGGTGATCTCGACGAGGTTGAGGCCCGCTCGGATGGGCACGCTGGTCGAGAACTCCCCGCTGGCCGCCGGGGTCACGGTGCGGCCGGCGACCTGAAGCGCTCCGATGCCTTCGGAGGCGGTCACGCGTCCGCGAACGTCCCAGGTCGTGGCCGTCTCGCCGGCGTATGGCTGCGTGGACGAAGTGTCGATGCGCAGGACGTGACCCCCGGCACGTCGCGAGCCGCTGCCGCCGGATCCGTCCCCCTCGGGGTCCGAGCCGGAGCCGCCCTGGCGGCTCGTGGTTAGGGCCTGCAGTTCGTCGACCTGGCCCGTGCAGGCCACGGCGCCGAACACCAACAGCGAGGCGAGGAGGCGAGCGTGCACGTTTTCGCCTCAGATCGCATGCACCGATCGATCCAGAGCCGCCGACCAAGCTGGACCTCGGAATGATTTACGAATTCCCGATCTCGTCCGAGCTCGGCGACCGGGAGTCCCCAGACGTGTCCAGGGCTGTCCCCAGGACGCGTCCGTAAGCCGCGCTACCCCACGTGCTCGCCACCCGGCCAGCCTGAATGAGGCGTCGAGCCCCAGACGTTCGTTGATGCGGACATCGCTCGGGACGTCGGTTGGGTACTCGGCGCCGAGAGCCGGCTTCGATCCTCGTGCGACGAGCGGCCGGGCATGCGACGGGCCGCGATGGGGAGCGTTACGACGGCGTCGAGTGCGGCGCGTCGGCACGCAGCCCTCCGAGGAGGTCTCCGGTATCGCAGAGGCGGCGCACCAAGGCGTGCGCGAGGAGGGGGTCGACGGGCCGCAGCGGTCCGCCATCGCCCTCGAGGACCGCGACGGCGAGCGGCGAATCGCTGGGTCGTGCGCGCAGCAGCACGATCGAGCGATCGTCGGGCTGCGCGTCGAGCGTCGCGACCTGTTCCCGGGTCGCGGCCTCGTACGCCTTACGGGCCACCTCGGCGACCGAGCGCGGATCGAGCGTGCGCGCCGGGGCCACGTGGCGCAAGGTGCCGCCGGCGACGTAGTAGAGGTGACCGCGCTGCGCGCCGGTCTCACGGCACAGCAACTCGAGCACGCCTTCCGCGCGTTCCTCGGCGCTCCGGGCTCCGTCGAGGACGGCGCATACCAGATGGCTGCGCGCCGCGGGGCTGCGCTGCGTGACGGCCTCCTCCGCCCGGAAGCCGCCCCCCATCGGCAATGCCGGCGCCAGCTGGACGCCTGCCGCGCGCAGCCGCTCGGCGCGGGCGACGAGCGCGGGGTTGCGTGTGGGAAGGAACCACCGGGCGGTGGCCGCGCGGTGAAGCTCGAAGGCATCCCGATCCCCGCCTTCGAGCGCGACGAGCGCGCGTGCCTCGTGCAGCGAACCGAGCATGACCGGCCAGCCGGAAGGCTGCGCGACGGCGATCGCCTGCTCGAGTCGTGCCGCGGCGGCGGCGTGCTGCCCGCGCGCGCTCTCGACCAGAGCGAGGGCTCGTGTGGCGCGAGCGCGCCAGGCGACGCGCCCCGTGTCGGGGCGGCTCGCGATCTCCAGCGCGTCTCGGGCGACGTCGGTCGCCTCGTCGAGTCGCTGCGCGGCGAGCAGCGTCTCGGCCAACGCGCACCGTGCCGCCTGCGCGACGAATCCCCCGGCGGGTGCGCTGCGCAGGGCCTGCTCGAGGCTGCGCCGCGCCGCGTCGTACTCGCCGCGCTCGCGCAGGTACTCGCCTCGGCCCAGTGCCACGAGCGCCTCGAACCGGAAGCCCTGCTCGCACGCGCGCACCAACGCTTCGGTGCTCCGCCGCAGACCGGACAAATCGCGCGTCAGGCCGTACGCGAGCATCGAGATCCAGTGGCGCTGCGACTCCACGATCCACGTCGAGCCCAAGCCGCGCAGGGCGTTCTCGGCCCGCGCCTCCAGCTCGACTGCGTCGGGCTCCTCGCCGCGCAGACGGTGCTCCATGGCGCGGGCCATCAGCACGCTGGCCGCGAAGAAGCGCGGTCCGAGTCGTTCGAGCCGTTCGAGGAGCGGCTCGGCGGCGGGGTCGAGGTCGAGGATGCACGCGCCGGCTTCCATGAACAGCGTGGCGCCGATGCCGTTCGTCCGGTCGATGGCGCGCAGCGGCGTGAGCCGGTCCGTCTCCAGGTTCCGCCGTGCGTCGCGGCACAGCGCGCGCACGGTTCCGAGCGCTCCCGCAGGCACCGCCGCGATGGCGCGCGTGACCAGCACGCAGGCGTGCATGGCCGAACGGCGACCGATCGCGAGCGGCTGCATGCGGCGCACGTAGGTCGCGAGCGCCGGCAGGTCGAAGCCGAGCGCGACGGCGGTCGTCGCGTACGGCACGCAGGTCAGGAACCGCGCGAGGGCGGAAAACGGCCCGAGCCTGCGACGCGAGGTGGGCGTGAGCAGCCAGCGGAGCGACGCGAGCAGCAGACCCGTCGCGAGCGCCAGCGGCCGACCGATCCATCGGCCCAGCCAGGAGGCGGTCCGCAGCCCGGCGGCGCGAGCGAGCGCCTCGACGGCGGGCTCGGCGTGTCGCAGCAGCGTCGCGCGATCGCTCATCGCTCCGCACATCACGAGCTCGTGCCGGACGCGCAGCCGCTCGGCGGGCGATCCCCGGCAGCGCTCGAGGGCCTCCAGCCCGAGCTCGAGCGGCTCGATGGCGTCGGCGAACGCCTCGTGCGCCACGAGCCAGCGTCCCGCGGCGATCGAACGCCGGGCCCCCTCGACGTCGTCGCCGCCGCGGACGAGGTGAGCCCCCGCGACCGCTTCGCGTGCCGCACTCGGAGGCAGCACGCGGAGCATCGCGCGCCCGATCCGCAGGTGCAGCCGGCGTCGGCGGTCCGGATGAAGGCGCGCGACGACGCGATCCCGCATCGCCCCGAGGCGCAGGCGGACGACGCCGCCGGCCTCCTCGACGAGGTCGCGCGCGACCAGCTCGTCGAGCGCGGCGAACAGGCCGTGCTCGGGGCTCCGATCGTCGGCCGCGTCGGTCGCGTTCGGCTCGACGACCGCCGCGAGCAATTCGAGAGGCGCCTCCTCGGCGTGCACGGCGAGAATCTCGGCGAGGGCGCGCGCGGACGCAGAGAGGCCGGCAAGGCGGCGATCGAGCATCTCCCCGAGCGCACGCGGCAGTTCGACCCAGGACGCGGATGGGGGCAGCTCCCAGCTGCCGTCGACCCGGCGAACGGCACCCGATTCGACCAGGTGCCGCGCCATCTCGACGCACGCCAGGGGGTTGCCGCCCACCGTTGCGACGAGGCGCTCGGCGAGCGGTGCGACGTTGGGGACCGCGCCGAAGAGCGATTCGAGCATCCGCGCCACCTGCCTCGTGGAAAGCGGCTCGAGCGGCAGGCGCGTCGAGGCGCGCTCGAGCGCTTGGAGGGGGCGTGGGGCGCGCGCGACGCGATCACCGTGACGTCCCGCGATCACGAGCATCGCATGGTCTCGCGCGGCGTGAGCCAGTTCCGCGAGCACGTCGAGCGAGCCCTCGTCCGCCTCGTCGACGTCGTCGACCACGAGCACGAGAGGTCGGCGGACCGCGAGTGCGAGCCACCAGCGAACGGCCGCTTGCCTTCGGTGGGATCGGTCTGCGGCGTGTGGGGAGGGGGCGGGGTCGGAGCGGCCTGACGCGTTGCCGTCGAGGTCGGGCCACGGGTCGCGTCGGCCCTCGGACGGGAGGGCGTCGCGCGCGGCGACGACGTCCCGGTGCGCCTCACGCAATGCCTCGCGGACGAGCGCCTCGTGCAACGTCCAGGCGCCCGGCACGCGGCCGCCACAACCCACGGACAGGACGGTCGCTCCGGCGACGACGGCATCGACCCCGAGCTCGGCGAGCATCCGACTGACGCCGATGCCGGCCGGGCCCTCGACGAGAAGCGCCCCCCCGCGCCCCTCGAGCGCCGCACGAAGGCGCTCGCGCGCCATCGCGCGCGGCCGGCCTCTGCCCACGAACGCAGGATGGCCGAGGACCTCGGGCTCGCGGTCGATGCGCTGGGGCAGCGTCGCAAGCGGCGCCACGCGGTCGAGCACCTCGTGGGCGCTTGAGGGACGGGCGAGCGGATCGAGGTGGACGAGCGAACGCACCAGCTCGTCGAGCGTCGGCGGCAGTCCACCCCGGAGCGCCGAAGGCGGCGGCGGTTGCCGGCGCCAGCTCGCCTCGAGGTCGTCGAACGAGCGCGCCTCGTAGGGGAATCGCCCCGTGAGCAGGTAGTACGCCGTGCAGCCCAGCGAGAACAGGTCGGCGCGTCCGTCGAGCGGGAGCTTGCGTGCGGCCTCGGGCGCGACGCAGGGCGGGGTGCCGGCGACGTCGCGGGGGGGGCCCATCGTGACGAGTGTTCCGAAGTCGGTCAGCACGAACCGTCCGTCGTCTGCCCGGCAGATGTTCTTGGGCGAGACGTCGCGGTGCACGAGGCGGCGCGCGTGCAGGAACGCGAGTGCGGAGCCGATCTCGGCGAGCAGCCGCGCGACCTGTTCGGGAGCCAGCGTGACCTCGGTCTCCAGGTCGAGTGGTGCGAGCCGTTCCATTGTGTAGAAGGGCGTGCCGTCCTCGTCGATCCCGAATCCCCGCGCGGCGACCACGTGCGGGTGCCGGATCCCGGCGAGGACGTGGTACTCGCGTTGCAGCCGCACCGGAGCGGTCCGCCGGCTCGAGCTGGGGCGCTTGAGCGCGAGCCGCTCGCCGGTTCGCTCGTCGCGCACGTCGAGGACTTCGCCCGCGCCGCCCTGGCCAAGGACGCCGACGACGTGGTAGCGGCCGGCGATCGGCTTCATCTTCGCGACGGGGAGCGTATCGCGCGGCCGGCGAGGCGGCGGCTGCAGCCACCGGAACGCGCCCGCGACGGCCCCGAGCTCGGCCCGCTACGCGCGGCGCCGGTGTCGTTCGAGCAGTGCGTGCAAGGCGTCCGGTCCAAACGGCTTCTCGATGCAGCGATCGCGCACCGAGCGCAGGAAGCGCTGGATCGTCTCGTCGACGCTCCCACCGGTCATGAACACCATCGTCGCCGCCGCTTGCGGGTCGGAGGCACGCAACTCGCGGTACAGGTCGATTCCGCTCTCGTCGCGCAGCGCGACGTCACAGAGAATCGCGTCGAAGGTGCGCTCGCGCAGCGTCCTGCGCGCGGACGAGGCGGACGGCGCGATCGTCACCTCCCACCGGTCCGAGAGAAGGATGCGGAGCGTGGCGCCGAGTCGCGGCGCGTCGGCGACGGCGAGCCCCCACCGCCGCGACCCGAGGCGGGGGGGGTGGGCCGGCCGGGG
>JANWZI010000074.1 GCA_025054695.1 Myxococcota bacterium | reverse complement strand
CGAGCTCGGCGAACAGATGCGTGCGGCCCGTGCCCACGTGCAGGGCCGTGACGACGAATGCATCGACGAGCCCCGTGGCGACGTGCGCGTGCAGGCGGTCCCAGGGCACGGCGCGCCGCACGAGCGCGTCGAGCGGGCGCGGATCGAGCAGCGAGCGGCCCCACAGCTCCGCCTCCTTCCGCCGTCCGAACCATCCCGAGCGGCGCGGATGGACGCCGAATAGCCCGAGGGGATCCAACCGGAGGTGCTCGCCGAGCGAGAGCGAGCTCCAGTGCGCAACGAGGCCGTCGACGTTCAGGTCCCCGCGATCGGCGTGCGCCGCCAAATAGGCCGCGTTGATCGCACCGACCGAGGTGCCGCAGAAAATTCGGAACGGAGGCCGATCGGTCGGGCGCAGCCCGAGCGCTTCGACGAGCCCCGCGAGCACACCGACCTCGTAGGCGCCGCGCGCCCCTCCGCCGGACAGCACGAGCCCACGACGACGGTTGCTCGCCTCGACACGCACCGACGCTCGACGCCTCGCCTCGTCGGTGAGCGTATGCGGCGCGCACGCGCCCGTCACGTTCGCGACGCGGCCGCTCCGGTCCGACCCCGCCCATTTCCATGACCGGCTGCTACGATCCAGCGATGTCGCGCGCCGCCCCCCGGCCGCACGCGGCCCTGCACCTCGCGCTGCTCGTAGCTCCGCTCGGCTGCTTCGTCGAGCGCGGAGGACTCGGCGCGCCGCGCGACCCGGAGGGCCGCTGTCCGCCCGGATGGCACGACGCCAACGACGACCCGTCCGACACGTGTGAGTACCCGTGCGTGCCGAGCAGCCCCGCAACGGAGCGCTGCGACGGGGTGGACAACGATTGCGACCCCGACACGCCGGACGGCCTCGAGGACGCGGAGCTCGGAGCCGCATGCGACGGCGCCGACGAGGACCACTGTCGCGAAGGACGCTTCGCGTGCGTCGGCGCGCGGCTGGTGTGCGACGACACGACCGACACGTCGGTCGAGCATTGCGACGGCGAGGACGACGACTGCGACGGCGAGGTCGACGAGGAAGCCGTCGACGCCCGCCCGTTCTACGTCGACGGTGATTTCGATCGGCACGGGTCTCCGGAGCAGCTCGCGCGCGCCTGTAGAGCGGGACCCGGGCTCGTCGAGCGCGGAGACGACTGCGACGACGCGGATCGCGACCGGCATCCGGGAGCGCTCGAGACCTGCAACGGCGTCGACGACGACTGCGACGGCGAGGTCGACGAAGGGCACGTGTCGTGCGATTGCATCCGGCAATCGCTGCGCGGCCGCACGTTTCACTTCTGCCGCGCGTCCCGGCCCTGGAGCGCGGCGCACGACGAATGCGCGCGAGCCGGGCTGCATCTGGCGTCCATCCACTCGCACGACGAGAACGCGTGGCTGACCGCCAAAGCACGAGACCTGTTGCCGACGAGCTGGTGGATCGGTCTGAACGATCGCGAGCATGAAGGCCGTTGGCGTTGGAGCGACGGGACGACCGTCACGTTCACGAGCTGGCTCGAACGGGAGCCGAACGACGGTGGAATTCCGTTCTTCACGAGCGAGGACTGCGTGGAGCTCCATGCCACCGGCGGGTGGAACGACTACCCCTGTGAACGGGATCGGCCGTACATCTGCGCGAGCCCGCCCTGACGGGACCCCCCAGCCTCGCGATGGGCCTCGGCGGTCCGGGCGAATACTCCGAACGCCACGGACCCAGGGCGCAAGGTTCCCATGCCCTGTCGGCCTATGATTCGGGCACTCGCTCGAGGTCGGACCCCAGCACCGACCCCCGGATGCCGCGCCCCCGCCCGGTCGCTCGTCGCAATGGGGAGACGCGGTCGTGACACGTGACTGAAGGGCAACATCGAAGCCGCCCGACCTGACGTGCATGGCGGCGAGCGGCTATCCTTCCGGCGTGGCCACCGGTCGCGACGGCCTGGAGCGCGCGCCGAGCGGAGTGCGCCTGCGCGACCCCGAAGGGCTCGTCGGAACGCTCGTCGCCGGACGCTATCGGGTGGTCGACGTGCTGGCACGCGGCGGCATGGGGCGCATCTACCGCGCGGTGCAGGAGCCGCTGGGCCGGCCCGTGGCGCTCAAGGTTCTGCACGCCGAGCTCGAGGAACGCGACGACGCCGAGGAATTCGGCCAGCGCTTCTTCCTCGAGGCGGCCACCGCCGCCCGGCTGCGGCACCCGAACATCGTCGTGGTGCACGACTATGGACGGCTGTCGGACGAGCCGGGCGCCGGTTGCTACATCGCGATGGAGCTGCTCGAGGGCCGCACGCTCTCGGAGCTGTTGCGCGACAGCGGGCCCCTGCCCGTCGAGCGCGCCGTTCGCATCGCTCGCGAGATCGCGCGGGCGCTGCGCGAGGCCCACCGCCACGACGTCGTGCACCGCGACCTGAAGCCGTCGAACGTGATGATCGTCAACGACGCAGAGGGCGAGCACGTCAAGGTGCTCGACTTCGGGCTCGTCAAACTGGCGCGGCAGGACCATGAGGCGCTCACGCGCGAGGGGCGCTTCCTCGGTTCGCCGCGCTACATGGCGCCGGAGCAGATCCGCAAGGGCCCCGTGGACGGCCGTGCCGACCTGTATGCGCTGGGCGTTCTCCTCTACCAGATGCTGACCGGCACCGTTCCGTTCGAAGGGGAGCAGCCGGTGCAGACCCTGCTCATGCATCTGAACGAACCGCCGCCACCGCTTGCCTCGCGCGCTCGCGGACCCATTCCGATCGCTCTCGAAGCGCTCGTCACGCAGCTGCTCGCGAAGAATCCCGACGATCGTCCCGGAAGCGCGTCGGAGGTGATC
The DNA here is from genome assembly GCA_025054695.1 of Myxococcota bacterium. Taxonomy (GTDB): domain Bacteria; phylum Myxococcota_A; class Polyangia; order Polyangiales; family JANWZI01; genus JANWZI01. The sequence continues at coordinate 18,344 of JANWZI010000074.1, read as the reverse complement.
CGCCGGCTCGACGCCGTGCACCCATCGGCCTTGGGCTCCCGATCCGAGGACGAAACCCTGCCCTCGTCGCCGTCCTTGACGTCGGCGCGCGACGGGTCGATCGCCACACCGCCATCCTCCGCGGCCCTCGTCGTCGAGGGTCCGGCACACACGCCGCTTGAGGACGGAAGCCGCACGTCGAGGCCCTCCCGTCGCCGACGAATCGTCGCCGCCGCCGTCGTCGCCGCGGCCGCCGTGATCGCCGCGCTGCTCGCGTTGCGTTCCCCGGCCACGCCGCCACCGCCATCCAGCCCGGCGCTCGTCCCGTCGGAATCGGCCCGTTCGATTACCGCGCCTGCGGGCGCACCGACCGCGCAGGACATCTCGGCCACTGCGCCAACCACGTTCGGAACGGCGGGGCGCTTCGCGCTCCTCGTCGAGACGAGCCCGCCGGGTGCGCGTCTGCTGCGCGACGGAGTGGTGCTCGGCATCACGCCCGTACGCGTCGAGCTCGATGCGTCGTCGCTGTCGGATGGACCGGCGCGAATGCGCCTCGAGCTGGACGGCCATCGTCCCCACGAGTGGCTCCAGCACCCATCGACGGGCGACGTCGTCGTGCGCGTCTCGCTCGAGGCCGAGGCATCCGCGACGCTCCAACGGCCCTCCCGCCGCGCGGATCGCGGACGCCGATCCCCCGAACTGGAGACGCGCGCCAACCCTCGCGCGACCGGCGAGCCGGAGGGGCCCTCGCCGGCCGAGCTCGGCATCAAGACGTCGCGATGAGTGATCGCAGCCGCGTGGCGACCACCCCAGCGGCCGCGCGCTGTGGGCCCTCTCTCGTCGTGATCGCGCTCGCCGGGCTCGTCGCCGACCGCGGAATCGCCCAACCGGAGCTTCGCCGCCTCGACCTGGCCGACGAGGCCGACCTGCGCTTCGAGCTCGGCGTCGAGGCCCACCGCCGCGGCGACTGCCGCACGGCCCTCACCCATTACCATGCGAGCAACCGCCTCGCCTACAACCGCAACGTCGTCTTCAACGTCGCGCGCTGCTACGAGCAACTCGGTCGCTACGCGGAGGCGTACCGCTACTACGCGGATTATCTCGACGAGACAACGGACGCCGAGGAACGGCGCACCGCCGAACGGGCGCTCGAGCGCATTCGGCCACACGTCGCGCTCGTGCGCGTCGAAACGCAGCCGCCTGGCGCGACGCTGTACGTCGACCGCCGCGAGCTCGGATCCCGAGGCCAGAGTCCCCGCACCCTCGCCCTGAGCCCGGAGCCCCACCGCATCCTCGCCGAGATCGACGGACACGAGCCCGCGTGGAGCGAGCCCATCGTCCCTCGCGTCGGGGAGCTCGTCACGGTCGAGCTCGTGCTCGAGCGCATCCTGGGCGAGGTGCACGTCACCGGAGGCCCGTCCGGGGCACGGATCCGCGTCGAGGACGAGCCATCCATCGCGGGCACCGTCCCCGGCACGATTTCGCTACCGCCGGGCGCCCACGTGTTGACGATCTCGGCACCGGGCCATCGCACGGTGCGCGAGCGGCTGCAGGTGGAAGCGCGTCGCACCATGCGTCTCGAGGTGAGCTTGCCGCCGCTGACCGGAACGCTCGTCGTCGACGACGCCGAGTCCGGTGCCCTCATCGAGCTGGACGGGCGGCAAGTCGGCTTCACGCCCGCCGTACTGCGCGATGTGCCGGCCGGCGAGCACCTCGTCCGCGTTCTTCGCCCTGGCTTTCGTCCCTTCGAGCAGCGCGTCCGGATCGAGCCGGACGCTTCGGTCACCGTGGATGCCAGCGAGCGGCTCGAGCGCGAGGTGACCGCCGTCACGCGCCGGGCCGAAGGCGTCGAGCGGGCCCCGGCGAGCGTGACCTTGATCACGGCTGAAGAGATCGCCGCGTTCGGCTACTCGACCCTCTGGGACGCGGCCGGGGGAACGCGCGGCGTCTACCAGACCGACGATCTGACCTATGCCTCGCTGGGCTTCCGCGGCTTCAGCTCCCCGACCGACTACGGCAATCGCGTCCTGGTGCTCATGGACGGGCATACGATGAACGACGACCTGCTCGGCGGCAGCTACGTCGGCTACGACGCCCGAGGGGATCTGCTCGACGTACGACGCATCGAGATCGTGCGCGGTCCGGGTTCGGCGCTGTACGGAACGAACGCGTTCTTCGGCGTCATCAACGTCGTGACCGCCGACCGGGACGAAGTGCCGCGTCCCCACGCGTCGGTGGCGACCGACGGGACGAGCCTGGCGCGGTTGCGTCTGGGGGGCGGGCACGCGCTGACCGATCGCATCGGGGGATGGGCCTCGCTCACCGGCGTGCTGTCGCAGGGCCGTTCGCTGTACTTTCCGGAGTTCGAGCCCCCTCGCGGCCCGGGCGGCACCGTGCGCGACGCCGACGGATTCGAGGCGTATTCGGGCACCGCGCGCGCCTGGATCGGACCGCTCACCGTGCAGGGGCACCTCGTGCGGCGCCGCAAGCGCATTCCGACCGGAGCGTTCGACACGATCCTCGGCGATCCGCGTACCCAGACCACCGATACGCGCGCGTTCGTCGAGCTACGCTACGAGAGCGCTCGTGAGGGGGCGGTGCGCCCATTCGGACGCGTCTCGCTCGATCATTACGCGTTCGCGGGCGATTATGCGCACGATCCACCTGGGGCGCCCGATCCCGATGTCGGCGTCACGCACGATCGATGGAGCGGTTGGTGGGCGAGCGCGGAGGCGCGCCTCTCGGCCCGGATCGCGAGCGGCCTCGAGGTGACGGCGGGGGCCGAAGGGCGACAGGGACTCATCGGAAGGCTCCGCGGGAGCGACGACGTCTCCGGTGTCTATCTCGACGAGGACGGCCGTGGCACCGTGCTCTCGGGCTATGCGCTCGGCGAGATCGATTTCGGCCCCCACCTCGCCGTAACCGCCGGCGGACGCGTCGACTGGTTCAGCCTGATCCGCTCGGGAGCGTTCAGCCCGCGTCTGGCCCTCGTCGCGGGCCCGTGGCCCGGCGGCACGGTCAAGCTCGTCGGAGGCAGCGCGTTCCGCGCCCCGAGCGTCTACGAGCTTCGGTACAACGACGGCGGCGTCACACAGCTCGCGGCCGAACGGCTCGCGCCGGAGCGGATCTGGACGGTCGAGGTCGAGGCGACCCACCGTTTCGGCGACGGGCTGTCGCTGATCGGTGCGGCGTACTACAACCGAATCGGCGGCCTCGTCGGGCTCGTCGACGTACCCGACGGCGACCCATCCACGAACGACCCGTTCCGATACGCAAACCGGAGCGAGCAAGTGCAGACCGTGGGCATCGAGACCGAGATCGTGCGGGAATGGCGACGTGGATGGATGGTCGCGGCGAGCGTGTCGTTGCAGCGAACACGCCGCGGCGACCTGCTCTCCGACGACGTCGCCGACCGCGTGCCCAACTCGCCGGAGCACATGGCGGCCGTCAAGGTCGCCGCCCCCCTGTTCGCCGGGGCCGCCACGCTCGCGGTCCGACTCCGCGCCGAAGCTCCGCGCTTGCGTATCTTGGAGGGCTCCGAAGGTCCCGTCGCGCTCCGCGGCCGCCCCACGCTGCTCGGCGACGTGACGCTGTCGGGCCGGATCGGGCGCGAACGCGGCCGGTGGGCGATCGGAGTCCGCAACCTGTTCGACTGGCGATACGGCCACCCCGGCGGCGAGGATCTGCGACAGGCGTTCGTCCCACAACCCGGGCGCACGTTCTACTTCGAGCTCACGCTGCATCCCTGAAAGAAACGCTCGATCGCCTTCTCAGCACTCGTGCGCGCCATCGGATTCGGGCTCGGCCGTTCGCAAACGAGGAGCCGAACTCGGGGCTTGCGCGGGGAGCCGAACCCGGCTTTCGAGTCGGACTCGGTCTCGGATCGGGATCGGGATCGGTCTCTTTCTCTGACTCGGACTCGGATTCGGACTCGGTCTCGGTCTCGGACTCGGGCTCGGGCTCGGAGTCGGTCTCGGGGTCGTGACACCCCTCGGCCACGTCAACCATCGTGACCGCCGCCGAGAGACAGGGTCCCCAAACCCTCCGCCGCGCTGGAGCCGTGTGACCGGTGCCGTGTAACGGTTCGCGAACAGGGCCGGCGAACGCCACCGCCGCCATCCCGGGTAGGATGCGAGCCGCCATGACCGACGAGCCGGATCCCCTCGGGCCCGCGACGCGTGCCTTCGAAGCGGGCGACTGGGCCAGCGTGCGAAGGCTGACCGCGGCGCTGCAAGACCACCCCGACGAAGCCGTGCGGCGTCGCGCCCACGAGCTGCGCGCCCGCGTCGGCATCGACCCGGTGGAGGTCGGCGTGGTGCTCGCGTGCGTCGCCCTGCTCGTCGCCGTCTTCTGGGGCTGGGTGCTCGGCGGCTAAGAAGAAATGTGGGGTGCGACCCGGTCTCGGTTTCGGTTTCGGTCTCGGACTCGGTCTCGGACTCGGTCTCGCACTCGGTCTCGGTCTCGGTCTCGCACTCGGTCTCGGACTCGCACCGTCCCCGCGCGCGCTCGGCGCGCTCAGCGCACCGTCAACGCGACCCAGTCGCGCTTGCCCGCGCGGATGACGTAGCGCCGGCCCCGCTCGAGCGTGGCGTGCTCGTCCATGACGCGCAGGCCGTCGACCTGCACGGCGCCGGCCCGCACGCGCCGGCGCGCCTCGCTCGTGCTCGGCAGGACACCCGCCTCGGCGAGCGCCGTCACGAGGCGGATGCGGTCCCCCTCGCCCGCTCGCACCTCCCTCTCCGGCAACTGCTCGGGTACCTCGCGGCGGCTGAACTGCGCGATCCACGCCTCGCGCGCGGCGTCGGCCGCGGAGCGTCCATGGAAGCACGCGACCAGCTCGTGCGCGAGGTCGAGCTTGGCGTCCCGCGGATTGAGTCGTCCTTCGGCACAAGCCGCACGCCGCTGCGCGACCTCGTCGAGCGGTCGCGACGAGAGCAGCTCGTAGTAGCGCCACATCAGCTCGTCGCCGATGCTCATCAGCTTGCCGAACTGCTCAAGCGGCGGCTCGACCACACCGATCCAGTTGTCGAGCGACTTGCTCATCTTCTCGCCGACCAGTCGTCCGTCGCGCCACCGCGCGTCCGTTCCTTCGAGGATCGGCGTGGTCATGACGATCTGGGGGCGCAAGCCGTACTCCTTCATGATTTCGCGGCCCACGAGGAGGTTGAACAACTGATCGGTCCCGCCGAGCTCGACGTCACACCGCAGGACCACCGAATCGTAGGCCTGCGCGAGTGGATAGAGCAGCTCGTGCAGACCGATGCGGTCGTGCGCCTGCCAGCGCCGCCGGAAATCGTCGCGTTCCATCATGCGCGCGAGCGTGTAGCGTCCGGCCAGGCGCACCACGTCGTCGAAACGCATCGCGTCGAGCCAGCGGCCGTTGAACTCGATGCGCGTGCGCGCCGGATCGAGCACGCGGAAGGCCTGCTCCGCGTACGTGCGCGCGCCCTCTTCGATCTGCTCGCGGGTCGGTACCGGTCGCGTGGCGTTGCGCCCGGTCGGATCGCCGATGCGCGCCGTGAAATCCCCGACGACGAACACCACCTCGTGGCCGAGATCCTGGAACTGCCGCATCTTGCGGAGCAGCACCACGTGGCCGAGGTGCAGGTCGGGTCGCGTCGGATCGAAGCCCGCCTTGACGAGCAGCGGGCGGCCCTCGGCGAGCCGCTCGCGCAGCTCGGCCTCGACGTGCACGTCCACCACGCCACGCGTCAGCAGCGCGAGCTGCTCATCCGCGGTCGCGCGCGACGGCGGCGCCGTCACGGCGCCTCGTCGTCCGCCTCGTCCTCGTCCGCGTCGAGCTGGTCGGTATCGTCGTCGTCGTCCTCGTCGCCAGCCGCCGCGCCGCCGGCCCCGTCCGAAACCGGCGTCCGGTTCACGAGCTCCTTGAGCTCCTTGCCGACCTTGAAGAACGGCAGTCGCTTCTCGGGTACCGCGACCGTGCGTCCGGTCCGGGGATTGCGCCCGCTGTACGGCTTGTACTGACGGACCGTGAACGTGCCGAAGCCTCGAATCTCGATGCCCTCGCCGCGCTCGAGGGCGGCCGCCATCGCCTCGAAGACGCCATTGACCGCGAGCTCGGCCCGCGTCTTGGTAATCTTCATGCGCTCCGCGACGGCATCGATGAGCTCGGACTTCGTCACGACGGCCTCCTCGACGGTTCACCCTGGGTGGCGAAGCCGCGAGTGTATTCGGCCATCGCGGACCGTCAACGGCCCGCTCGTACCGCAGCAACCACACGTCCCGGCTTCCTCGTGAACGCGCACCCCACGCGCCGCTGGATGCTCGCGGCCGCCCTCGGCGCGCTCGTGCTCTTGGCGTTGCTCCTGTTGCTCGAGGGAACGCCACGCTCGGATCGATCCGATGCCACGGCCACGACCGGACGCACCGACGCGGGCGCCGATGGACCGTCGTCGCTGGGCTCGTACCCCGACATCCCGCGCATCGATGTCCACGTCCACTTCGCGCCATCGCTCGCCGCCGAGGCGCTGCGGATCATGGACGCCTACGGCATCCGCATCGCGCTCAACGCGTCGGGCGGCGCCCCGCACGCGGGCCTGGGACTGTCGGTCGAGGTGGCGCGGCAGACCGCGGGCCGCATCCGGCCCTATTGCAACTTCCCCTTCGGCCTCGTCGAGGCGCCCGAATTCGCGCGAATGGCGGTCGAAACGCTGCGTCTGTGCCGCCAGATGGGCGCCGTGGGGCTCAAGGTTCCCAAGTCGCTCGGACTCGGCATCGTCACGTCGGACGGGATGCTTCTCGCCGTGGACGACGCCCGGCTCGACGTCGTGTTCGAGACGGCCGGCGCGCTGGGACTACCCGTGCTGATCCACTCCGGCGACCCCAAGGCGTTCTTCCGGCCGCCGACGCCCGACAACGAGCGCTACGACGAGTTGCGCGCGCATCCGGACTGGTCGTTCTACGGGATGCGGCCCGATGGACGAGGGCCATGGCCCTCCTGGGAGAGCGTGTTCGCGCAATACGAGCGCCGCGTCGCGCGCCATCCGCGCACGACGTTCGTCGGCGCGCACTTCGGCAACGCGCCCGAGGAGCCCGATCGCGTCGCCGCGATGCTCGAGCGCTACCCCAACCTCGTGGTCGAGACCGGGGCGCGCATCCCCGAGATCGGGCGGCACCCGCCGGCCACCATGCGCCGCTTCTTCGACCGGTTCCAGGACCGCATCCTGTTCGGTACCGATCTCGGCGTCGGCCCCGACGGGCTGACGCTCGGATCGCGTGGCCTCGAGCCGGATCCACCGGAACGATTGCCGGCGTTTTTCGTGGCCCACTGGGCATACTTCGAGACCGCCGGCCGGGGCATGGCGCACCCGACGCCCATCCAGGGGCGATGGACCATCGATGGGATCGAGCTACCGCGCGCCGTTCTCGAGAAACTCTACTGGCGCAACGCCGCGCGCGTCTTCGGGCTCGATCCACACGACCCGACGCGCGATCCCGCGGCCCGCGGAGGGCCGTGACGCGGTCCGTCACGTCGCTTGCCCGACGCCGGGCAGGTGCCTTCCGAAACCGAGGCCGAGACCGAGGCCGAGACTGAGGCCGAGAAGACCGAGACCGAGACCGAGACCGAGTCCGAGACCGACACAGCATCGGGCCCCGAGACCGAGACCGAGACGGCGTCCGATTCCGAGACCGAGGCCGGGAAAGAGCCCGAGTTTGAGACCGAGCCCGAACCCCGTTCCGAGTCGGAGGCCGTGATTCAATCGCCTCGACGCAGATCCCTGGCGCCATTCGGACTCCCCGTCGCTTCGGACCTGCCCGCCACGACGCCCGTTCCCATTCGAGGCTGAGCCGAGTATCGTTCGCCCCGTTTCTGCGGGAAAAGCCGCAGGGGGTCGGACCATGGCCAGGATTCCGGACGAACTCGACACGAGCCCGTTGCCCGACGTGCCCGACGTACCCGACGAGCCGCCCGCCGCGGCCCGCATGGACCTCGGCGACGACGAGGCACTGCGCAAGATGGGGCGACGGACGTCGACCGTCGGTCGGATCACCGCGGTCGTGCTCGTCGGCGGTGCGGTCGCCGCTGGCTGGTTCGCGTACACGAGCAGCAAGAAATACGAGGCGCGCCACGAGGTGCTCGCACCGTGCGCGGAGCTCGAACGCGGGAGCGAGGCACAGTTGCAGTGCCTGCGCGCGGCCTGGCCACAAACCGACTATGACGACGTACAGGAGCGCATCCTGCTCAACCTCGGGGAGTTCCGCGACGGGTCGTCCGACGCGGTGCGCATCTACACGGAAGCGCTCAGCCGACCCGGCATCGTGCGTCGCGCCGCAGCGCGCGCGATCGCCCGCGTGGGGTTGCCCGCGGCCGAGCCCACGCGCGCGCGTCTGCTCGAAGTGCTGCCGCAGACCGATGAGCGCGACCGCGTGCAGGTGGTCTGGGCGCTCGCGGTGGTGCGCGAGCGCGCGGCGGCCGACGCCGTCATCGACGCGTTCAAGGCCGGCCTGTTGCAGCAGCAACCGGGGTTCGATCCCAAGATCATCGCGGACGTCATCGGTCCCGACCGACTGGGCTCCGATGAGTTGCTCACGCATTCGTCGGAGGCGGTCCGGACACTCGTCGCGCACGCCTTGGCCGAAGCGGCCGGTCCCCAGGTCGTCGGCCCGCTGGTGCGCCTGCTCGAAGCCGAAACACGCCGAGAGCGCGATGCCCAGTCGACCGAGGTCATCCGCGCGGCGGCCGCAGGTCTCGGCCGGACGGGGAGCCCCGAGGCAGCCGGCCCCCTCTTCACACTGCTGTCGTCGCGGCCGGATCTGACGCAGGGCATCCTGGACGCGCTGCGCAAGACGACCGGAGCGACCGCGCTTGCCGCCCTGCTGCCGCGCGCCACCGAAGTCGCGGTGCGGCGCGACATCGTGCGTCTGCTCGCCGAGCTGCGCGACGCGCGCGTATCCGACGCGCTGGCAAGCCTGCTCTCGGACGGCGACGCGGACATCCGATCGACGGCCGCGTTCGCGCTCGCGGACGTCGGCGACCCGCGCGCCGTACCCACTCTCGTGACCCTCGCGGGAGGCGAGGACGAGGGAGAAGCCGATGCCGCCCTGCGGGCGCTTCGTTTGCTCGGACACGCCTCCGCCGTCGACGGGTTGCTCGCGCTGCTTCCACCGACGTGCCCACCGGAACCGGAGCCCGGCATGCCGCTCGGCTGCACGCGCCAGGCCGGCATCCTGGCCGCCCTCGGCGGCTGCGGCGATCCTCGCGCCGCCGACCGGATCGCGCGCGCGCTCGACGGGGTTGATGCCCCCGCCGCCGCCATGGCCCTGGCGCGCCTCAATCACGAACCGTCCTATCGCCGCCTCCGGGACATGGCGGTTCGGCCCCCGAACGTCGACATGACTGCCCCGACCGCCGCGGACCGGTCGCTGGAGAACGAAGACCTGTTGCGGCGGCGCAAGGCGGCCATTTTGGCCCTCGGCGTCTACGGCCGCCCCGACGCGGCCGACGTGCTGATGCGAATCGTGGAAGACCGCAACGACGACTACGAGCTGCGGGCGCTGGCCGGCGAGTCGCTCGGCCGCTGTGCCACGGCCGAGATCCTGCGCCAGGTCGCCGCCAAGGTTCAGGACGCGGGGCTCGACGACGCGACGCGTCGGTATTACACGCGCGCGCTCCGGCAGAAGGCCGTGCCCGAAGCCAACGCCGCGTTGCTCGAGGTGGTCCGCGCGACGCAACCGACCGAAATCCGTAACGCCGCAGCCGTCGCGATCGGCTACTCCGCCGACCCCGCGCTCGATCCGGTGCTGGTCGAGCTGCTGGGAGACGAGCGCACGCGCCTGCAAGCGGCCATCGCGACGGTGCTGGGCGGTGGCCCGGAACCGGCGCGGCGCCTGGTCGCGACGCTCGTGGAGGACCGCGACCTGCGCGAGGTGTTGCAGGAGCTGGTGATGGGCGAGACGGACGACTTCAACGTGATCACCGCGGAGATGTTCGAGCGAGGTGGCATCTGGCGGCGGCTCGAGACCGCGCGGATTTTGATGACCGGAACCGAAACGATGAGCTTCGCCCATGCCTGGGCGCGCGCGGTGCAGGCGCTGCGAGCGGGCTGGGAGGGGCCCGGTGGAATGCCCGCGCGGCTGATCCGCGAGCGGCTTTGGTCTGAGCTGAACGGGCAGGACGCTCGCCGACGTGCCCTGGTCGCCGAGCTTCTCGCCGCGATGAATGATCGCGGTCTGCTCTTGCGCGCGCGCGACGAGAACACCGCCGGCGCGCCCGAGGCACGCGCCCAGCTGCTTCGCATGCTGCGTCCCGCGAACCCCGACGCTCCCCAGGAGTGACCGCGACGCCTGGCTGACGCGATTACCCGTACGGACTCGGAGTCGGCCGCGGTATCGGACTCGGACTCGGACTCGGTCCGACTCGGACCGTAGCGCGACGGCTTGCGCGGGGCCCTTCCGCTGCTCGCGACGTGTGCTCGGCGCCCGCGGCTCCCCCCGGCGGCGCAATCACGCGCTCGTCTGCAATGCCCGAAGCACGTCGGCGACGATTTCCTGGGTATCCTCGATGCCCGCCGAAAATCGCACCAGCCCGTCGGTGATGCCGAGCCGGAGGCGCTCCTCGCGATCCAGGCTGTGGTAGCTCATCAGCGCCGGCTGCTCGACGAGGCTTTCGACGCCGCCGAAGCTCGGCGCAATCCGCGCGAGCCGACAGTCGTCGACGAACCGCATCGTCTCCTCGAAACCCGCACGCAGCTCGAACGAGACGACCCCGCCGAAGCCCCGCATCAACCGCGTGGCGATCGCATGGCTGGGATGACTCTGCAGCCCCGGGTACCAGACGCGAACGACGCGCGGGTGGCCCTCAAGCGCACGTGCGAGGGCCAAGCCCGTCGCGTTCTGCCTCTGCACGCGCAGCGCGAGCGTTTTCAGGCCTCGAAGCACGAGCCAGCCGGCGTGCGGGTCGAGCATCGCCCCGGTCACGTCCCGCACCTCGCGCACGAGCGAGACGAGCGCGCCGCTTCCGGCGACGACGCCCCCGAGGACGTCGTTGTGACCCGCGAGGTACTTCGTCGCGCTGTGGACGACGAGGTCGATGCCGTGCTCGAGCGGACGCAGGTTCACGGGGCTCGCCAGCGTCGCGTCGACCACCGTGCGGATCCGACGCGGCCGGCAGACGGAGGCGATCGCGGGCAGATCGGCGACGAGCAAGAACGGGTTGGTGGGCGCCTCGGTCAGCACGACGCGGGTCTCGGGCCGAAGCGCGCGCTCCATCGCGGCGACGTCGCCCCCCGGCACGAGCGTCGCCTGCACGCCGAAGCGCCCGAGCCACTCCGCGACGAGCTGCCGCGTGCGCCGATAGCAATCGTCGAAGAGCACGACGTGCGCCCCCGCCCGCAGCAGCGCGAGCAGCACCGCGGTGATCGCCGCCATGCCGCTGCCAAAAGCCACTGCGTCCTCGGCCCCCTCGAGCGCGGCCATGCGCGCCTCGAGCAGCCGGACCGTAGGATTGCCGTAGCGTCCGTACTCCTCGCGGTCGTGCCGACCCTCGACGTAGGCGCGTAACGCCTCGCTCGTCTCGAACGCATACGTGGCCGTCTGCACGACGGGCATCGCGACCGCGTCGTGGGCGTGCGCGCCCGGACGCGCGCCGTGCACCGCGAGGGTCTCGACCGAGGCGACGCGCGCTCCGCCGGTGCCCTCAGGCCCGGAAGCTCCTGCGCCTTTCGTACCTCCAGCCATACGCCCCCGGCTTTCAGAGCACCGTGCCCAGCAACCGATAGATGCCGTACGCGAGCGCGGCGAGGGAGGCACCGGCGATGATGCCGCCGCCGACGAGCGAGTTGGTGCTCATGTCCTCCGGAACTTCCGGCTCCCCGACGTCGGCAGCGCGACCGCTACGCGCGGCTTTCTCGAGGGTCTGCGCGTACGACGCGACGATTCCCCCGAGCCCGAACCACAGGCTGGTCGTGAAGTCCACGAATCCACCGAACGACGAGGCGTACGGCGTCGGCAGGATGAACGCGTCTACGACAAAGCCCGTCGCGAACCCGAGCTTGCCACGCTGGGTGAAGCGGACGTAGGCCTTCCAGGCGCGCAGCAGCTTGCGGAGCAGCTCGGTGACGAGCCCGATGGCGATGCCGATCTGCAGTGCGGTCGTCACGTGCGGCTGCGGGTGCAGGATCGCGTCGACCGCCCCGACGAACTTGTACGTCATCGCCGACTGCCAGCGCGCCGCCTCCCCGCGCAGCGCCTCCGGCAGCGCCGCGATCGCCTCGCGGTCGAGCTGATTGACCTCGAGCACGGGGAATGCCGCCATGAAGACCTTGGCGAACGTGACGCACAGGACGGCACCCATGGTCAGGCCCACCACCTGATAGGCGAACTGGATGCCGCGGTGCGTTCCCAGGCGCCAGCCCGTCGAGCGATCCTGCTGCATGTCGCCCCCGACGCTGCAGGAAACGAGCACGATGGTCGCGCACAGGAACGCGATGCCCCCGAAGGTGCGACTCGCCTCCGCGGCGTCGCCGCCGACGAACCCGCTCCCGACGGCCGCGAACAGCATGATGGTGAGCACCGTGGCGCTCGAGATCGGATTGCTGTCCGAGATGCCGAGCGAGATGCCGTTGACCATCACGAACACGAAGACGAGCAGCACCGCGAGCGCGACGTAGAACACCGGAAGCTGCATCACGGTGGCGGCGACCGCGACGACGGCCGCTCCGGCACCGACGGTCCAGAGGAAGATCGCGCGCGTCGACAGACCGCGCGGCGCGCGCGCCCGCGCCTGCTCCTCCTCGGCGCTCGGTGGCAGACCGCGCAACCTGCGCGCGAAGGACCAACCGATGACCGAGAGGTCGACGATCGCGGCCCCGAGAATCGTACCGAGCGCGAGGATGAAGAAGATCTTGCGGAAGGGCTCCCCCTCCTCGAGCCACCCGATCGACACCAGGTACGGGGTCATCATCTCGCCGATGACCCCGACCACGATCGCCGGAACCGTGATGCGTGCGCCGACGATCATGCCGGCGCCGACCGTGGTCACGTTGCCGGCAAGGCCGATGGCCGAAAACGGCGACAGATGGCTCGTGGCCAAATCGCCCGCAAATCCGAGCCCAGCTCCGGCGCCCAGCTGCCCAATCGATCGACGCAAGAGCCGTCGGTCGGTCAGCGCGCGCAGGATGTTGGCGACCGCGAGCCCCGACGGATAGGTCAGGCGCATCCGATCGACGAGCACCGGCGTGTAGAGCATGCCCACGCCAACCCCGAAGCAGCCGATGGCGAGGAAGTAGACGACGAGCTGCCAGGCCGGCGGCTCGGGCAGGTTCAGCCAGCGCATCGCTTGCACGATGACGGCCATGCCGGACATGCCGGCCACCGACGCCGCCATCGTCTGAATGTAATTAGCGCCGTGCCGGCCCTCGGTCCCATAGCCGAAGGTGACCGCGCTGCCGAGGATCCCGGCGAGCACCTGCCCGCCGATGAAGAACCCGAGCGAGAAGTTCATGTACGCCGCCGCGACGCCCCCCAGCGGTCCGAGCACGAACATCGCCACCGCGACGAGCAGCGCGTGGTACTTCCAGCTTCCCTGCTCCGGCAGCCAGCTCTTCTTGGCGATCGCGCTCGCCGAACCCTCTTCGGTCATGGGCGGCGCACGGTATCACGTCCGGCGCACGACCGAGCCTCTAGCCACCCCTTCGGTTTCGATCTCTGGCTCGGACTCCGACTCGGGCTCGGACTCGGACTCAGTCTCGGACTCGATCTCGAGCTCGGTCTCGGGCTCAGTCTCGGACTCGCACTGGAGCTCGGGCCGGACCACGCCTCCGTAGCGCCCAGTCGCGGCCCGTCGACCGCTCAGTGTCCCTCTCGCTCGCGGTCGATTCCCGGATGCGTCGGATCGCCGGGCTCGTGCCGCGGATTGGCCGTCTGGAACGTTCCATCGCGACCCGGAAGCGCCATCAGCGTGTCCCGGTCGAGCAGGAAATGGTCCCGGTGCGTCGAGGGGGGCATGTGCAGGCCCGTGTCCATCCGGATCGCGTCGCAGGGGCACGCCTCGACGCAATAGCCGCAAAAGATGCAGCGCAGCTCGTCGATGACGAAAACCTTCGGATAGCGCTCGTAGCCGTGGCGTGGGTCGTTCTCGTCGTACTCGGCCGCCTCGATGTGGATGCACTGCGCCGGGCAGGCCGTGCTGCAGCACAGGCACGCGACGCACCGCGGCGATCCGTCCGCGCGATGGGTGAGCCGATGCACGCCGCGGAACCGCTCCGGGTATTCGCGCTGCTCGTCGGGGTAATCGACCGTGACGATGTCCTTCTCGGACGAAAACACGTTCTTGAAGAACTTGCGCGCCGTGACGCCGAGCCCCTTGACCACCTCGGGCACGTACGCCGCCTCGGCGAGCGACAGGTCCGGCCTCGGGATCACCTTCGCCACGTCGTCCTCCTCGTCACCGCGCCACCAGCAGCAGCACGATTCCCGTCGCCAGGATGTTCGCGAGCGACAGCGGCAGGATGTACTGCCAGCACACCTTCATGATCTGGTCGTATCGGAAGCGCGGCAGCGTCCAGCGGATCATGAGCTGGGCCCAGATGAGCAGAGCCAGCTTGACCACGAACGCGAGCACCTGAATCGCCACCACGGCCCCGTGCGGCATCGGCACCGCCCACGGGCCCAGGACGAACCCGCTGCGCTCGAGCCCCGGCACGTCCCAGCCGCCGAAGAACAGCGTCGTGGCCAGCGCGGCGAGCACGATCACCTCGATGAACTCGCCCATGAAGAACATGCCGAACTTCATGCCCGAGTATTCGGTGAAGTAGCCCCCGACGATCTCGCTCTCGCCCTCGGGCACGTCGAACGGGATGCGCTTGGTCTCCGCGATGCTCGCGGCCAGATAGAGCACGAACGCGACCGGCTGCAGCGCGATGCCCCACAGATGCTCCGCCTGCCAGCGCGCCATCTCCTCGAGCCGCAGCGAGCCGTAGATCATGAACATCGGCACCAGGGTCAGCCCGAGCGTCACCTCGTAGCTGACCATCTGGCCCGCAGCGCGCAGGCCCCCGAGCAGCGAGTACTTGTTGTCACTCGCGTAGCCCGCGATCGCGGCGCCGACGACGCCGGTGCCCGCGATGGCGAACAGAAACAGGATGCCCACGTCGAGTGAGGCGACCTGAAGGGGAATCGCCGGGCCCGTCGGCGCGCCGTCGGCCGGCAGCCGCTCGCCGACCCAGTCGAGGTAGAGCGTGTCTCCGAACGGGATGACGGCGAACGTGACGATGGCGGGAATGACGGTGACGATGGGCGCCAGCGCGTGCAGCAGCCTGTCGGCGCGTGGCGGGACGAAGTCTTCCTTCCAGATGAACTTGAGGGCGTCGGCCAGCGGATGGAGCAGCCCGGCCACCGTCACGCGCCCGCGCGAGGCCGCGAGCAGCCGCGGCGGCCCCGCCGCGAGGAACAGCGCCACGGCCAGCAGCAGCCAGTTCCAGAACGCGGGCGGCACGTCGACGGGAACGCCGTCCCGAATGGCGGTCATCAGCCCGAGCACGAGCCAGTAGACCGGCGGCACGGCCGCCAGGGCCGCAAGCCCCGCGAGGACCTTCCAGCCCACCTCCGCGAGCGGCACCGTCCAGCCCGGAAGCTGGAATCCCGCGCGCACCGGCCCGATGCGGTCCTGCAGCATCGCGCTCTGGCGCCGCTCCGCCCAGATGAGCACGGGCGCGAAGACGAAGATGATGGCGAGGACGAAGGCGATCTTGAGCGCCGTCGAGACGAGGAGCAGGCCGGTGCTCATCACGGCCTTGCCTCCACGGCACGCGCGCCGCCCACGGCCGTCGGCGCACGCGGCTCCAAATCGGACACGTCGAGCACCTTGCCCGAAGCCCGGGCCATCGCCGCGAGGGTCTCCCACGCCGTTCGCACCCCCGCCGGCGGAGGCACGGCGCGCGCGAAGCGCTGACGCATTCCCTTGGCATTGACGTACGAGCCGGACTGCTCCGCCCAGGTGGCGACGGGAATCACGAACGAGGCGACTTCGGAGAGGGGACTCTCGTGGCTCGCCAGCACGACCACGACCGCAAGGCGCGCGAGCGGAGCGAGCGCCGCGACGTCCTCGCGGCATGCGTGCCCCAGCGCGACCACGGCCTCGACCTCGCCCGCGAGCACGTCCTCGAGCAACCCCTCGACCCCGTCGAGATCGCCTCCGGCCGCGAGCCGTGCGCCGGCCGTATTGGGATTGTCGTCCCGGTTGCGCAGAATGTCGTCGCCGCGCCAGCCGCCCCGCGCCGCCAGGTACAGCCGATCGGTGCCGAGCACCTCGCGCGCGAAGCGCACGGCCGCCGTGTTGTCCTCGCAGGACTGGCCGGCCGAGAGCACCACCGCCGTGCGGCGGGACGGAACGCTGGCGAGCGCGCGCGCGGCCTTCTCCACGACGGATCCCACTGCGCACTCGATGCGGTCCGGACCGCGCCCGATGGCACCCGTCCACAACCGCCCCTGCTCGAGCTGCCGGTAGCTCAGCATCCCGTCGTCGCACATCCAAAACCGGTTGACCTCGAGGTTGTCGCGCGGACGCAGACGCATGACGCGACCGGTGCGCGGGTCGTAGTCGACCCACGTATTGCAGCCGGTCGCGCAGCCGGTGCAGATCCCAGGCGCCGTCCGCAGAAGCCAGACGCGCGCCTTGAAGCGGAAATCCCGGCTCGTCAGCGCGCCCACCGGGCAGACGTGCTCGGTCATCAGCGTGTAGCCGTGGTCGAGCTCGCGGCCGGGCGCGAGCACGATCTCGCCGCGGTTGCCGCGCTCGCGCACCGAGAGGACCGGATCGCCGACGATCTCGTTGCAGAACCGCACGCAACGCGTGCACAGGATGCAACGCTCGGCGTCGTACACGATCGTCGGTCCGAACCGCACCGCCTTGGGCTTGTGCACCGGCTCGGTTTTCTTGCGCTTCAGTCGCGCCTGGTGCTCGAGCCAATAGTCCTGCAGCTTGCACTCGCCCGCTTGATCGCAAATCGGGCAGTCGACCGGGTGATTGAGCAGCAAGAGCTCCTGCACCGCGGCCTGAGCGCGGCGCACGTGCTCGCTGCGCGTGCTCACCTCGAGGCCTTCGCTGGCGGGGTACTGACACGCCGGCTGCAGCTTCGGCTTCTCGTCGTCGACCCACGCGCGCCGCGTCTCGTCCCAGCGCAACACCGGAAGGCGGACCGGATTGCCGCTGCGGATCTCGACGAGGCACATGCGGCAGTTGGCCGCGACCGACAGGCCGGGATGCCAGCAGTAGTGCGGGATCTCGATGCCCTGGCGCCAGGCGGCCCGGATGACGGTGTCACCCGGCTCAAAGGGAATTTCGCGGTCGTCGAGCTTGAACGTCGGCATGGTGTCGCAGTCCGTGGCGGGCCTTCGGCCTCAGCGGTCGCACTCTCCGCCGATCATGTTGACCATGCCGAAGGTGGGAATGATGTCCGCGACCTGCTGGCCGAGCAGCATGTCGCGGCACGCTTGCAGGTTGTACCAGCAGGGGGGGCGGACGCGCACGCGGTACGGCGTGCCGCTCCCGTCGGAGACGATGAAGAAGCCGAGCTCGCCGTTGCCGCCTTCCGTGAACTGATAGACCTCTCCGGGCGGCGGCTTGATGCCCTCCATGACGAGCTTGAAGTGCGCGATCGTCGCCTCGATGGTGTCGTACACCTCGGACTTGGGCGGCAGCACGATGCGCGGATCGTCGACGCTGACCGGACCGCTGCGCGGCATCTGATCGGCCGCCTGCGCAAGGATGCGGGCCGACTGACGGATCTCCTCGAGGCGCACCATGAACCGATCGTAGTTGTCGCCCGCCTGCCCGACGGGCACCTCGAAGTCGAAGCGGTCGTAGACGAGATACGGTGCCGCCTTGCGCACGTCGTATTCGACGCCCGTCGAGCGGAGCACCGGACCCGTGCAGCCGAGCGCGAGCGCCCGCTCGCGCCGCAGCACGCCGACGCCGACCATGCGGTCGAGGAAGATGCGATTGCGCAGCAGCAGCTTCTCGGCGTCGCGCAGCACCTCGTCGATGCGCGGCAGCAGCGCGCGGACGTCGTCGACGAACGAGTCGGTCGGAGGCGCGGCCATCCCGCCGATCCGGCCGAAGCTGTGGGTCATCCGCGCGCCGGTCTCCTTCTCGAGGATGTCCCACACCCAGTCGCGCAGCTTGAGGAACCACAGGAACGGCGTGAACGCCCCAAGCTCCATCGCGCTCGCCCCGTTGCACGTGAGGTGATCGGCGATGCGCGACAGCTCGCCCAGCATGACGCGGTAGTACTGACCGCGTTCGGGCACCGTGATGCCGCACAGTTTCTCGACCGCGAGCGCGAAGCCCACGTTGTTGAGCATCGGCGAGACGTAGTTGAGCCGGTCGGCGTACGGGAACACCTGTT
>JANWZI010000073.1 GCA_025054695.1 Myxococcota bacterium | reverse complement strand
GGACTCGGACTCGGTCTCGGACTCGGACTCGGACTCCGACTCGGTCTCGGACTCGGACTCGGGCTCGGACTCGGTCTCGGACTCGGACTTAGGCTCGGGCTTGGGATCTGGCTCGGTCTCGAACTCGGACTCGGGCTCGAGCACAGTCGCGGACTCGGACTCGGACTCGCGCCAGCGACGAGCCGCTCATCCGAGCGTGCGGTCGTCTTCGTCGCGGCGCAAGTCGTCAGGGTCGAAGCGTCGCCGCGCGCGCTCGGGCCTGCTCGGCGCGGCGCGGATCGCGCTGCGCGACGAGCTCCGCGAAACGCTCGTAGGCCCGCAACGCCTGGGCCGCCTGCCCGATCTGCTCGTGACAGACCCCGAGATCGAAGAGCGCGTCGTGGAGCGTCGAGTCGAGCGCGAAAGCCCGTTCGTAGTGGGGGATGGCCTCCCGATGACGGCCCGCGCTGCGCAGCACGACGCCGAGATTGAGGTGCAATCGGGCGTCGTTCTCACGCACCGCCAGGGCCTGCTCCAGAAGCACGACGGCTTCCTCGTAGCGTCGCGCGTCGCGCAACGCGACGGCGAGATTGTTGAGCAACCCGGCATCGTCGGGAACGCGATCCAGGCCCGCCCGGTAGGCGCCGATGGCTTCGTCGAGTCGGCCGAGCCGGCGGTAGGCCGATCCGAGGTTGCCCCAGTGGGTCGGCTCCGTCGGCGCCAGCTCGCACGCTCTTCGCAACGGCTCGATGGCCTCCGCGTGCCGTCCGAGGCGGACGAGCACGGCCCCAAGCAAGCCGTGCGCCTGCGCGTGACGCGGCTCGGCGCGCGTCACCGCGCGCAGCTCGGTCGCCGCCTCCTCGAGCCGGTTCGTGCTCCGTAGCACCGTCGCGAGCGTGAACCGGGCTGCGACGTGCGACGGACGCCGCTGCAGCGCCTGACGACACTCGCGCTCGGCCTCCGCCATTCGCCCCGCCCGCTTGTGCACGAGGCACGCGCGGTAGCGGACCTCGGCTTCGTCCGCCCGTACGGGCGCAGCGACCAGCACCAGGAACGCCACGAGCGAGGATGCGAGGACGCGCGTCACGGTCTGCCTCCACTTCACGGAACGAATCCGGCTCCTGCTCGACGGCTCGAGCCTGCGAATCATTCACGGTGTCGAAGCCGCGGGCAACGGTCCGTCGAGGAGGATGCGGGCGGCGCGGCGGACCGCCGTCGCGGCCGGAACGAGCACCCGTGACGGCGTCGAAGGCGCCGGAGCGCGGAACCGGAGCCGGCCCAGCGGCAGCACCCGGTCGCCCCGATCGTCACCCTCGAAGGGCAGACGCGCCGCGCCGTCGCGTACGACCAAAACGAGATCCATCTCCACGGGCACGCGCAGATCCGTCGGAATCACGATCTCGACGGGATCGCGGAGCACCTCCCCCGCACGCCAGTCGTGCGTGAACAGGCAGCCGTTCATCGGGTAGTGGCCGCCGTGGAAGTGCGGCGGCAACGGATAGCCCGCGGGTGGCCGGAGCAGCACCTCGAAGAACAGGCTCCGATCGATCGAGGCGTCGACGCGGAAGTAGAAGTCGACCCGAATGCGCTCGCCCGGCTCGTATTCGGTCCGCTCGAGGTCGTAACCCAGCAGCGTAAAGTGTCCTGGGTAACGCACGCCGAGCCGCCGCCCCATCCGCGAGGGCTCCGAGGGGAGCCGATTGCGCGCGACGACGACGTCGCAGCGATTCTCGGGTCGGCTCGCCTGAGCCGTCCAGGCCCGCAACAGCCCGAGCATCTCGGCCGCGCGCGCGGGGCGATCGTCGGCGACGTCGTGCCGCTCGAGCGGATCGACGCGCAGATCGAAGAGCTGGTAGCGCCCCTCGCGCACCCACCAGTGCAGTTTCTCGTCGCGATGCCACAGGGCCTTGACGTCGAACGGGAACAGCCCGTCGGGCATCAGCTCCGCCACGAGCAGCCGCTCGGGCGGGTGGGTGCCCTCCCCGGTCATCAGCGGCAGCAGGCTGCGCGCCGGCATCGGTCGTGGCACCTCGATGCCCGCGAGGTTGAGCACGGTGGGCATCAAGTCGAACAGACCCACGCGCTCCCGCACGGTCCGCGGCGCGATGCCGGGAGCGCGTACCAGGAGCACCGAGCGCACCTCTTCCTCGTACAGCGTCGAGGCGTGCCCCCGATGTCCGTGCTCGCCGAACGCCTCGCCGTGATCCGAGGCGACGATCACGACGGTTCGGTCGGCCTCCCCGCTGCGTTCGAGCGCGTCCAACATCCGCCCCACCTCGTGATCGGCGATGGTGATCTCCGTGTCGTATCGGTCGACGAGCGTGGGGCCGAATCGCGACGGAATCCCGTCCCAGAGGTACTCCTCGTGGACGTTGAACAGGTGGACCCAAAGAAACCATGGACGCTGCTGCGATTGCAAACGTCGCAGCCGTTCGATGCCCTCGGTGACGGGAAGATCCCGCGGTGGACGATACAGGGGGCTCTGCCAGACGTCGTCGAAGCCCTGGAAGAAGCCTGCCACGCGCGCGAAGTAGTCGGTCCCCATCACCACCGCCGTGGCCCATCCGTGCTCGCGCAGCCGCTCGGCCAGCGTGACGTTCTCGTCGAGCAGCGTGGGCCACAAATACTCGGGGCCGAAGCCGATCTGCGTCGGATACATGCCCGTCATCATCGACGGGATGGAGCGCAGCGAGCGCGACGACTGCGCGTAGGCGCGCTCGAACCGCACGGCCCCCGCGGCGAACGCGTCGATGCGGGGCGAGGTGGGCCGCCGGTAGCCGTGGACTCCCAGGTGATCGGGACGCAGCGCGTCGATGAGGACGAGCAGGACGTTGGGCCGATCGAGGCCGGGTGGACGTCGGCCGTAGGCGCCACGTCCCTGGTCGACCGCTCGAGGCGATCCGTCTCCGTCGAAGCAGTCGGCGTCGATGCCGTCGCCCACAGGGTCCGCGGCCCCCGGATAGACGTCGGCCCGCCCGTCGTCGCAGTCGCCGCCGCCCCACAGCCACGCAAACCCGTCTCCGTCGCGGTCGGTCACAGCGACGTACCGCCTCAGCAGGAACTTGCCCGCGACCGAACGTTGCTCGACGACCGAACGGACGCGGCTCGATCGCCCGTACGTCGCCGCCGAAACGCCATGAGCGACGAGCCCGAGCACCGTCGCGGCAGCCGTGATGCGGCGCACGCGACGCACGCCGTGGACCGTGATGCGGGAGCGCACGACGATGGCGACGAGCAGATAGACCGCCGCCGTGCCGGGAAGCCATGCGATCTCCTCGACGTCGTACAGCTCGAGCAGCCGTGGGCCTCGTGCGATCCACGCGGCCACGAGCACCGTCACCCCGACGAACGTCCCGACCAGCAGCATGCCCGGCGAGCCCAGCGGGCCGAGCAGCCGGCCCAGCAGGTGGGCCCCACGCGCCAGCGCCGCCCACAGGGGCAGCGCGAGCACGAGCGAGGCGATCACGATGGCCGCGAGCGCGTAGGACGACAGCTCGATGCGGTGGTAACGCGTCGCGAAGTGCACGGCGGCCGTACGAACGAGCGCGAACAGGCCGACGAGCACGACGCCCAGCGCGAGCAGTTCGCCGAACGGCTTCGGGTCGGAGCGAAACCAACCGCGCAGGGTGCGCAGGCGCGTCCGCAAGGGGTCGAGCGAGCGCACCCGACGCAGCGCGGCGATCGAGACGCCCGCCAGCAAGCCTCCGATCAGACCTGGCGGCAAGTACAACCCCACCAGGTGCACGATCGCGGTCGCCATCTCGACGGGGCCCACGCGGGGCGAGACGGGGCGGGCGATGCAGACGATGCCGTCGGCGAGCGCGACCAGAAGGGCCGTCGCGATCCCCACGAGCATCTGTTCGACGACCGCGGCGCGAGCAAACGCCGAACGGAACGCGGCCCGCCGGCTCATCACGGCCCTCGCGCGGCTCGCGGTGGCGCGTGCAGCACGATCTCGGCGAGCGCGACCGGAGCCCCCGACACGTCGATCTCGATCTCGTTGATCCCGACGCGCAGCGTTCCGGGCTCGGGCGCGACGCGATGCACCGTGGGCTCGCCGTCGAGATCCGCGGTGAACACATGGCGTCCGTTCCATCGGACCGCGACGCGGGCGCGCGCACGCCGATCGGCGCCCACGGTGGCCCACCGCCACTCGAGCAGCGCCGCGTCGGCCATGAACAGCGGCACGAGCATCCGTGCGCGAGGGGTGGAGGTGACGGCGGAGAGTCGTCCCCCGACGAGGCGGGCCCGTGGCTCGAAGCCCTCGACGAGATACAGCGCGTGCAGGCCGCTCCCCGGATGCACGGCGTTCTCGCCCGCCCGCGGAACGACCCGCGGCTCGAACTCGTGGTAATGGACTCCCTGGCCCCGCATCGCGTCCCAGTGGCGTGGGTGGACGCGATACGCGATCGCAAATGGCAACGACGCGGGCCAGGCGAGCGGATTGCCGACCGCGTTCCAGACCCCCGTCGTGCCGCGTTCGAAAATCGCGCGCCAGAACAAGGGCCAGCGCTCCTCGCGCGCGCTCGGAGCGGCCCCTTCGGCGACCGCGAACATCGCGGCCCAGTTCCAGCCTCCGAACGCGAGCAGCACCGCCGTGCCGACCGCGGCCGCGGCCCGGCGCGGATGGCGACGCCCCCACGCCAGGACACGATCCACACACAACGCGATGCCGGCACCGAGCGGCAGCGCCAGCTCGGTCAGGCGACGGTTCGAGAAGCCGGACGCGCCCCACCAGTCCCACACCACGGACGCGAGCCAGACGAGCAGCCCGCTACCGAGCAACGTCGGGACGGCCCACGCGCGGCTACGTCGGCGCGCCGCGGCCCACACGAGCCCCACCACGCCGAGATACGCGATGGGCGTCCACGTCAGCAGCCCTCCCGTCGATCCGAACAGGACGCCGTCGACGAAAGGGTGCTCCCAGCGCATGTAATGCGCGCCCTGAGGCACGGCGAGCCAGTCGCCGTACGTTCGTTTCCAGACCCACATCTGGGGGAAAAAGCACAGCAGTGCGGTGCCAGCGAACAGCAGCCCCAGGCCGACGTGTGCGAGCCACGCGCGAGGCGGCTCTCGACGCAGCGTCCGCCACGCCCCCCCGAGCCATTCCAGCGCCGGAGCGACCGCGAACACCGCGCATTGCGGACGCATCAGCGCCGCCAGCCCGAACAGGGCACCCAGAAGGGCCCAGCGCACGGCGCGACGCGACCCTCGCCCCACATCCCAGCGCTCGAGGGCGACGGCGACACAGAACGCCGCGGGCGCGTGCCCATAGCTGGGCAGCAGGGCGGCGTAGTACGGCAACATCGTGCACAGGCCTACGCCGGCGGCCGCGAAGAGCGCGGCCCCGGTGCAGACGTGTCGACGCGCGAAGCGGTAGACCAGCCACACGGTGAGCCAGCCGAGCAGCAGTGTGGTCCCCATCGCGACGTCGACGGCGCGTCCGGTGGTACAGGCGGCCCGCACGCGCGGATCGATCGCGCCGGCATCAACGCCGAGCGCGCGCGCGAATAGCAGCGCCGGCGTCCAGAACAACGCGGGTCCCGGGCTCCAGAGATTGCGGGGCCCCAAACCCTCGCGAGCCGGCTCCCGCAGCGACCAGGGATCGCCGCACAGCGCGTAGTCGTTCGAAAGATCGAGGTCTCCGTCGAAGGCGAGCGATCGGGCCCACAGGTACGTGTAGTGGCCGTCGCCATGCACGCGCAGCGGCCACGGCGAGCCGAGGAACCCGAGCACGTAGGCGACCCCAATGAGACCCAGCACGACGGCCGGCCACGACGAGGCCCGCTGCATCGAGGCGCGAGCGTATAGCGTGGCGTCACCCGGCCAGCCACGGCCGCCCCGCACTCCTTACGCGTGTCTCGGAACTCGGGCTCGGTCTTGGTCTCCGACTCGGACTCGGACGCGGACTCCGACGCGGACTCGGTCTCGGACTCCGGCTCCGTCTCCGACTCAGTCTTGGTCCCGGACTCGGTCTCGGACTCGGACTCCGACTCGAGCTCGGGCTCGGACTCGCACTCGGGCCCGGACTCGGTCTGCTACTCGGTTCCGGACCCGTCCCCGCGCGCCCTCAGGCGAGGATGCCCGTGACGTCGGAGTCGTCGGCGGCCCGAAGCGCGCGCAACAACATCCCGCGGAGCGGGCCCACGGCGAACGTGACGCGGGCGAACGCGGCGACCGGAAGGCGTAGCAGCAGCGACGCCGAGGTTGTCCGAACCGAGTACGTCGACGGCTCGGCGCTTTCGAGCCCCTCGACGCCGACGACACGCCCCGGTCCGATGGGCTCGACGATGGAAGCGGCCTCGCGATGCAGCCCGCCGCCCAGCAGCACCCACGCCGCCTCCGAACGACGCCCTCGGTCCACGAGCGTGACGTCCGACGCGACGTACACGACCTCGAGACAGCGCGCCAATAGCCCGCGCGCGGCCGGTGGCAACGATTCGAAGGCCTCGAGGGCGAGCCATTGAGGCACGAGCCTCGCGCCCACGCTGGCCGACCAGCGCCCCGCGAACGTCGGATCCACGCTCAGCGCCTCCGCCACGGCGGCCGGCTCGAGCCAGCCGACCAGACAGGAGTCGACGGCGACGACTCGGCCCGGCGTGATCCCCTCGCCGGACAGGCTCGACTCGCCGAGCCAGCAGCCCTGTGCGACGCGTTCGCATCCGCCACGACGCGCAAGCGGCGAGTCCAGGCGCGCCGAGCCCTCGACGAGGACCATCGGCCCCTGCGCGCGCCGCTCGGGGGCGACGAGCGCGCTACCGGCCTCGACGCGAGACAGGCGTGCCGAAGCGGCCAGGGGCCCGAGCCACTCGACCAGCCGGGACGATGCATCCGTGTCGGCGCCACTCGACGTCGTGGCCCCACGAGCAGACTCCGGGGGCGGTCGAACGGACGGAAACCGGGACGGCCGCGTCGGCGGTGCCGGCCGCGCGTCGACGAAAGCGGGCGGCTCGCCATCCGCAATCCCGGCGTCCGATGAGACTCGTGGCGCCTCGACGAGGGAAGCCATACTCTGCGTTGCTGCCTCCGCCGCGGGATCGGTCGCAGGCCAGGCGGTCGAGAGCTCCGAGGCCTCCAGGGGCGAGCTCGTCTCGGTCCCCTCGTCGAAGCGTCCACGCCCGTTCGAGCGTCGGTCGTCCGCAGCGGGAACCATCGCGGGTGGCCGGCTCGGTCTCGTCGAGGGAGAAACCCGAGCCGCCAGCTCGGTCGCGAGCGCGGCCCACGCCGGATCGAGATCGGCGGCCGCACGAGCGATCGCGGCCGCGCGCCCGTCGAAGCCCTGACGCCCGTACAGCTCCGCGGCGCGCGCGTACGCCGCCGCGGCCAACGCGGACCGCCCAGCCCGCCGCAGCAGGTCGCCGCGGCGTTGTGGCCAGCGCCCGTCCTGAGGCTCCGCGCGCTCGATCTGCTCGACGAGCCGGACGGCCTCTTCCAGTCGCCCTCGTGCCATGGCCTGCTCGAACCGGGCACGCAGCAGCCCGACGTCGACACGGACCACGGCGCGCCCTCGTAGCTCGCCTCGGAACCGCGCGCCAGCCGGCAGCGAAGGCCCCGGGTGCTATTCTCGCTCGGCGCCCGCGGGCGTTCGCTCATGGCTCTGCTGCTCCGTCTGGCCCGCGCCCTGTGGCTGTTCGGCACGCTCTTCCTCGACTACTGGACGCACCACCTGCTGACGCGAGCAGCGGGGCGTGCCCGCAGCGACGAGCGTCGCGGCCTGCGCGGTCGGCTGCGCGACTGGCTCCGCCGTCGTCGGGAGCGCATCGACCGTCGTCAGGCCCGCCGCCTGCTGCGGGGGATGCTCCGCCTGCGAGGCGTCTACATCAAGCTCGGCCAGGTGCTCTCGGTGATGGGCGGCTTCTTGCCGCGCGTCTACAAGACCGAGCTCGAGCAGCTGCAAGACCGCGTTCCGCCGCAGCCCTTCGACGTCGTCTCCCGCACGCTCGCCTCGAGCCTCGGAAAGCCGGTGCATCGGGCCTTCGCGCGCTTCGAGCCCGAGCCCATCGCGGCCGCCTCCCTCGGGCAGGTGCACGAGGCGTGGCTGCACGACGGTCGGCGCGTCGCGGTCAAGGTGCTCTATCCCGGAATCCGCGACGTCGTGGCGACGGACCTGCGCGTCGTGCGCCTCGCCCTGCGCGTCTACAACCGGTTCGTCCCCGTGCAGAACCTTCGCGCGGTCTACGACGCGCTGGTCGACCTGTTGCGCCGCGAGACCGACTACCTGCACGAGGCCGACTGCATGGAGCGCATGGCCCGCAATTTCGCGGGCCAGGACGACGTGCGGTTCCCCTCGGTCGTCCGTGAGCGCACGACGCGGGACGTGCTCACCATGACGTTCATGGAGGGCGTCAAGATCACGGATTTGGAGGCCCTGGAACGACTCGACATCGACCGTCGCGCCCTCGCGACACGCCTGGTGCAGTGCTTCTACGAGCAGCTGTTCGTGCACCGCTTCTTCCACGCGGATCCGCATCCCGGCAACTTCCTCGTGCAGCGCGGACCGGACGGTCGGCCGATCCTCGTGATCCTCGACTTCGGCGCCGTGAGCGAGGTGTCGGAGGAAACCATCGAGGGCATGGTGGACGTGCTGCAGGGCTTCTTCGAGCAGCGGGACGAGCTGGTGCTGCGCGGCTTCCACCGCATCGGATTCGTGGCCGAAGAGGGCAACCGTGCGCTCGTCGAGCAGACGGTGCTCACCTATTTTCGCAAGCTGCTCAAGGTGCGCGAGCGCACGCCGGGGGCGCTGATGCGGGCGCGGGGCGCCGATCTGGAACGCCTCGTGGACCCGGAGATCGAGCGCGCCGAGCTGCGCGAGCTGATGCGATCGATCCGCTACCCCGACGGATGGTTCTACGTCGAGCGCGCCTCGGTGATCGCGTTCTGGCTCGTCGGGCAGATCGACCCCGACTTGGATGCCCTCGCGGTCGGCTTTCCCTACGTTCTGCCCCTGCTCGGCCGCCGCCTCGCCATGTCGGGCTCCGAGCCAGGGCCCGCCGATGCCCCGGCCGCACCGGTGGCAACCGCCGAGCGAGCCGAGTAAATTTCCCTCTTGGAGCATGTCAGTGCGCTCCGCCGGCGCGCGCCGACTTTGCGGCATGACCGTTCTGGTCGCGGTCGCGGCCTGCGACGCGACGGCCAGTCTCCGATCCCGCACGAGTTCCCCCGGCGATGCGGCTGACCGGTTCGACGCGGAGCACCGCGACGTCGCCGGCGGCCCGGAGAGCGGCCCCGGTCCCGTCGACGCATCGGGCTGTGCGCCCGGCACGACGCGACCCTGCGGCAACGACTGGGGCATCTGCCGAGCGGGCGTGCAGACCTGCGCGCCCGACGGGACGTGGGCCGACTGCGTGGGCGCCGTGCCGGGAGCGGCCGACGAGACGTGCGGCAACTGGCTCGACGACGACTGCGACGGGGCCACCGACGAGGACTGCGCGTGCATGGAGGGCGACCGGATGCCCTGCGAGCGGGAGTGCGGTCGCGGAGGTCAGAGCTGCACGGGCGGGCGGTGGGGACCGTGCGAGGTCGTGCCCGACGATACGGTCTTCTCGGTCATCGTGCTGACGGGAACCATTCGAGACTTCAACGCCAGCCATCCCGATTTCCAGGACGCGCTGGGTGCCGAGCGAGGGCTCGTCCGCGAGATGCTCGATGCCGAGGGAAAACCCGAGCTGACGCCCGGGCCCCATCGCACCGTCAGCAGCCCCGAAAGCTTCCGGCAGTGGTACCGCGACGTGCCCGGCGTCAATGCGTCCATGCCGTTCGGAATCCCCCTGCGTCCCTCGGAGTCACCGGGCGTCTTCACCTTCGACGCGCCCGACTACTTCCCGATCGACGGGATGCTGCTCGCCGAGACGCACATCGACCACGCCGGGCGCCCCCGCAACTTCCACTTCACGACGGAGCTGCGCGGCCGAATGCAGTACCGGGGCGGCGAGACGTTCCGATTCCGGGGCGACGACGACGTGTGGGTCTTCGTCGGAGGGCGACTCGTGATGGATCTGGGGGGCGTACACGGTCCACTCGAGGCAACGGTGAGCTTCGACGACATCGCGCCCACCGTCGGCCTCGAACGCGGACGCGATTACGAGATCGCCTTTTTCCACGCCGAGCGGCACACGCGTCAGTCGAGCTTCCGCATCGACACGACGCTGGGGCGTGTGGACGCCTGCGGACCGTTCTGACCGCAGAGGCCGACACCACCTGCACGCGCAACCGTGGTCTCGCGCGCCGACTGGAGACGACGAACGCCGTCATTGCGCCCACGGCCTGCCGCACCTCTTCCCGCGTCGCTTCCGGAGCACGCCCTCCGGCTCGCCACTCAGCACGCGGGAGGACACGGTCCCGGATCTCGACAGCGCCCCATCTCGCAGATCTGACCAGCGTCGCAGGCGAAGTGGGGCACGCACAGATCACCGCTGCAAAGCAGATCTTCGCAGTCGGCCGTCCTTCCACCACAACGCTCGCCGTCGCGCGGTGTGAAGCTGCAACCGGAGGCCGGATCACAGGAATCCGACGTACAAACATTTCTATCGTCGCAGCGCAGCACCTCGCCCGTGCACCTGCCTCCGCGGCATGTGTCGGACCCGGTGCAGGCATTGCCATCGTCGCAGAGCGTCCCGTCCGTGCCGTTCACACTCTGACAGCGGCCACCGATACAGGATTCGACGGTGCATGGATTGCCGTCGTCCATGCACGTGACGGCGGTGCCCGCGCATCGGCCGTCGGACTGACAGCGGTCCGAATGCGTGCAGGGATCTCCATCGTCGCACGGCGATCCGGCCGTCGGAACGGAAGCGCACGTCCCGCCCACGCACCGGTCCGCCGTGCAGGGATTGCCGTCGTCGCACGTGGTACAGGTGCCGCCGCAGCAGATCTGCGGGCCCATGCACACCGTCCGACGCACGCACGCACCCCCCGAACAGGTGGCGACTTCGCAAGGTCCGGCCGTCATCGCGCACTCCGCCGGATCACAGCCCATGACGGTCGAAACGCACCCCCGCATGACCGGATCGCATCGGAATCCAGGCCCGCACCGCGCATCGTTGGGGGCGTTGACACACCCCGAGCCGGGATCGCACCTGTCGTCCGTACAGTCGATGCCGTCGCCACACGACCGCACGACGCCCTGACAGCTTCCGTCGACCTGGCAACCGTCGCGTTCGGTGCACGCGTTGCGATCGTCGCA
The DNA here is from genome assembly GCA_025054695.1 of Myxococcota bacterium. Classification (GTDB taxonomy): domain Bacteria; phylum Myxococcota_A; class Polyangia; order Polyangiales; family JANWZI01; genus JANWZI01. The sequence goes on along the minus strand of JANWZI010000073.1, from coordinate 10,249 downwards.
CGCCGCGCCCGTGCGTGGTTGTGAGACGCAGCCACGGGACGGATCGCACTGCTCCAAGGTGCACGGATTGCCGTCGTCCACGCACTCGAGGGTTCCGCCCCCCGGCTCGCAGACGCCCACACGACACGCGTCACCGGGCGTACAGGCGTTGCCGTCGGAGCATTCGACGCCCGTCAGCGGCCTGCTGGCGCACCGGCAGCTCGTGCGGTCGAGGAAGTCCATCGTGCAGGGATTGCCGTCTTCGCAGCGGGTCGCGACGCACCGACCGTCGCAGCACGTCTCGCCTTCTCCACATCGTGCAACCCGCTCGCACAACGAGCCCCTGCATCGCGCCTCGAAGCAGCCGTCCGAGACGCACGTGCTGGAGTCGCACGTGGGGTATTGACATCCGTGCACCGGATCGCACCGGCCGCCCGCAGCCCGAGTGCACGCCCCGTCGTCGGGCACGTTGACGCAGCCCGACGGCTCGCACCGGTCGACCGTGCAGTCCACGCGATCGTCGCACACGAGGCGTTCGCCGAAACGGCACGTCCCCTCGACGCAGCGCTCGATGCCGTTGCAGGGATTGCGATCGTCACATTCCGCGTCCGCGCTGCAACGGCCCCCGCCCCCTCCGTCGACGCCGCCATCGAGCCCGTCCGTCGGATCGGGCTCGTCGGGTTCCACGCAGGTTCCCGCACGGCAGGTGCGCTTGGGGCCGCAGTCGACGCCGCGACAGCGGTCCTCGAGCACAAGCCGGACCTCGCGCGCCCGGCCGGCCACGAACCCCGAGCGGAGCCGCACCTGAGCCACAAGCGCCCCCGTGACGTCGCGCGCCGTCGCCTCGACCTCGAAAAGCCGCGACGCGTCCCCGCCGACGGGCACCAGCGTCATGTCGATCGGCCACGCGGGCTCGGAGACTCGCCGCTCCTCGCGCACGGCGAGCACGGGCGAATCGGCGGGCCCACCGCGTACCACGAGGATCACCTCGGAGGTCTCCGCCCGAACGAGCGGCTGGGCGTCGACGTACACCGTCACCTGCGTGGCCGGCCGCGGCGAGGGGCAGCCCGCGAAAACCGTCGCAGCGATCAGCCACCCCAGTGGACGCACCCGCATCCCTTTATAGCAGACGGGCGCCGTAGATTCCCGAGCCCGTAGCGGTGTTCGGGTACTACGACGCGAACCGCGATGGCCCCATGCGGGGGATCGAATGCGGCGGAGCGTCGGCCGAATCGGAGTCCGAGACCGAGTCGGAGCCACCGATCGAGCTGCAGACCGAGTCCGAGCCCGAGACCGAGTCCGAGACCGAATCCGACTCCGAGTCCGAGCGCGAGGGCGAGGCCGGGTAGAAGGCGCGTCCAACCAACCTAGCCGGCGCCGTCGGCCCGCCGCCGTCAGCCCCCGCGGTTGCGCTCGAAGACGATGCGAAGCCCGTTCAACGTGAGGAACTCGTCGACGTCCTCGATGGTCCGGCTGTCGGGTGCGATCAGCTCCGCCAGCCCTCCGGTCGCGAGCACCGTGACCGTGCCGCCCATTTCGGCACGGATCCGTTCCACCATGCCGTCGACCAGGCCCACGTATCCGTGCACGAGCCCCGACTGGATGGAATGCACGGTGTTGCGACCGATGACGCGCGGCGGCCTGGCGATCTCGACCCGCGGAAGGCGAGCGGCGCGTGCGAAGAGCGCGTCGGCGGCGATACGCAGGCCCGGCGCGATCGCCCCGCCGAGGTACTCGCCGCGGGCCGAGATGCAGTCGAAGGTCGTCGCCGTCCCGAAATCGACGACAATGCACGCGTCGCGCACGCGCTCGTAGGCGGCAACGGCGTTCACGATGCGATCGGCGCCCACCTCGCGTGGGTTGTCGTACAGAACGGGCATGCCGGTCCGCACGCCGGGTCCAACCACGAGCGGCTCGCAGCCGTAGCCGCGCTCCAGCGCCTCGACGAGCGTCTGCGTGAGCGCCGGCACCACCGAGGCGAGCACCGCCGCGCTCACCTCGTCCCGCCGCACCCCGACGAGATCGAGCAGGCTCGCGATCAGAACGAGATACTCGTCGGCCGTGCGCTCGCGTGCGCTTTCGATGCGGAAGTCGTGCACGAGGCGCTCGCCGTCGTACAAGCCGAGAACGATGTTCGTGTTGCCGACGTCGACGGCGAGCAACATCGCTCGGGCGCCCTCAGCGAAGCCGCAATCGAAGCGCCCGATCCAGCCACTCGCCGAACGGGACCGGCGCGAGCCGCGGCGCGCGACCTCGGAGGCGAACGACGGGCTCGGTCTGGACGGGCCTCGCCGCTCGCACCGGCTCCGGTTCCGCCCGCGCGGGCTCGACGGGTGCCTCGATGCGCGCCGGCTCCGCCCCAGTGGCGACCGCGACGAGAACCGCCGCCTCCGGGACACGCCGCTGCTCGCGAACGTCGGCCTCCGAATCGCTCGGAACCCCAGGGGGTATGCGCTGCGCGCCAGGCTCCATCGCCCCTGCGACATCCCCAGCCCCGCTCGGCGAGCGCGCGACGACCTCCGGGATACGGTGCTCGACTGCGAGCTCGAGGGGCGTGGGTTTGGTCGGTCGAGACGGGAGCCTCGGTGTCACCTCCGCCGGCTGCGCGGGCCGTGGTGCCGGCGTCGGAACGGCCGCCGCGGCTGGCGGCGAGGGCGCGCGAGAGGGCTCCGGGGCCTCGAGCGCCAAGGGCGCGGCCGCCATGGTCGCGACGAGATCGCCGACGGTGGCCTGGTTGCCCGGATGGCGGCTCGACGCCGGCCCTTCAGGCGGCGCCGTGGCGCCCGGGGACGCCGGCCGGGACACGAGGCGGGGGCGGGCCCGGTTGCGCCGCACACGCTCGAGTAGCGCCTCCAGTCGCTCGAGCTGAGTCACGTCTCCTCCATCGCTTCGACGATGTCCCCGAGCGACCGGCCCCGTCGGTGCCAGTCGAAGACCGTCTCGGCCACGATGGGGTCCACGACGAGATGGCGGCCCTCGCCGACCGGAACGCATGCGACGTCGCGGCCGTGCAGGGCCGAAAGCATGCCTCCGAGCACGGCTGCGCAAGCCAGTCCCGATGCGTCGAGCGACGGTGCGTTGTCCACCGCGACGACCATGGCCTCGCCCCAGCGCTCGAAGCGCGCGCTTCCCCATCCGAACGCCGCCAGCGCCCCGGTGGCGTGCGAGACGACCGTCTCGACCGGCAACGCACCGGGGTCCGAGCCAAGCGACCGCCGCACCTGTTCCCCGAGGTCCATCCCCACGACGCGAAGCGGCCCCAGGTCCCCGGCGCGCACCGCTGCGGCCACGAGCGCCTCGAGCGCCTCGGCGGAAACGACGACGGATCGCGTGCCCCTCGCGCGCACCTCGCCCGCGGTCAGGTCGACCTCGTACAATCCACCCGCGTCGAAGGCTTCGGCGACCATGCCGTCCCGCCGGCAACGTGTACGGGCAGGTCGGCCGCGCTGTCAAATGCGCGCGCTCGCCCCCGTGCTCGTCGTGCTCGCCAGCGGCTGTGGCGCAAACGGCGACGAGCTCGATCCGGTCTCGGCGCTCGATTCGTACGCGCGATCGGTCGCGGCCGCGCTGGAGCCCCGTTGGACCGGACCGCGCGTCGAACCGCCCCGACCCGAGCCACGGCCCCTCGCGGTGGGTGCATTCGAGGGCACGACCGCCCCCGTGGCCGTCCACTTCGGCGCGACGGTGAGCCCCGAGCGCGCTCGTCGAGCCCTTCGCGTGCTCGAAGGGGTCGTCACGCAGCTCGAACGGGGCGGCTGGCCCGCCCCGCCACCCGATGGACCGCTGGGCGGAAGCCCCTCGTTCGATCTCTACATCACGACGCCGAGCTCGGGCGAGTCGAACCTCACCTGGGCAGATGCCCATGCGGACGGACCCGTGGCGTGGAGCCTGCTGGACGCGGTCAGCGCGTGGGCACGCGTGGACGGCTCCGTCCCCGACGCGTTGCTCGAGTCCTGCGTCACCGACGCGTACGCCCAGGCGATGCTTCTGGCACTCGAGCCGGCGGAGGCACGGGTCTGGCGCCGCGCGACCGCCGCGTGGATCACCGGGCGGCTGACGGGACGCTGGGGTTGCGAGGATGCGGTCGTCGAGCAGCAACGGCAGAGCTGGCGCGGCTGGGTGAGCGGGGCCCTGGGCGACGGGAGCGGAGCGGGAGCGCTCCTGGAGTCGTTCGCGAGGCGAGCGGACGGCGGCAGCGGATGGATCTGGTCCGAAGCGTGGCAGGTCGCCCGCCAACGCACATGGGAAGGAGACGGACTGCGGGCCTCTCCGGACCTGTGGGCCGTGCTCAGGGCGATGTTTCCCAGGCCTCCGGCCGAGCTCACCTCGCTTCTGCGCCAGATCGCGCTCGACCGTTACGTCGCCTACCCCGCTGGCACGCAACCCCCGTCGTACTGGCGCACCCGATGGGAACGACTTCCGGCAGCCGCCCCCCCGTTCGAGCCCGAGCTGGAGCGCCTGGGGACGGCGTACGCGCGCGTCGACGTACGCGCGGCACCGCCGGGTTCCGCGCTCCGCGTCTGGCTGCGAGGCGAACGAGGCGTCCGATGGGCGCTCGGCCTGCTGCGCCTCGATGACGGTGGACGCGAGCTATCGCGTATCGTCGCGCCTTCGCTCGAGGAACCACGCGCTTACCTACGCGCCGAATTGTTCGACGGAACGGCGGAGGTAGTCGTGGCCGTGACCAACTTCGGGGCGGGCGACGCGGACGCCGACGAGCCGGATGCCTCGGCGCGCAGCTTCGAGCTCATCGTCGACCGGGGCGACGGGGGCGAGGAGGCGGCCCCCCCCACGCGCTGACAGCTGCGGTCGGGTTACATGATCGCGACTCCGGCTCGCACTCGGTCTCGGACTCGGCCTCGGACTCGGCCTCGGGCTCGGTCTCGGACTCGGTCTCGGACTCGTGACACCCCTGAGCAACATCGACCACCTCGACCGCCGCCGCGAGACGGGGAGTGAGTCCCCGGGTCCGAATTCATTCATCGACGGATGAGCGTTTCATCGCGGCCCGTCCGACGCCGCTGCGACGCAAGCGGGGTAGCCCACGCCTCCCAACGCGTGTCGGCGCAAGGCGCCTCGCGATGAGCCGCGTCTGCACCGCCGCGCGCGATTCTCCCGACGCTTCTTGACCGCTGGACGTGAGAGGCCAACAATCAGCTCGACGTGCGGACCGGGGCCTCGAAGCCGCAGTGTCGACGTGGCCCGTGGCGTACGGAGCAGCAACCGCACACGCGATGCCCGCGGGGTACCCCATGGCGAACGACGCCGAGCGAGCGAACCTGATCGCTCGTACGGGATCCACGAGCACGACGGCGCCCGGTCCGCCGCCGTCGGTGCCCCCCCCCGACCCGCTGGTCGGACGCACCATCGACGGTCGCTATCACGTCGAGTCGGTGCTGGGCGAAGGCGGGATGGGCGTGGTCTACAAGGCACGCCACGTCGTGCTGGGCAAGAGCCTCGCGCTCAAGGTGCTGCGCGCGGAAGTGGGCAACGACGAGGAAGTGATGGCGCGCTTCCGTCAGGAAGCGCAGAGCGCGACGGCGATCGGCAACGAGCACATCGTCGACGTGAGCGATTTCGGCACGCTCCCCGACGGTTCGACGTATTTCGTGATGGAGTTCCTGGACGGCGTGAGCCTCAGCTCCGCGCTCGCCGAGGGTGCCCCTTTTGCCGCCTCGCGTACGATCCACATCGGGCGGCAGCTGTGTCGGGCGTTGGGTGCCGCGCACGAGCGAGGCATCGTTCACCGCGATCTGAAGCCCGACAACGTCTACCTCGTACGTCGGGGCGACGATGCCGACTTCGTCAAGGTCCTCGATTTCGGCATCGCGAAGGTCGGCGGCGGCTCGAAGAAACTGACGCGCGCCGGACAGGTCTTCGGAACGCCCCACTACATGTCTCCCGAGCAGTGCGCGGGCAACGCCGTCGATCACCGGACCGACATCTACTCGCTCGGCGTCATGCTCTACGAAATGGTCAGCGGCCGCGTGCCGTTCGACGCGGACAATCTGATGGGGATCCTCACCAAGCACATGTACGAGCGGCCCGTCCCGCCCCACCAGCTTCCTCCCCCCGTTGACTGCCCTCCCCTGCTCGAAGCGGTCATCCTCAAGTGTCTCGCCAAGCCGCTCGAGGCGCGCTATCAGTCAATGGCGGAGGTCGCCGACGACTTGGCCCGCGTGGCCGCGGGTGAATCGCCGCGCGCGCTCGTCGAGGCCGTCGAGCGCGAGAGCCTGACGGGCCTTGCGGCACGGCAGGTCGTCCAGACGGGCTCCTGGCCGACCGCGGATCGCGCTGCGCAAAGGGGAGCCCCGACGCGGCGGCGTCGCATCGCGATCGCGGCGAGCGTCGGCGCCGTCGCGGTCGTGGCGCTGCTCGCGGTCGCACTCTCGGGTCAGTCGGGCGCCACGGGCCGGACCCCGCCCCCTCCCGGACGGCTCGAGGGATCGACCGCTCGTGGCGCGCGCGACGTGCTACCGAGACCCCAGGTCGACGAGCCGGAGTCGACTCCCACCTCCAGCACCGCGTCCGTCGAGTCATCCGGGAGTGGCAACGGGGTCCAGCACACGGGCTCGACGGTCAGCCAAACCATCACCGTCACGAGTAACCCGGAAGGCGTCGAAGTTTGGCGCGACGGCGAGTTGCTCGGCAACACCCCGATCGTGCTGCCACGACCCGTCGGCGAAGAGCGTGTCGAGCTCGTCCTGCGCAAGGCCGATCACCGCGAACACGTCGTGCGATTGAGCGCGCTGACCGCCGAATCCGTCCGGGTCACGCTCGCTCGCGAACGTCGTCGCGGCGGTCGATCGGTCCCGGGCGGTGCCCCGAGCGGCTCCGCGACCTCGATGGCAACCAACGCCGCCCAAACGGGAGCCTCTTCCGCTTCGATGGCGAGCACCGAGCAACCGGTCGCCGCGATGCGCGAGTCCAGACCGGCGTCCGAGGTGATCGATCCGTGGGCGGGCCAGTGAAACGCGTCGTGAGCTGGCGTGCGACGTTGCCGCTCGTCGCGACTGCGTGTTAGCGTGCGCCGCCGCGCGAGGCGGCAGGCGCGCGGGAGGCTACGCATGGTTCGACGGGTCTTGGGCAGAGGCGCGATGGGGCAGGTGGGTCTCGTGCTCTTCGCGCTGGTGGCCCTCATCGGGTGTGGTCAGCCCGCCGTGGCGGACGGAATCGTCGTGGAGGCATTGCCGGAGGTTCAGCCCCAACTTCCGACGGTGCCGACGATCCCGCCTCCGCCCCATCCGGTCACCCTGCCGGACGGCTCGTACACCGTGTATGGGGCTCGGCGACGCATCGGAACGACGATCGACACCGAAATCGCCGTCACGGGCTACATCGTCGACATCTATCAGTCGCCCTGTCCGCCGGACGCGGATCGTTCGTGCGTCGCGGTCGCCCCCCACTTCTACATTGCGGACACCCCTGGCGAAGCGGATCCAGCCAAGCGCATGATGGTCGCGGGCTACGCGGAGAATGAAGCGTCCCTGTGCGAGGCCATCGAGGCCGCGCGCCGTGGACGCCCCCAACAGCCGACGCAAGTCGAGCCCGGAGTCGAGGCACCTCCGCCCATCCCCACCGATCTCGCCGTCGGCGCGAAGATCAAGGTTCAGGGCCGCTTCACGCGGATCAGCGGCATGGGATTCAACGTGAGCGACGGGATGCTCGACTGGCGGTCGCACACGATCCTCGAGCCCGCGCCGGAGGGGGCCGTCACGAGCTGCAACCGGCTCAACGAGGCGCGCGCGCAGGCCCGTCGTGGTCCACGCTGAAGCGAAGCGGCCCCTGCGCGAGACGAGCGACGCACCCCGGCGACTGGCGGGTCGCAGAGCCCTGGTGACCGGCGCCAGCAGTGGAATTGGCCGCGCGGTGGCCTGGCGCCTGGCCGCCGAAGGCGCTCGGGTCGCGATCGTGGGACGACGGGTGGAACGGCTGGAGGAAATGGCGCGCGCGCTGGCCGATGCCGGAGCCGAGGCGCACCCGATCGTGGGCGACCACCTCCGAGCGGCGGACAACGAGCGCATCGTTTCGACGGCGGTCGCCGCCCTCGGCGGGCTGGACGCCCTGGTCTGCTCGGCCGGGGTCATCGGCTCCGACGGCATCGTCGAAGCGCGGCCCGACGAGTGGCGCCGCGTCTGGGACGTCAACGTGCACGCCGTCTACGACGTGTTGCGTCGGGCCGTGGGGCCAATGCGCCAGGCCGGACGTCCGGGCGCCATCGTCCTCGTCTCGAGCGTGTGCAGCATCCGCCCGTACGCGGGCCTGCTCGCCTACTGCGCGAGCAAGGCCGCCGTGGACATGATGACGCGCTGCGCCGCGCTTGAGCTCGCGCCGCACGGCATTCGCGTCAACGCGGTCAATCCGGGCGTCGTGCAGAGCGAGCTGCACGTGCGCGGCGGGGTCGTCACCGATTACGCTGCGTTTCTCGAGCGCGCCCGTGCGACCCACCCGCTCGGCCGGCCCGGTCAGCCCGAGGACGTCGCCGCGCTCGTCGCGTTCCTGCTCAGCGACGAAGCGAGCTGGATCACGGGAGCCATCCACCTCGTCGACGGGGGTCGCGCGCTCACGAGCCTGCGTTGACCCGGCTGGAGAGCCGGGGTTGCCAAGACCAGGCCGCACGGGGCCCGCGGTGGGCGGACGAACCCTGGGCGCGGCCCGAGCCCTGCACGCGACCGCGGCCTGCTTGACGCCCCGTCGACGTCGTCAGGGCGGCACCCACTCCCCGCGCTCGACGCGCTCGCGACGCCACTGCTCGATGGCCTCGATGAACTCGACGGTGAGCTGCGGGTCGAATTGCGATCCGGCGCAGCGGCGGATCTCGGAGCTGGCGACCTCGTGGGGGAGCGCCTTGCGGTAGGCGCGATCGCTCGTCATCGCGTCGTAGGTGTCGGCGAGCGAAATGATCCGCGCCATCAGCGGAATCGACTCGCGGTCCATCCCGAGCGGATAGCCCTGACCGTCCCACCGCTCGTGGTGCAGGTGCACGCCCGGAATGAGGGGGTGCAGAAACGTGATGGGCTCGAGGATGTCGCGCCCGTAGCCGGGGTGGCGCTTGAAGACCTCGTATTCCTGCTGCGAAAGCTTGCCCGGTTTGTTGAGGTTCATCACGCAGCCGATCTTGCCGATGTCGTGCATGAGCGCCGATTGCCGCACAATTTCGATCTGTTCGGGCGACAGCCCCAGTCGCACCGCGAGGCGTTCGGCGTACATCGCGACGCGTTCGCTGTGGCCGGCCGTGTAGCGATCCATCTTGTCGATCGCGCTGGCCAGTCCCCGGATCGTCTGGTGAAACGTGGCCTTGAGATCCTCGTACAGCTTCGCGTTCTCGATGGCCGCCGCCGCGCGGGACGCGAGCATGGACAGCAGCTTGCGCTGACCTTCGTCGAATCGCTTCCCCCGCGTGTAGCTGACCGCGCCGAGGAAGCCGATCGTCCGCGCGCGCACGCGCAGCGCCGCGACCACGAGCGACTGCGGCCGGAACCGCTCGATGGTGTCGGGCTCGAAGTAACCGAGCACCCGCGACCCGGCGACGCGGAGGGGTCGATCCTCGGCGAACCATTCGCGCAGGGCCGCGGCCGAGAGCCGTCCTAGCGGGACGTCGGGGCCGAATCCGCGCCCCCGCTCGTTGTGTCGCTCGAAGAATCCCCCCTGGCCATCGTCGAGCAGCACCACGACCTGATCGGCGTCCAGCTCTTGCACGGTCGCGTCGGTCACCGTGCGGATGACCTCGTCGAGGGACAGGCTGGCCGCGATGGCCTCGCTCACTTTGTAGAGCGAGAGGGCCTCCTTGAGCCGCAGATTCTCGGCGTGCAATCGCTGTTTCTCGAGCCCCCGGCGGATCGTGTGGACGACCTCCTCGACCTTGAACGGCTTGAGGATGTAGTCGTAGGCGCCGCGCTTCATCGCGTCGATCGCCGTCTCGACGGTGCCGAACCCCGTCATGATGACGGTGACGACGTTCGGCGTGTGCTTCGAGATGGCCTCGAGCAGCTCGATGCCACCCATGTTCGGCATCTTCAGGTCGCTCAGCACGAGGTCGTAGTGCGTGCGCGACAGCTCGACGAGCGCCGTGGTGCCGTCCTCCGCCGTACGCACCCAGAACCCCTCCATCGACAGGAAGTCCGCGAGGATCTCGCGGATCATGCGCTCGTCGTCGACGACGAGGATTCGGGGTGCCTCCTCCTGCGCGATCGGCGTGGGCATGGGAGCCGCTGCGACGCTCGGGTTCAGCCGCTCAGTATCGCGACAGCCGCCCATCGCGACAAGAGCG
>JANWZI010000072.1:13067-21512 GCA_025054695.1 Myxococcota bacterium | reverse complement strand
TTCGATGCGGCGGCTGTCGGTCGACCGCGCGCTGCGAATGGTCGACGTTCGCCGCGCGGTCGTCGATCCGGAGAACGCGGCACGCGTACGCGCGGCCTTCGATGGCGAGTTGCTCGTGCTCGGCGGCGCCCGGACGCCGCGCGCGCTGCCCCAAGGCGCGGTCGACATGGAGCGCATCGATCCGTCTCGGGTCTCGTGGCCGGGGTGGTACGAGCCCGACCCCGGTCGCGCCGCCGACCTCGCGATGATCCTCTTCGCGTCGGGTCCCGACGACCAGCCTCGGGTGGCGCGGATCACGCACGGTCGATGGGCCTTCGCCGCACTGGGCGCGGCGGCCGCGTGCCCGCTCGGACCCGACGACACGGTCTACTGCTGCCTTCCGCTGCACCATCCGTCCGGGATCCTGGTGGCCACCGGCGGAGCGCTCGTCGGCGGCTCGCGCCTGGCGCTCGCGAGCGGATTCGCCCCGGACGTGTTCTGGCCGGAGGTGCGTCGCTACGGGGCGACGGTCGTCTTCTACGCAGGGGACATGGCGCGCGATCTCGTCGAGGCGCCCGCGGGGCATCTCGAGCGCGGCCATCCGGTCCGACTGTTCGCGGGCAGCGGCATGCGACGCGACGTCTGGCGGCGGCTGGTGGAGCGTTTCGGTGTGTCGGTGCTCGAGTTCTACGCGTCGACCGAGGGCAACGCGGTCCTCGCCAACGTCACGGGGCGCAAGGTCGGCTCGCTCGGTCGACCCATTCCGGGCAGCGCGCCGGTGGCGGTCGTGCGCTGGGATCACGACGCCGGACGCATCGCCCGGGACTCGCAGGGTCGGGCGATTCGATGCGGCGCCGACGAGCCTGGGGTGCTGCTGTCGCGGCTGGCGGCTGGGGGGCCCGCTATCGGCGCGGGCGCGGACGTCGTCGGTGCCGAGGCGCGGGTTGCGCACGACGTGTTCGAGCCCGGCGACGCGTGGCTCGTCGGGAGCGATCTGCTCCGCATCGATGCCGACGGGGATGCCTGGCTCGTCGATCGTCTCTCGGACGTGGTGCGTGCGCCGTCCGGTCCGATCTACACGGCCGCCATCGAGGACGCGCTGCTCGAGCACCCGGGGATCCTGCGCTGTGCGGTCTTCGGCGAGCCGATGCCGGAAGGTTCGTACGAGAGGCTGGTCGCCGCGGTGGTCCCCAGGCCCGGTCACTTGCTCGACGCGGCCGAGCTCGACGCATTCGCGGCCAGCCGCCTGCCTCCGCACGAGCGGCCGGCCCGGTGGTGGGTGCGCGACCAGCTCCCGATGACCGATGGCTACCGCGTCTCCAAGCGCGCGTTGCGCGACGCGGCGACCCGCGATGTCGGGGACATCTGAGGGCGTCGTTGCACGTCGGCGAAGACTCCGAGGGGGGCCCGAGACCCAGTCCGAATCCGACTCCGTGCCCGAACCGGAAGCCGAGTCCGAGCCGGTGACCGAGCCCGAGTCCGAGTCGTCGGCGGAGCTCGATTGGGACCCGCCGACCGACCGATCGGGCCGCCGGTCACGCTGGTGCGTGGGCAAAGAGGTTGCGCGCTTTGCGTCCGGGCATCATGTATAAGGATGAAGGCCCCTCGCGAACCCGGCGCTGCAGTCCCTCCCCTCCTTGCACCGCACCGGCGCGACGTGAGGGGCCTTCGCACGTCGGGCTCCGGGCGGTGCCATTCGTCGTCTCGAGGCCGCTCTGACCCCCGTCGCCACGACCTGGCTGACCGCTCCAGGGCACCGGGCGTCCGCCACCGCCGTGTTCCTGCACGGCATCTTGGGTAGTCGCGCCAACTGGCGAACCTTCGGCACGCGTTTCGTCGAGCGCGTCCCCTCGTGGTCGGCGCTGCTCGTGGATTTGCCCGGCCACGGCGACTCGGGACCGCTGCCGGAGCCGCCGGAACTGGATCGCACCGCGCGCATGCTCGATGGGCTCCTCGGTGAGTGCGAGACCGCCGGACGGCCCGTGCGCCTCGTGGTGGGCCACAGCCTCGGAGGCAAGCTCGCGCTGGTCTGGTCCGCCGGAGCGCCCGGCCCACGTCACGTGGTCGTGGTCGACGTTTCGCCCGCCGCTCGGCCTCGAGCGATGATTTCTTCTCCCGCGGCGCGCGTACTGGACGTGCTCGACGGGCTTCCGTCGCGCGTCGAAACGCGGGCTCGCTTCGTCGCCCTGGTACGGCAGGCCGGGCTCGACGAGGCCACCGCCCGCTGGCTCGCGATGTCGTTGCGGCCCGACGGCTCGGCGTGGCGTCTGCGCTTCGATCGAGTTGCGCTTCGGCGGCTGCTCGTGAGCCATTACGCATTCGATGCCTGGCCGATCGTCCGTGACCCGCCGACGGGCATGTCCCTGCACTTCGTCGTCGGGGGGCGGTCCGAGGCGGTCGATGCCTCCGACCGCGCGGAGCTCGCCCGACTCCACGCGCTGGATCCGTCGCGCTGGGGCTTGACGATCATCGACGGGGCGGGGCACGACGTCCACGTCGACGCCCCGGACGTACTGCTCGACGTGCTCGCGCAGTGCGTGTCGGTGCGCGGGACGGGCCGGAGCGACGATTGACCCCGCCGGCGGCGCCGTTCCATGCCGGGACGGAAACCGGCATGCGAGTCACCACGGCTGGCACGCCTTCATCACGCAGGCGGTGACGAGCTGGGCGCAGCCGACCGCGAGCACGGCGCTGGGGCGCGGCGGCAGGAGCGGACCGGTCGCGACGACGGTCGCGAGCAGCGGCGTCTGCCACAGCCACAGTCGGGCGACTTCCACGCTTCCGGACTGCAACGCGGTGGCCAGGTGCGTCGCCACGAGCGCGATCACCGCGTGGTCGGCGAGCGTGCGGCTGCGCATGCTCGTTCGGCGCAGGGCGAGACCGATGCGCGCCGCGAGCAGCGCGAGCACGACCAGACCGGCCCACAGCCAGTACTCGACGAGGGCGATCAGGCCGTGCCAGCCCCCCACGAGGCCCCCTTTCCAGCGCGCGTGGTAGTCGAGCGCGACCCGCATGCGTTGCAAGGGGTCCGGACTTAGGTCGACGCCCCACAAGAGCAGGACGACCGCGAGCGTGGAAGCGCCGAGCACGAACAGACGCATGCCGCGATCGCTCCACTCCGGGGCAAGCCTCCGTGCGCCGCGGCGGGCCCCGTGGAGAGCAACGAGCAGGCCGAGCAAAGCCGCCATCGGAAGCAGGGAGAACGTCGTCCACAGCCCCACGCCGAGCAGGGCGCCGGCGATTGCGAGCCAGACGGTGGCCGAGGCCGCGGAGCGCGCCCCCAGGCCGGTCACCGCGCTCGCGAACGCCGTCGCCGCGAGCAGCGCGAAGAGTGAGCCATCGGTGTGCATGTCGATGAGGAGAAGTCCGGGATTCGATCCGGTCAGGATGCACGCCGCGAAGGCGAGCGGCTCCGAGCCGGTCAGCCGGCGCGCGGCGAGGAACACCGGGACGAGCGTCAGCGCGGTCAGAAGCGGAAAGACGAGCAGCGCACCGTGCGCCGCGTCCGGAAGCCCCGATGTGGGCAGTCGCAGATCGAGGGCCGCGCCGATGCCGCGCGCGACGCGTGCGGCGAGCGGCCGACTGCCGATCGCGTCGAGCGCCGCGTAGAAGGCGAACGTGCCCGGCGGCTTGCTCGGCGCGAACGCACCGAGTGCGCCCGCGCCCGCGAGCGATTCGTAGTCCCGCAGCGTCGCCAGGAGCTGGCCGCGCCGCTCGCGCGCGATGCGGAGCCACAGGCCGTGACCTTCCTCGACTCGACGCGCGAACGCGGTGCGGTCGAGCGCGAGCATCGCGCCCTGGGCCATGACGTTCCCGCCGACGAGCAGCGCGAGCGCGATGGCGCGACGACGCCGTCCGAGCGCGCGCCACGCCGCCACGGCGCAGCCGACCGCGAGCGCGAGCAACGGCAGCGCCACGGGGGAGGGCGATAGCGGTTGGGCGCCGAGCGGACGATAGAACCATCCGGTCAGACGCTCGACGCCGGGCCAGCCGACGAGCCAGCCGGCGACGCCGCTCAGCAGGACGATCCACGGCCAGTGCGGCGAGCGAGCGCGGGAACCCTCGGTCACGAGCGACGCGTCAGGAGCCTCGCCCCGCGATGCGTCGGGGTGCGTCGTAGCGAGCCCAGCGCGCGTCGTCCTCCCGTCGCAGGCGCACGCGTGCCGCGTAGGCACCGGGCTCGCCGACCAGGGCCTGTTCGAGCTCCGTCAGATCCAGATAGAGCGCATCCTCCGCCGTCTCGAGCGTGCCGCGCTCGGCGAGGCGGCGCCCCACCTCGCACGCGGCGGCGCGCAGGCGCAGCATGGAACGCGCCAGCGCGTCGGCGGCGCTGCCCTTGGCGCGGGCGACCCGATCGAGCAGCACGAGCAGCGAGGCGCACAGCAGTTCGCGGGCGCGCCCCAAGGGCTGGCCGCGCGCGGTGGCGAGCAATCTCCTACCCGCGTCCCGTCGCGCGCGCTCGCGCGCCTCGGACGGCTCGAGGCGAGCCGCCTGCAGCGCCTCGCGTAGGGCCTCGGGGCTGCTGCCCCAGGGCACGGGTCGGATGTCGATGCCGATCGAGCGGACCTCGGCGAGGTCCGCGGCGAGCTCGTCGAGCCGTCGGCGCAGCGCCGGAGGCAACGCCGAGCCGCCGAGCCCATCGGCTGCATCGCGTTCGATGCGGCTCGCCAGCCGAGCGAGGCGTTCTTCCAGTCGCCGACGCTCGCGGGTCGGCCTCGGATGCGCGAGCGCCGGAACCGCCTCCTGGGGCAACGGACCGACGACGGCCTCGAGCGCCACCAGCGCGGCGAGCGTCGCGTTCTTGCCGCGCTCGAGCAGCTCGAAGGCTTCTATGACGAGCCTGGCACGCTCCCGCAGACAGTCGAGCAGCGCCGCGTCGCCCAGGGACGCGGGGTCGATCGCGTCGAGCGCGCGCAACCGCGCGGGGAGCGCGTCCTCGAAATGCTGCACGGCGCGCAGCGGCGAGACCACGTCGGCCGCGACGCGGGCGGCCTGTACGGTCGCCCGCACGATCGAGACCGGATCGGAGGGCAGCGAGAGCGGCGTGCGTTCGTCGAGGCGGCGGTAGGGGCGCGCGTAGATGCGTCGCACGCGCGGTTCGTCCGAGGGGTCGTCGCGACGCAGGGCGCGGTCGAGCACGTCCACGGCGAGAGGGGCCACGGTCCCCTCGTCCTGGGCGACCAGCGTGACGATGCGGTGCGGCGACGACGTGAAACGGGGCTCGAGCAGGAGCGGATGGACGGCCAGCAGGCGCGGCTGACCGCCCTGGGTCGTCCATTCGATCTCGACGGGGCGCCCCAGACACAGCTGCGCGCGGTCCGCGAGATCGGCCACCGCCGAGGCGAGCGGGGCCTCGATCCCGCCGCCGGACTCGACGACGCGTGCCGTGCGTCGGTCCACGATCCAGGGCGACTCGTGGGTCGCCCACACACGGAGCAGGTCCGGATCGCCCGAGACGGGATCGGCGCTCGCCGCGCGCCCTTCGGGTGCGTCGCGATCGATGACGTGTACGCGTGCGCAGAACGTTCCGGCGCTTCCCCCGAACACAGCCTTCACGTCGGGTTGCTCGGCCGCGGCCAGCACGCGGTCGAATGCGGCGAGCACCGCCTCGGCTCCGTCGGCCTCGCGAGGCCCGAGCAGCCGGCGTTCGAAGCGCAGCGCGGCGGCACGCGTCGGGAACAGCGGGCGCAGCGAGAAGCGCGCGAACGGCACGCGCTGGAGCTCGGCCTGCAGCGCAGCCCTGCCGTCGGCGTCGATGGCGACCACGATTCCCTCGACGACGGGCAGCCCGGCGCTGCGCAGCGCGTGCAGGTCGATGGCTTCCTCGCCGAGTGCGCGCGCCTGCGCCTCGTCGAGAGCCGCGAGCGAGACGGCGGGAAGACTCCAGCGCGCGGTGCGGGTCGACTCGGTCCGCGCGCGTGCGGCCGTCGTGCTCATCGCGTCCCGCGTTCGACCTCAGTCGGTGCGCTCGACGATCACGGCCACGGCCTCTCCTCCGCCGATGCACAGGGTCGCCAGGCCCCGTCGGGCGCCCCGGGCCGCCATTGCGTACAGGAGGGTGACCAGGATGCGGGCACCCGACGCGCCGATCGGATGGCCGAGCGCGACCGCCCCTCCGTGCACGTTCATGCGCTCGAGCGGAATCTCAGCCTAGCGGGCCACCGCCAGCGCCACGACCGCGAAGGCCTCGTTGACCTCGAACAGGTCGACGTCGCGGACGCTCAGGCCCGTACGCCGCAGCGCGGCGGCGATCGCGGCGGCCGGGGCGGTCGTGAACCACTCGGGCGCTTGGGCGTGACCCGCCCAGCCCACGATGCGAGCGAGCGGCCGCAGCCCTCGGCGTCGAACCGTCGCTTCGCCGGCCAGCACGAGCGCGGCGGCCCCGTCGTCGATCTTCGAGGCGTTGGCGGCCGTTATCGTCCCATTCGGATCGAAGGCAGGTCGCAGCTTCGGCATGCGGTCGAAGTCGACGCGCGCGGGCTCTTCGTCGTCGGCGACACGCACGGTGCCCTTCTTGCCGGTGATCTCGACCGGTGCGATCTCGTCGCGGAATCGTCCCTGCTTCTGCGCATCGAGGGCGCGCCGGTAGCTCTCGGCCGCGAACGCGTCTTGCTCGGCGCGCCCGATGGACAGCTCGCGGGCGCACAGCTCCCCGCACTGGCCCATGTGCACGTTGCCGTACGGATCCCACAGACCGTCGTGAATCATCGAGTCGACGAGCTGACCGTGCCCCATGCGGTAGCCGGCGCGGGCCTTCGGAAGCAGGTACGGGGCGTTCGTCATGCTCTCCATCCCGCCTGCCACGACGATCTCGGCATCGCCGAGCGCGATGGCACGCGCGCCGAGGACGACGGCCTGTAGCCCCGAGCCGCAGACCTTGCTCACGGTGGTCGCGGGCACCGCGTCGGGCAGCCCTGCGGCCCTGGCGGCTTGACGGGCAGGCGCCTGCCCGATGCCCGCCGACAGCACGTTACCGATGTACGTCTCCGAGACGTCGCCGGGCTGCAGCCCCGATCGCTCGAGCGCCGCGCGGATGGCGACCGCGCCCAGGGCCGGCGCGCTCAGCTCGGAGAACGCGCCCTGGAACGCGCCGATCGGCGTTCGAGCCGCACCGACGATGTAGACTGATTGCGTCGTGGTCATGGCCAGCTCCGCGATCCCGTTGCGGGTGCTATCCGATGCCCGGGGCGGGATGTCAACGGGCGAGCACGAGCGCGGCGGTGTCTCGCGGGACGGGCCCGCCAGCACGAGCGTCGGTCCCGCCGGCGGGGGTGCATCGAAGAGTGGGCGCCCGGTTGCTTGACCGGTCGGGGCACACGGCTACCTTGCGTTGCCCGAGCGCCCAGGTAGCTCAGTCGGTAGAGCAGGGGACTGAAAATCCCCGTGTCGGCGGTTCGATTCCGTCCCTGGGCACCGCGCGGCCCTCCACGGTGTGGCGCGCGCCGCGAGCAAACGGTCGCTCGATGCGACGAAGGCGCCGATCCCTACGGGGCCGGCGTGATTTCGAACACTTCGGCCGCGAAGGCCTCGCCGAATGCGCGCACGATGAACGCACGCAGCGCGGCGGCGTCGGGGCTGGTGCGCAGCGCCTCGTAGTAGCGGTCCTGTCGGTCCCAGCGGAACGGCTCCATCGTGCGCCCCTCGCGGAAGATCTGCATCGCGCGTCGCGCGTTCCACGCGAGGAATTCGCGGAACTGCGTCTCGGTCCGCCAGTAGTCGGGCGCGCGCGCCTCGACCGCCATGCCGAGCGCCATGGCGTACACGGTGAATTCGAGCTGCCCGGCCACGCCATCGCGCCAGCCCTCGCGCCACAGCCCGCGGCGCACGCGATCGACGCCCACCGCCCCGCCGTTGGTGTACGCGACCCACTCGTCGAAGATGTACGTGGGGGTGTCGTCCCACGCCGCGCTGCCGCGCATGTACAGGTCGTAGCGGTCGCCGCGCAGGCTCGCGGGTACGTAAGGGTTCGCGTCGCTCTTGCGGAGAGGCGGCTCGACGATCAGCACGCCGCGGTTCTCGAGCACGTAGAAACCGTTGGCACGTCGCCCGGTGTCGTTGAGGTAGTTGCGGATGTGCGAGTTGATTCCGTGCGTCGTCTCGTGGCCGTAGGTGATCTTGTCGTCGTCGTAGTAGGTGTCCCCGTAGCTGCGCGGCAGGTGCCGCACGATGTCCGTCAGCACCTCGCCCCAGCTCGGGTGGCTCGCGCCGTGCTGCTCGGGCCAGTGAATGAACCGCACGCCGTCTCCGGGGCGCGGTCCGCCGGGGCTCGGCCCCGACCCCGAGTCGCGCGCCGCACCGGCGTCGACGGATGCCCCTGCATCCCGTGCGACGCTGCCGTCCGGTCCGACCGACCCGGCGTCTCGCGCCGCGCCGGCGTCCGGTCGCGGGGGCGCGGCGGGGCCCCGGGGGCCCCGCGTGTGGCCGGGGCTCGCGGCGCCCCCCCCCCCCCGCAAGGCGGGGCGGGGG
>JANWZI010000072.1:0-13057 GCA_025054695.1 Myxococcota bacterium | reverse complement strand
TGCCCGCGTCGCGCGCACGGGGCACGCAGTAGTGGCCGGTCATCTCGTCGACCCAGCCACACGTCATGCCGTGGCGTGAGCAGTCGTACTCGCGGATCGCGCCGTCGCCGCACCAGCGCGCGACGTCTCCGTCGCAGACGCCGTGGTAGTCGAGCCCCATGCATGGATCGGGCGGCGGCGGGGACTGGGGCGGTGTGTCCGACCTGGCCCCCCCGTCTGGACCGGCCGCATCGGGCAGCGGGTGCGCGCCCGCGTCGGGTCGCACGTCTGGATCGCGGTCTCGCGGGCGGCCCGAATCGACGAGCCGCAGCACCGGCCCGCCATCGACGTGCGCCGGGGGTACGCTGTCCTTGGGCGGAGGACCGCCGTCGAGCATCGCCGTATTGGCGCACCCCGCGAGCGCGAGCCAGAGGACTTGCACCACGTCGAGGGTCGTCCAATCAACCTCCGTGCCGCGGTGGTGTCCATGGAAGAACGCCGTTTTCTCGGGTCGAGGTGCGCGCCGCGCCCACATGGAGCGCTCCGTGCGCTACGACGTCGCGAGCCTCCGCTCGCTCGGCGATCGACGTACCGCGACCTGGTACGGTGCCGATGGACAGACGGCCTCGGCCTCGCGGTCACGGTGTGCACGGAGAACGGGCCCCGGCGGCACGCGTCGGAGAATGTGGGGGCCGTAGCCCGAGATCGGGGACCGGACGCGAGCTCTCGAGCTCTCGCGCTCGCCCCGCGATGCTTCCCCTCGTGCGGGGCCAGGCTTACTGTTCGCGACGGCGGCGCGTCGGGCGCGACGGCGGCGGAGACTCCGGTTCGGGACAGCCATTCTCGTCTTCCCAGCCGTCGGCGTCCTCGGCCTCTTCGGCGCACTCGTCGGCCGTGTCCGGTACGCCGTCGCCGTCTGCGTCTTGCTCAGGGCATCCGTCCTCGTCGCGCAGGCCGTCGGTGTCCTCCGCCTCGGCCGGACAGGCGTCGGCGGGGTCTTGAATGCCGTCGCGGTCGGTGTCCAGGTCGGGGCAGCCGTCGTCGTCCCGGTCGCCGTCCCGATCCTCGGGCGCCGTCTGACACGAGTCGTACCCGTCCGGCACGCCGTCGCCGTCGTCGTCTTCGTCCGGGCAGCCATCGTCGTCGCGCGTTCCGTCGGCATCCTCGGCGCGGCGCGGACATCGGTCACGCCGATCGGCCATGCCGTCTCCGTCGTCGTCCGCGTCGGGGCAACCGTCCGAGTCCTGCCATTCGTCGCGGTCCTCCGCGGCCGCCGGGCAGCCGTCCGTCGCGTCGTCGACCCCGTCGCCGTCCTCGTCACCGGCCCTGCGATGGGTCCACGAGAGTGCCCCGAACGCGCGCCAGTGGGGCACGCCGGGACCGCGCACGATGCCTCCGCCCGCGCCGACGAGCACCGCGATCGCCTCGCCGACCGCCAGTCGCGCCGCGCCGTTGGCCTCCATTTGCTCGGTGTGCGCACCGAAGGACGTCCGCCCGCCGACCTCGGCGACGACCTCGAGCAGCGGGAACGGCCGCCACCCGAGACCCGCGCCGTAGACGAGCCCCGGACCGACGCTGTAGCCGACCATTTCGGCCGCAGGTCGGTACGAGCCGCCGACCTGTACCGCGGCGCGCAGCGCGGGCCCCACGCCAAGCTCGCCGATCGCCGTCAGCCCGGCCGAGGGCCCGCGGTCGCCGAGGAATCGTCCTCGAACGAGCTGCTGCGCGAGGGGCGCCGTCGCATCGAGCGCGAGGGCGATCGACAGAGGCGACGAGCCGCCTCCCATCAGACGCAGGCGCGCATCGAGTCGCGGATCTCCGAGCCCGATCGACGAGCCCGCCGTGAAGCGGTTGTCCGCGCGCCGGGCGCCGGAACCGTCCACGTAGACCACGGGCAGGCCGCGTCCGGCCGAGCGCAGCACGGGCACGGAGACAGCCAGCAGCCAGCGCGCGCCCGGGGTGATGGCGGCCTGGACCTGCGCGCCGGAGAGATGCTCGACGACGGGCTGCTGCTCCGCGACGACGTCGCAGTCGAAGTACACGGTGGGATCTTCACAGTACGTGCGGATCACGAGTGGACGGTGTTCGTGGGAGACGCTCAGCGCGAACCGCGGAGCGAGCAGCTCGGGCCACCCGGCGGATGGCAACTCGACGAAATCGTCCGGTCCAACCCCTGGCCGGAGCCCGATCGCATCGTGCTCTTCGAGCCCGAACGGAAGCTGGGCGAGCGCGACGGATTCGGAGGTGATGCCGAGTGCGGCCGACAGGACCGTCACCACGGGGATGCTACGAATCGGCATGGGCTTTCTCGTAGCACCGATTGGACGCGGCAGAACCCCGCGTGGCGCCGGGGCGGCTGGCCGCTCGAGCCGGGAGCGGATATGCGTAGTCGGTCGTGTCGGCCGTCGACGAGACGCCCCGCGGTGTCGCAACCGAGGATCCACGGCCGCTCCCGTCGGTCGGCATCCCCTTGCTGCGCGACGAGGTGCGCACAGCCCGCCGCCGTCACGCGCGGCTGGTAGGCCTCGTGCTGGCCGTCGTCTCCGCGGTCGGTCTCGGAGCGTACGGTCTGTGGCACGCCCTGTCCGCTCGCGCAGGCGAGGATCGACCCCGGTCCAAGGTCGTCCCATCGTTCGGCGGAGGGCCTCCTCCGCCTCCGGCCGACGCCGGCGCGTCTCGGCTCGAGGCGGGCGTGACGCACGGTCCGTCGCCCCACGCTTCGGCCGAGCCTGCGTCGACTTCGAACGAGGCGGCGACGGGGAGCACGCTCCTCGGGCAGAGGCCCGACGTATCGGTCGCGGAGCGTGCGGTGACGGGCGGCCGGCGCGAGGCGCGGTTCGGCACCGCGCGATCGTTCCGCGACGCGCTACTCGCCCTCGGCGTCGCGCGGGACGAGGTCGCCGCCCTCGAGCGGGCGTTGCAGGGTCACGTCGACTTCCGCCGTTGTCATGCCGAAGACCGCCTCGTCTTCGAGCGCGACGCTTCGGGTCGAGCGCAGCGCTTCGAGTATCACGCGGGTCCGGTCGAAACGGTCGTCGCCGTCGCAGGCCGCGATGGCTGGTCCGTCCGTCGCGTCGAGCGGCCGGTCCAGCGCGTCCTGGTGGCTCGCGGCGGGGTCGTGCGCAGCTCACTCGGAGACGCGCTCGAGACGGCGGGGCTCGGCCGGTCCGTCACGGGTGCGATCGTGGAGGCGTTCGAGGGAAAGGCGAACTTCGCGGTCGATGCGCGCGAGGGCGATCTCTTCCGGATCCTCGTCGACGAGGAACGCGTCGACGGAACCTTCGTGCGGTGGGGCACGGTCCACGCGGTCGAGTACCACGGCGCGCGTACGGGCCGCCTGCGCGCGTTCTGGTTCGAGCCGCGGCCGGGGCGCGGCGAGTACTTCGACGAGAGCGCCCGTCCGATGCAAGGCGGATGGCTTCGCACGCCGCTGCGCTACGACATGATCAGCTCGCGCTTCAACCCGAGGCGCATGCATCCGATCCTGCGCCGCATCGTGCCCCACGAGGGCGTCGATTACGCGGCGCCCACGGGCACGCCCGTCTGGGCCGCCGCCGACGGCGTGGTCGCATTCGTCGGCGAGCGCGGCCCGAGCGGCAACCTCGTCGTGCTGCGGCACGAGGACGGCTACGAGACGCACTACGCCCATCTGTCGCGGTTCGAGCGCGGCCTTCGGGAGGGTGACGTCGTGGTCCAGCGTCAGGTCATCGGATACGTGGGCTCCACCGGTCGTTCCACGGGCCCCCACCTGCACTTCGCCCTGTCGAGAGCGGGCCGGTTTATCGACCCGCTCCCCATCATCCACGGGCCTGCGCGCCCGCTGACCGGCGCGCTGCTCGCGCGGTTCCGCGCGCACGCGCGCGAGCTGGCGACGCGACTGGAGGCCATCGCCCTCGACGCGCCGGCGCCGAGGCCCGAGCGCCGCACGCGCCGGGAGCGCGAGCGTGTGGCCGAGCAGGCGCTCGACTGACGGTCGTCGGACGTCGCGCCGCCGCGCGGCGAGCGCTCAGGAACAGCCCATCGAGTTGCCGCAGTTGAGGCAGCGATAGCAGGCTCCGTTTCGGACGGTGATGTGGCCGCACTGATCGCACAGCGGCGCATCGCCCATCATCGTGCCGAGCTGGCGATCGAGCGCGGTCGACGCGTCGAAGCCGAAGCTGATCTGATCCGCATGCGTGATCGAGGGCGACGGGCCGACGGGCCGGGTGGCCTCGTTGCGCGTGACGGCGGAGACGTCCGTGGGATTGGACAGCTCGGCACGCTCCTCGCTCGGGGGGACCTGCGCGAGATCGTACCGCTTCAGGTACTCGACGGCGAGCACGCGGAAGATGTAGTCGATGATCGACGTGGCGAACTTGATGTTCGGGTGCCCCTCGACCGTTCCCTGCGGCTCGAACCGGGTGAAGGTGAACTGCTCGACGTAGCTCTCGAGCGGCACCCCGTGCTGGAGCCCCATCGAGACGCTGATGGCGAAGCAGTTCATGAGCGAGCGGAAGGCGGCGCCTTCCTTGTGCATGTCGACGAAGATCTCACCGAGCGAACCGTCCTCGTAGTTGCCGGTCCGCAGGAAGATCTTGTGGCCGCCGACGCGCGCTTCCTGCGTGAAGCCGGTTCGCTTCTTGGGCAACCGCACGCGGACCGTCCGTGGCGGTCGGGCCCCCTCGCGCACGCTCGGCTCGGCTGCGCTCGTGCCCGTGCTCGTCGTGCGGCTCGCCGCCGCAGCGCCCGCATCCGTCGCGCTCGTCGTCGATCGGTCCGCCGAGTCCGAGCCGCCCTCGGTGCGCGACGAGGTGGACAGCGGCTGGCTCGCCTTGGAGCCGTCGCGATAAATCGCGATCGCCTTCAGGCCGAGCTTCCAGCCCTCCATGTAGATGCGCGAGACGTCTTCGACGGTCGCGTCGTGGGGCAGGTTAACCGTCTTGCTGATGGCCCCCGACAGGAACGGCTGCACGGCCGCCATCATGCGCACGTGGGCCATCGGCTCGAGGAAGCGGCGTCCGTGTCGGCCGCACCGGTTGGCGCAATCGAAGACGGGCAGGTGCTCGGGACGCAGGTGGGGTGCGCCCTCGATCGTCATGCGGCCGACGACGTGGTCGTTGATCTCGTCGATCTGCGCCGCGTCGAGGCCCAGGTGGGCGAGCAGGTGGAAGCCGGGCCGATTTCGCGTCTCGGGGGGGATGCCGAGGCGCGCGTACGCGTCGTCGCCGAGAACCCACGGTGCGAGTGCTTGCCCGACGTCGAAGACGGAGGGAAGGGCGCGCTCGACGCGCTCGAGATCGGACTCGGTCAGACCGCGCGACAGCAGCAGCTTGCGCGGGGCGTGCGGCGCGCCCGTCAGCGTGTTCGTTCCCCGCACGTAGGCGACGATGTCAGCCACCTGGGCCTCGGAGTAGCCGAGCCGGCGCAGCGCGTCGGGAACGCTTTCGTTGACGATCTTGAAGTAGCCGCCGCCCGCCAGTTTCTTGAACTTGACGAGCGCGAAGTCGGGCTCGATGCCCGTCGTATCGCAGTCCATCAGCAGGCCGATCGTCCCGGTCGGCGCGAGCACGGTCGCCTGGGCGTTGCGGTAACCGTGCCGCTCCCCGAGCTCGACGGCGCGATCCCAGTCCTCGCGCGCGGCCCGCACCAGCTCGTCGGGGCAGCCGGCGGGACCCGGGCCGACCATGCCCGGCAGCGTCGGCTCGTCGATCCGGTGGGCGAACTCGCGGTGGCGCCGCATCACGCGCAACATCGGCTGGCGATTGGCCTCGAAGCCGGGGAACGGGCCCTTGGCGACGGCGAGCTCGGCACTGGTCGCGTATGCCCGCCCGCACAGGATGGCGGTGAGCGCCGCGGCGATCGCGCGACCGCGGTCGCTGTCGTACGGGATGCCCAGGCGCATCAGCAGCGTGCCGAGGTTGGCGTAGCCCAGCCCCAGCGGGCGATAGTCGTGGCTATTGCGCGCGATGGCACGTGTCGGGTAGCTCGAGAAATCGACGAGGATCTCCATCGCGGTGATGAGCACGCGGATCGCGTGTCGGTATCCGTCGACGTCGAATCGCCCGTCGTCGCCGAGGAACTTCGTCAGGTTGATCGAGGCCAGATTGCAGGCCGTGTCGTCGAGGAACATGTACTCGCTGCACGGATTGCTCGCCCGGATGCGGCCGGTGACGGGGCACGTGTGCCACTCGTTGATCGTCGTGTCGTACTGCACGCCGGGATCGGCGCACGCCCAGGCCGCCTCGGTCAGCATCTTCCAGAGGTAGCGTGCCTTGTAAACCGCGGCCACTTCGCCGGTCGTGCGCAGGTACGTGCGCCAGTCGCCGTCGGCCTGCACCGCGCGCATGAACTCGTCGGTCACGCGCACCGAGTTGTTCGAGTTCTGGCCGCTGACCGTGTGGTAGGCCTCTCCGTTGAAGTCGGCGGGGTAGCCGGCCGCGATGAGCGCACGCGCCTTGCGTTCCTCGCGCACTTTCCAGAGGATGAAGTCCTCGATCTCGGGGTGATCCATGTCGAGGCAGACCATCTTGGCGGCGCGTCGCGTGGTTCCCCCGCTCTTGGTGGCGCCCGCGGCGCGGTCGAACACCTCGAGGAAGCTCATCAGGCCGCTCGAGGTGCCTCCGCCGCTCAGCTTCTCCTGCTTGCCCCGAATCCGCGAAAAGTTGGTGCCCGTGCCCGATCCGTACTTGAAGAGCCGCGCCTCGTTCTTGACGAGCTCGTAGATGGACATCAGGTCGTCCTCGACCGACTGGATGAAGCAGGCCGAGCACTGGGGGCGCTCGTAGGCGTTCGACGTCTCGACGATCCGGTCGGTGGCCGGATCCCAGGCGAAGTTGCCTCCGGAGCCGGCGATGCCATAGCGCTGGAATAGACCGCAGTTGAACCAAACGGGGGAGTTGAACGCCGCGATCTGGTGCACGAGCATGTAGGCGAGCTCGGCCTCGAACGCATCGGCGTCGGACGCCGTCGCGAAATAGCCGCCGAACCGCTCACCGGCCTCGCGGATCGTGTGCGCGATCCGATGGACGAGATCGCGCACGGAGCGCTCGGCGCGGTTCGGGTCGCCTTGGATTCCCGCCTTTCGGAAGTACTTGCTGATCGCGATGTCGCTCGCGAGCTGCGACCAGTCGGCAGGCACCTCGGCGCCGCGCATCTCGAAGACGACCGAGCCGTCTGGGTTGACGATGACGCAGTCTCGCCGCTCGTAGCGGACCACGGAGAGCGGGTCGGTGCCCTCGGTGGTCCAACGCCGCTCGAACTGCAGCCCCGCGGACCCGCGCTGGGGGTCACCCATGGCTCGTGTCCTGCTCTGTTGAGTCGCCGCCGGAATCTGTAGTGTCACCGCACACCTCCGACCAGTCGTCCACGTTCCGCCCACGGGGCGTGGGCAGACCCTCCCCATCGACCCCACATTCCATCCACAAGGGATACACGTGGCATGCCAGCGACCCCCGCAATGGGTTGTGGGAGCCAGTTAAATACGCAACCACATGGGTGGAGTCAAGTCCCTGCTCGTCGGCCTGGGGCGCGCTACGGTCGAGGCCGACCCAGTGGGCTACGAGGTGTGCATCGACGAGGAAACGTGGCGCTCGGTCGACGAGGCGCGGCGGCGCGAGTGCCAGCTCGCCATCCAGGAGTTGCTCGACGTCGGCGTTGAGGGCTGGCCGCAACGCGCGCGGCGACTGTGCGTTTCGGTCACGGAGCAGGGATGCGTGATGTCGTGGCGCGATGCGGACGGTCGGGACGTGCACCCGGCACTCGTCGTCCCGCGCGACGTGCTCGCGCCGCACGTGCAGGCGTACGTCGACGTCATCCGCGCGATGGAGCGGGCCGAGGAAGGACACGGAAGCGCGCGACTCGAAGCGCTCGACATGGCCAAGAAGCTCGCTCACGACGACGGGGCGCGCGCGCTGGCGCAGTGCATAACCGACTCGGCCCTTCCTCTCGAAAGTTGCCGAAAACTTTTCTCGCTGCTGTTCGTGTTGCTGGTGGATACGACGCGTCTGCACGGTCACCGCGGCCACCGACCCGTGCGCGGTTGACGGGCGCCGATCGCGACGGGCGCGCCGCAGGCCGGGCGAGTCGACTCGCCGGTTGGGACGTCAGCTCGGACTCAGTCTCGGTCACGCTCTCGGTCACGGGCTCGGCTTCGGGCTCGGACGCGGTCATGGACTCGGACTCAATCACGGGCTACGAGGCCGAGTCGGACGCGATGCACCGGATGCGGCTTGCGTCGTTTCCCCAGTCGAGCGCGCGCGGCCCCGTCAGTGGACGTGGACGACGTCGGGCGCGAAGAACAGGGGCTGCGGTCCGAGCGCGCGCAGGACGACGAGCTCTTCGGCCCACTGCGGCACGCTCGCGGTGGCGAGCCACGGGAGCCAGCTTCCCGTCGGTGCCGGGGGGCGGATCGCCACGGGCTCGAGCGCTTCGACGCCGTGCATCCCACGCTCGCGCAGCAGATGACGCACTTCCTCACAGGCTTCGTGCAGACCTCCGAGCCGGTCGACGAGGCCGCGGTCTGCCGCGTCGGTGCCGGCCCAGATGCGACCGGCGGCGACGGCCTCGACCTCGGCTTCGGGGCGGTTGCGACCGGCCGCCACGGCCGCGATGAACGCACGATAGAACACGTCGAGGCGTCGCTCGAACAGCGCGCGCCCGCTCTCGTCGAGCGCGCGTGACGGAGAGAAGAGGGCTGCGTTCGCACCGTGCTGCAAGCTCTCGTTGCGGACTCCGATGCGCTCGAGCAGCCCGTGGATCGACGGCCGCAGGGCGATGACGCCGATGGAGCCGGTGATCGTGCTCGGTGCCGCGACGATCCGCGTGGCGGCGCTCGCGACCAGGTAGCCCCCGGAGGCGGCCACGTTGCCCAGACAAGCGACGACCGGCTTGCGCGCTCCGAGGCGCCGCACCTGCCGCGCGATCAAATCGGAGCCGAGCGCGGAGCCACCGGGCGACTCGACGTGCAGGATCACGCCGGCGGCCTGGGGGCTGTCGGCGAGCGCCTCGAGCAGTGCGCCCAACGACCGGGCGTCTACGATGCGGCGTCCGGGCACCGGAGCCCGATCGACGATCACGCCGTGCAGGGGCACCACGGCGATCACGCGCCGAGGCCAGGGCGCAAGGTGCCGCAGGGACGCGTGCCACCGTAGATAGGCCGGCGCCTCCACGAACCGCGCGGGTGCACCCTCGCGTCCGAGTCGGTCCGGCAGCTCGTCCGGGTAGGCGGTTTCGAGGCGCAGGCCGAGCGCAGCCGCCGCGTCGGGATCGAGCCAGCCGGCGTCGAGTAGCTGGGCGACCCGCTCGTCGTTTCCTCCGATCCGCTCGGCCAGCGCACGATGAAGCAGCTCCCGGTGCACCTCGAGCAAGCGGCCCAATTGCTCGCGTTCCGGGGCGGACATCTCCGCCCGTTCGAGGCTCTCGGCTGCGGTCTTGTACGCGCCTCGATGCATCCGATCGACGCGCACGCCGAGCCGTTCGAGCACGGGGCCCACGTACGGACGCTCAATCAGCAGGCCCAGGGGGACCAGCGAGGCCTGCGGGGGCAGCAAGATCCGTTCGGCGGCCGAGGCGACCAAGAGCTCGAGATTGCCGCCGCCCTCGGGCAGCAGGACGGCCGTCGGTTTGCCCGTCGAGCGCAGGTGCGCGAGCGCTGATCGCAGACCGAGCGCGGCCGCCCAGCCCGCACGCAGTCGGGGCAGCTCGACGAGCAGCCCGTCGATGCGCGGATCACGCGCGATCCGTCGGGCGAGGTCGCGGATGGCGTGCACCGACGTCGAGGTCGCGGTGCGCGGCAGCGGGATCCACGCGGGCAACGGCCCCGGTACGGCCAGCTCGACGAGACGGGGTTGGACCCGGAGGCGCACCCATCCCCGGGGCGGCCGCAGCAGGCACCGGCGAAGCCAGCGCAGGGCGAAGAGCGGCATAAGGAGCAGCGAGAGCAGGACGCGCACGAGCAGCCAGGGCACGGGCCGCACAGTACAGCGCGTCGGCGGCGCGGACTGCCTGACGCCTGCCGCGAAGGGGGCCCGCCCGGTTCGATTCGGGGGCCACGCACGCGGGGAGGGCAACGGTGGCCTTTACCGTCCGAGGGCCCTCTGATAACACGACGACGCCGTGCCCGTGGAACGGTCGACGGGACCCCGGGCCCCGATCCTCACCGGTCGCGCGGAGGCGACATGACCGACCCGCAGATGGTGATGTACGAGGAGGAGTTCAATCAGATCCAGGCGATCGTCGAGCGTCTGGTGCGGGAGTCCAATGCGCGCGTCGTCTTCATCATCGACAAGAACGGCCAGCTCATCGCGGCCGCGGGCGAGACCGAACAGCTCGACGCCACCTCGCTCGCCTCGTTGACGGCGGGCAACGTCGCGGCGACCGGCGGCATGGCGAAGCTGCTTCGCGAAAGCGAGTTCACGACGCAGTTCCACGAGGGCGAAAGGCAGAACATCCACATCCAGCTCGTGGGCAACCGCGTCATCCTCGTCGTCATCTTCGACAACAAGACGAGCCTCGGCCTGGTGCGTCTGCGGGTCAAGAAGGCCTCGGAGGAACTCAACCGCATCTTCGAGGCGCTGCTGGCCAAGGTCCGCGACGGAGCCGAGACGCCGTTCGCCGAAATCACCGACGACGACATCGACAACCTGTTCAACGACTAGCGCGCGTCCCTATGAGCTTCATCAACTACCTGTCGCGCGAGATCAACTGCAAGATCGTCTACTACGGGCCCGGTCTGTGCGGAAAGACGACGAACCTCCAATACATCTACAACAAGACCAATCCCGAGGCGAAGGGCAAGATGATCAGCCTCGCCACGGAGACCGAGCGGACGCTGTTCTTCGATTTCCTTCCGCTCGCGCTCGGCGAGATCCGTGGCTTCAAGACGCGTTTCCACCTGTACACGGTCCCCGGTCAGGTCTTCTACGACGCGAGCCGCAAGCTCATCCTCAAGGGCGTCGACGGCGTGGTGTTCGTCGCCGACTCGCAGATCGCGCGCACCGAGGCGAACATCGAGTCGATGGAAAACCTTCGGACCAACCTCGCCGAGCAGGGATACAGCCTCGACAAGCTCCCCTACGTCGTCCAGTACAACAAGCGTGACATGCCCCACGTCGCGCCGGTCGAGGAATTGCGCGCACTGCTCAATCCGGCCGGTGTCCCCGACTTCGAGGCGGTGGCCACGCAGGGCGAGGGCGTCTTCGAGACTCTCAAGGCCGTTGCTAAGCTCGTGCTGACGGAGCTCAAGCGCGGCACCAAGTGAACCGGGGCTCGAGTCGGCGGTGAGCTCGGCCTCCGCCTCGTCGCGGAGGCTGAAGCTCGGACTCGATCTCGGCCTCGGGTCGGTCTCGCCCTCCGCGTCGGCCTCCGCCACCGACTCGGGCTCGGACACGGACACCGGCTCGGAGGCCGACCCCGTCTTGGTTTCGCGCTCCGACGCAGAATCGACGCGCGTCACCGGTACGCGGGCGGTCGCGCGCCGACGGGACGCTGCGAACGGAGCCATCAGTCGCGCAGCGAGAAGGGCGTGAACGACGTGTCGCGGTCGTAGTAGTCCTCGTTCTCGGCGCGCTTGAGGAAGCCGACGATCGCGTACGTGACGGGCGTATTGAGCGCTTCCCAGCCGACCTTGACGAGGTAGTTGGTGAGGACGACGGTCCACAGCGTTTCGGACGACCAGACCCCGAGGAACGCGACGGGGTAGAAGACGAGGCTGTCGACGGCCTGCCCGACGGCCGTCGACCCGATGGTGCGAGTCCACAGATATCGGCCTTCCGTCCAGACCTTCATCTTCGCGAGCACGTAGCTGTTGGCGAACTCACCCGCCCAGAACGCCAGGATGGATCCGGCCACGACGCGCCAGGTGCCGCCGAAGACCATCTCGAGTGCGGGGCCGAGGCGCTGCTGGAACTCGGTCTGCTCCGCCGGCAACGCGAGCACCACCTGCGTCATCAGCGTCGCGAACACCATGGCGCCGAAGCCGGCCCAGATGACCTTGCGGCTGCGGGCGTAGCCGTAGACCTCGGTGAGGATGTCCCCGAAGATGTAACTGAGCGGAAAGAAGAGGTTGCCGGCCCCGAAGACGAAGCCGCCCACGTCCACGACCTTGGCGGGCCCGATGAGGTTGCTGCACAGCAGCACGGCCACGAACGCGGCCATCACGAGGTCGTAGTAGCGGTAGCAACGCCGCGGTCCGGCTCCCGTCACGGCCCCGTCCGCATAGCACGATCGACGTCGTCGTCGTCGAGTGGACGCGTCGCCCCGTGCGCGCTCTTGACCCGGCTGCACGTGGATTCGATCCTCGGCTCCGAGGTCCGATGAATCAGGTGCCGCCCTCCGGCGCCCCCGACGAGGTACGCTGCTCGCACTGCGGCGAGTCACACCCGTCGAGCTTCGTGCACTGTCCGCGGACCGGTCGGCCCGTGCGCGGGGGGGCAGCGCTCGTCGGAACGGTGCTCGGCGGCCGCTACCGCATCGTCGCGATGATCGGCGAGGGCGGCATGGGCGCGGTCTACGAGGCCGAGCACCTGCACATCGGTCGGCGCGTCGCGCTCAAGCGCCTGCACCCGGAGCTGGCGCTGGACGCCAAGGCGGTCGCTCGTTTCCAGCGCGAGGCGCGCGCGGCGGCGGCGACGGGGCACCACAACGTCGTCGAGGTGCTCGACTTGGGTTTCGGCGAGGACGGCGCGCCGTATCTCGTCATGGAGTATCTGCGCGGTCGTTCGCTCGCCCACGTCCTGCGCACACAGGGGCGGCTGCCGCCGTCGCGTGCGGTGCACATCGTCGGTCAGGTCCTGTCGGCCCTCGACGCCGTGCACCGGCACGGAATCGTTCATCGCGATCTGAAGCCCGACAACGTGCTGCTCGTCCACCGCCACGGTCGTGCGGACTGGGTCAAGGTCGTCGACTTCGGCGTCTCGAAGATGCGCGGGCAGGAGCCGCTCGACCTGACCCGCACCGGGGTGATGGTCGGCACGCCCTATTACATGAGTCCAGAGCAGGCGCGCGGCGTCCGCACGCTCGACCACCGCGTGGACGTCTACGCCGCCGGGGTCATGCTGTACGAGACGCTGAGCGGGCGTCTTCCGTTCCAGGGCGCCAACTA
>JANWZI010000071.1 GCA_025054695.1 Myxococcota bacterium | reverse complement strand
TCTTGCCGTGGTCGATGTGCCCGATCGTCCCCACGTTCACGTGCGGCTTCGTCCTGACAAACTTTTCCTTGGCCATCGCGGATTCTCCTCAGCCCTTGACCTTCGCCACGATCTGCTCGGCGATGTTGCCCGGCACCTGTGCGTAATGCTTGAACTGCATCGTGTAGGTGGCGCGCCCCTGCGTCATCGAGCGCAAATCCGTCGCGTATCCGAACATCCGCGCGAGCGGCACCTCGGCGTGGATCACCTGCATGTTCCCGCGGCGGTCCATGCCCGTGACGTTGCCCCGCCGCGCGTTCAGGTCGCCGATGACGTCGCCCATGAACTCCTCGGGTGTGACGACCTCGACGGCCATGACGGGCTCGAGCAGGTGCAGCCCCGCGCGCCGCGCCGCGTCCTGGAACGCGAGCGACGCGGCGACCTCGAACGCCGGCCCGGAAGAGTCGACGGCGTGGTAACTGCCGTCGACCAGGCGCGCCCGCACGTCGACCACGGGATAGCCGGCAAGCACCCCGCGCGCCATCGCCTCGCGGATGCCCTTCTCGACCGATGGGATGAATTCCTTGGGCACCACGCCCCCGACGATCTCGTTGACGAACTCGAACCCCTTGCCCTTCTCCGTCGGCTCGATCTCGATCCAGACGTGCCCGTACATCCCGTGGCCGCCGGTCTGCTTGATGTAGCGGCCCTCGGCCCGCACCGCGTGCGAGATGGACTCGCGGTAGGCGACCTCGGGATTGCCGACGTTCGCCTCGACTTTGTACTCGCGCTTGAGGCGGTCGACGATGATCTCGAGGTGCAGCTCGCCCATGCCCGAGATGATGGTCTGCCCCGTCTCGTGGTCGCTGTGGACACGGAAGCTCGGGTCCTCGGTCGCGAGCTTCTGAAGCGCCTCGCCCAGACGCGTCTGGTCAGCCTTCGTCTTCGGCTCGATGGCAATGGAGATGACCGGATCGGGAAACGTCATGCGCTCGAGCACGATGGGCGCGTCCTCGGCGCACAGCGTGTCCCCCGTCGTCGCCGTCTTCAGACCGACGCAGGCGCAGATGTTGCCGGCCTCGATCTCCTTGATCTCCTCGCGCTTGTTGGCGTGCATGCGGAGCAGCCGTCCGATGCGCTCCCGCTTGCCCTTCGTCGAATTGAGCACCGTCGTACCCGCCGACAGGGTCCCCGAATAGACGCGGATGAAGGTGAGCTGACCGACGAACGGATCGTTGAGGATCTTGAACGCCAGCGCCGAGAAGGGCGCGTCGTCGGCGGCGCGTCGCGTTAGCTTCTTATTCGGGTCGTCCATGTCGACCCCTTCGACGGGTGGAATATCCACCGGCGAGGGCAGGTAATTGACGACCGCATCGAGGAGCTGCTGGACGCCCTTGTTCTTGAACGCCGCGCCGCAGCAGACGACGACGATCTTGAAGTCGAGTGAGCCCTTGCGCAGCGCGGCGACGATCTCGTCCTTGGTGAAATCGGTGCGGCCCTCGAGGAAGCGCTCCATGAGCGCGTCGTCCATCTCCGCAGCCGCCTCGAGCATGCGGGCGCGCCACGCTTCGGCCTCCGCGCGCAGCTCGGCCGGGATCTCGACGTAATCGAAGTTCATCCCCTTGGTCGAGTCGTCGAACACGATCGCCTTCATGTCGATCAGGTCGACGATGCCGCGGTGGTTTTCCTCGAGCCCGAGGGGAATCTGGATGGGCACGGGCCGCGCGCCGAGCCGGTCGCGGATCGATTCGACGCAGCGGATGAAGTTGGCACCCGCGCGGTCCATCTTGTTGACGAAGCAGATGCGCGGGACGCGGTAGCGGTCTGCCTGGCGCCAGACCGTCTCGGACTGCGGCTCGACGCCGGCGACCCCGTCGAAGACGGCCACGGCGCCGTCGAGCACGCGCAGCGACCGCTCCACCTCGATCGTGAAGTCGACGTGGCCGGGCGTATCGATGATGTTGATGCGGTGGCTGACCCCCTTGTTCGGCCCCTCTGCCGGACGCCAAAAACAGTTCGTCGCAGCCGAGGTGATCGTGATGCCGCGCTCCTGCTCCTGGACCATGTAGTCCATCGTGGCGGCGCCGTCGTGGACCTCGCCGATCTTGTAGTTGATACCGGTGTAGTAGAGGATCCGCTCGGTGGTCGTCGTCTTGCCGGCATCGATGTGCGCCATGATGCCGATGTTGCGGGTTCGCTCGAGCGGGTAATCGCGGGCCACGGTCAGCCTCTCCTTCTCCTCGTCTCTCCAGGGGCGTCGGGACGCGACGCGTCCGCCGCGACTCCCGCCCCGGAGCTCGCCTCGGCCCGCGCGTCCCTGGGAGCGAGACGCGCCCGTGTGCATCCCGGGCCGCCGCTCCCCGCTATGTCCTCCGCCTCATCCGTCGTCGTCGGTGCTCCGATCGGGTGGTTTCCTCGCGGACCTTCCCGAATCCAAGGTCGTTCTTCCTCCGCCTACCAGCGGTAGTGAGCGAAGGCGCGATTGGCCTCCGCCATCTTGTGGACGTCGTCGCGCTTCTTGACTGCGTTGCCACGGCCCTGCGACGCGTCGATGA
Organism: Myxococcota bacterium; assembly: GCA_025054695.1. Taxonomy (GTDB): domain Bacteria; phylum Myxococcota_A; class Polyangia; order Polyangiales; family JANWZI01; genus JANWZI01. The sequence goes on along the minus strand of JANWZI010000071.1, from coordinate 19,910 downwards.
GCTCGGCGGCGAGCCGATCCATCATCGTCTTCTCGCCGCGCTCGCGCGCGAACTCCGTGATCCAGCGCATCGCGAGCGCCACGCGCCGCTCGGGCCGCACCTCGACGGGCACCTGATAGGTGGCACCGCCGACACGCCGGCTCTTGACCTCGAGCTTGGGCTTGACGCTGTCGAGCGCCCGCCGGAAGACCTCGAGCGGGTCCTCCTGCGTCCGGGCTTGGATCGCGTCGAAGGCACCGTAGACGATGCGCTCGGCGAGCGACTTCTTGCCGCGCCGCATCACCACGTTGCAGAACTTGGCGACCATCCGGTCCCGGTACTTGGGATCGGGCGTGATCTTGCGCTTGGGAACGTCGCGACGGCGCGGCATCGGAGGCTCACTTCTTCGGGCGCTTGACGCCGTACTTGCTGCGGCCTTGCGTTCGCGTGGCCTTGTTCGTGTTCGACGGACCCGCCGCCCCCGTCGCGTCGAGCGTGCCGCGCACCACGTGATAGCGCACGCCCGGCAGATCCTTGACGCGGCCGCCGCGGATGAGGACGACCGAGTGCTCCTGGAGGTTGTGTCCCTCTCCCGGGATGTAGGTCGTCACCTCGATGCCGTTGCTCAGTCGGACGCGCGCGACCTTGCGGAGCGCCGAGTTGGGCTTCTTCGGCGTGGTGGTGTAGACGCGGGTGCAGACCCCCCGCCGCTGCGGGCAGCTCTGCAGCGCCGGCGACGCGGTCTTCGCGCGCGCAGCACGCCGTCCACGTCGGATGAGCTGGTTGATCGTCGGCATCGGACGGATTCGGAGGAAAGGGTTCCGAAAAAAGGGAGCGGGAGGATACTTCCCGGCGCGTCGCTGTCAAGGGCGCACGCGACGGCGTCGCGTCGCGCATGCCGTGAGGTCCGTGCTGGCCGGGCGCGCGGCACACGACGCGCTCCGTGCTCTCGTCGTCGTCGACGCCGACCGACGAGCCCACGACGAATTCCGGCGCCGTCTCCGCTGGCACGGCCGCTGCCAGTGACTTCCCGCGCATCGATGTCCCCCGGAGCGACGCCCGCGGCATCCCGACTCGCCGAGCGCACCAGGCTCGTGCTGGGGCTCGCGTCGATGTGGGCATTGCTGACGATGGGGGCATGCACCGGCGAGGTGGCGCTCGCGACCGATCGTTCCGGTGCGGGCAGCGACGAAGAAGGCGGAGCGGGTGGGCCCGCCAGGGGCGGAAGCGGGGGGCGATCCGACGGCAGGCCGCCTCCGAGCGGCAAGCCCACCGTGCGCGACGGCTGCGTCGTCACCGGCTGCAACGACCAGATCTGCTCCGACCGGCTCGTGGAAACCGACTGCGGCCGCAGACCGCAGGACGCGTGCTTCGAGACGGCCATCTGCGAGCGTGGCGAAGTCGGTCGATGCGGCTGGAGGGTCACCGAGGAACTCAACGCGTGCCTCGCCGACGCGGCGGCCATGCCTCCGCCGTCGGGCCCGTTGCCGGGCAGCGGAATGCGCGGCTCGGGCAGCGGCCTCGGATCGCCCGAGCGCGACGACGGCGGCGGTGCCGGACCCGGCGCTGGCTCGCCCCCGGGGTCGGGCCCCGTCCCCGCGCCGGGTGAAGGCGACGGGGAGTGTCGTCAGACCGGGTGCTTCGGCGAGGTGTGCGCGGACCGCGACGTCGAGTCGAGCTGTGAATGGCGCAACGCGTTTGCGTGCTTTTATTTGACCCGGTGCGAGCGCCAGCCGCACGGCGCGTGCGAATGGACGCGGACCGAAGAAGTCGAGCGCTGCATCGAGCTGTCCGGAGCCCTCGGCGGCCTGGGGTTCTGACCGCCCAAAACAGCCGGATCGATCGGGACTCGAGCTCGGGATTGGAGGCGGGCTAGGACTCAGGATCGGGCCCAGGCTCGGGCTCGGACCCGGGCTCGGGATCGCAACGCCGATCGGCGGCGTCGATCGAAGTGACCGCCGCCGTCGGTTCCCGTGCGCACGCGCGGTTCCACCCCGCGGCGCACTCGTTGTGCCTGCTTGTGCCCCCGAGTAGCCTGTCGTGCCGCCATCGTGCAGCTACGCCGCCGATATCGGTTCGTTCGCACGCTCGGACGCGGCGCAACCGGCACCGTGCAGCTCGTCGAGGACCTGGCGAACCCCGGCACACCAATCGCCCTGAAAAGATTGACGGCCGCGACCGACGCGATGCTCCGCGCGGCGTTCGAGCGCGAGTTCACGGTGCTCGCGGCGCTGTCGATGCCTGGCGTCGCGCGCGTCATCGATTTCGGCGTCGCAACGCCGGACCCGGATCACGACGAACCCGGTGGACCGTTCATGACGCGCGCCTACGTCGAGGGTGCCCCGCTCGACGAGGCGGCGCGTGATCGCGAGGTTCGCGACTGCGCCGTTCTCGTCGGGCGTCTGTGCCGCATCGTGGCGCCATTGCACCGCGCCGGCATCGTTCACGGCGACATCAAGCCTTCCAACGTCATCGTGACGCCCGACGGCATGCCCGTGCTGATCGACTTCGGGCTCGCGAGCTTGCCGGGGCAACGCGTCCGCGGTGCCGGTACGCCGGGCTTCATGGCACCGGAGGTCGCCGCCGGGGGCCCGGCCACGACGGCGTCGGACGTGTACGCGCTCGGCGCGACGCTGTGGTTCTTGCTGACCGGCGCACCCCCTCGCACCGAGCATCCGACGACGCACAAGGGGCTCGTCGCGTCGAACGAGCCCGTGACACGCGCGCTGCTCGACGTGGCGCAGCGCGCGCTCGCGCCCGAGCCGTCGCATCGGCTGCCCTCCGTCCTCGAGCTCGAGGCGGCCCTCGCCGCGGTCGTTCCGCTTCCGACGGCCCCGTTCGCGTTCGTCCCGCCCCGGCCTCGTGGGCACGAAGCGCCTTTGGCCGAAGCGGAGCGCGTGATCGCGGCCCAACTGGCCGGCAGTGGTCGTCCCCAGCAAATCGTGCTGCTGGCAGGTGCCCCGGGATCGGGCCGCAGCACGCTGCTACGCGAGCTGCGCTGGCGCGCCCAGCTGCGGGGCACCACCACACTCGCGATCGGCCTCTCCGGCGCGACGGCGCCCGAACTGCTCCGGGCCCTGGCACGAGCCGCGAGCTTCCACGGACCGGCGGACGGCCTCGCGCCCGAGCCGAGCGTCGATCGTGTCGTCGAGCTTCTCCTCGCACTCGTCGCACGGGGACCCACGCTGCTGCTCGTCGACGATCTCGATCGCGCCGAGCCCGCGGCCCTCGATGCGCTGCGCGACGTCGTCCACGCCGGGGGACTCGAACGACTGGCGGTGGTCGCGACCTGGGACCCGGCCGTCTCGACGGCCGCGCTGCAGCCGACCGAGTCGGTGAGCATCCCTCCACTGACACGCGAGCAACTGGAATCGGCCTGTCGCGACGTGCTCGGCGTCGTCGACGCAGCGGTCGTCGAAGCCTTGTGGAGGCGTTCGGGCGGCTTGCCCGGGCCCGCCGCCGACATGCTTGCCGCTTTGTACGAGGTTGGCGCGCCGACGGCCGACGACGTCGAGTCACTCCCGACGGCGACCGCGCGGCGGCGCGGTGCGTTGGCGGAGCTCGCGTCCCTGCCCTCGACAGCGGCCGACGGGCTCGTCGCACTTGCAATCGCCGGCGGCCGGCTGCCGCGCGCGTTGCTGGGCGACGTGCTTGGCGTGCAACCGCGCCTCGCCGACGCGCTCGTCGCATCCGGTCTGGTGCGGGCCGGACCCGGAGACGAGATCCTGGAGCTCGTCGACCGCGAATTGGGCTGCGTGCTGCGAGAAACGAGCGAGCCCGCGACCTCGCCCGCCTCGCGCGCGCCCTGCTCGCTGCAGCCGAGGCGAGAGCCGACGCCGTCGTCGCGGCGCACGCCGCCGCGCAGCTCGGCGATACGGCCGCCCTGGAGCGACACGCCGCGGCGGCCGCGCAGCGGCTGGAACAAGAGGGCGCACGGCGCGAGGCGCTCGCGCTGTGGGAGGCCGTGGCGGGCTCGGACCGCGACGGACCGCTGCGCGCGCAGGCCGCGCTCGAGAGCGCTCGTCTGCGCCTGCTCGCAGGCGAGCACGACCGGGCGCGAACGTGGTCGGAGCGGGTTCTCGCTTCACCGCACGCCACGGATGCGCACCGCATCGAAGCCACCTTGCTGCGCGCACGGACCCTCGCGGCGGCGGGACGTTTGGACGACGCCCTGGACGCATTGCGATCGGTCGAGACGCCCGATCCGGTTCTGCACGCTCGTCTACTCGCCGAGCGCGCACGGGTGCAACTGCGACGCGGTCGGTACGACGCCGTCGAAACCGAGGTGACGGCGGGCCTCGCCCTCGCGCCCCCACACGATGCCGTTCGCATCGAGCTGCTGACGAGCGGCGCCGCGGCCGCCAGTTACACCGGGCGTCGTACGGTGGCGCGCGCACGCGCCGAGGAGGCGATCGCGCTCGCCCGCACGCTGGGCTCGCCGCGGGACGAGGCCCAGGCGCTCGCGTATCTGGCCATCGACCATCAACGTGCCGGGGAGCTCGAGCGCGCGCGCGAGCTGTACGCACGCTGTCTGCAGGCGGCGCAGCAACTGGGCGACCGGGCCTGGATGGCCTCGCACGCCAACAACCTGGGTGGCGTGCTGCAGCAACTGGGTGAGCCAACGGCGGCGGCCGAGCACTACGAGCTCGCGATCCAGTGGGCACGGCGGTCGGGACGATGGGCCACCGCCATCGGAGCGCGCGCCAATCTCGCGGGTCTGCTGATTCAGCTCGGCGCCTACGAACGGGCGCGCGCACACGCCGAGGAGGCGCGCGCCGAAGCCCTGCGCGCCGGGCTGCAGCTCGTGGCGGCGCAGGCGACGGGGCTGCTCGGGGAGCTGGCCGCACGCACCGGAGACGTCGAGCTCGCCGTACAGCGCCTGGACGAAGCCGCCGCGCGTTACCGGGAGCTCGGCCAGCCCCGCGAGCTGTGCGAGGCGTTGCTCGATTGCGCCGAGGTGCTGCTCGATCGGGGGGGCATGGCCGAGACCAGCGCCGCGGCCTCTCGACTGCACGAGGCGCGCGGGCTCGTCCAGCGGCACGCGCTCACGGACCTCGAGCTCGCGTTGCGCCTCCAGCTCGCCCGGGCGCGCGCCGCGACGGGAGACACCGAAGGCGCGGTGACGGAGCTCGAGCGCGTCGTCCAGCAGGCGCGCGAGGCACGTCGGCACGACCTGCTGTGGCGGGCCCTCGCCGCGCTCGGCGAGGCGCACGACCGTCGCGGCGCGGAGCTGCTCGCGCGCCGCGCGGACGAAGAGGCGATGGAGACACTCGAGGCGCTCGCGATCCGGCTCCCGCGCGACGAGCGCGAGACGTTCTGGCGCGATCCGCGCCGTCAGGCCTTGCGACGACGCACGAGCCGCGCGGGCGGTGGGGCGACGCGACCGACCGAGGCGGCCTCGATGCACGGCGCCCCCGCGCATCCTCCGATCGAACAGCGTATGCGGCGCCTGCTCGAGGTGCTCAAGCGCCTGGCGAGCGAGCGGGATCTGGACCGGTTGCTCGAGCGCATCACCGACGCCGCGGTCGAGCTGTCGGGCGCCGAGCGCGGCTTCGTGCTGCTCGTGGGCCCCGACGGTCGGCTCGAGCCGCGCACCGTGCGCGCCGCCGCCGGCAGCGAAGCGCGCGCCGCCTTCAGCCGCTCCATCGCCGAGGCGGTGCTCATCGACGGCGAGCCCATCGTCACGGTGGACGCACGCGCCGATCGACGCGTTTCCGAATTCCTCAGCGTCCACGACTTGATGTTGCAGAGCGTCGCCTGCCTCCCCATACGCAGTCCCTCCGGACCCATCGGCGTGCTCTACCTCGAGCACCGCGCGCGCCGGGGCCGTTTCGCCGAGGAAGATCTCGATCTGCTCTTCGCGTTCGCGGACCAGGCCGCGATCGCGATGGAGAACGCGCGCCTGCTGGCCGAAAACGAACGACGCACGCGCGAGCTGACGGCCGCCAACGAGCAGCTCGAACGGGCGCGCGCCGAGCTCGAACGCGTGCTGTCCGCGCGTACCGGGGTGCTCGAGGTGACGCGCGTGGAGCTGGTGGGGGCGCGCGATGCGCTGCGCCAGAGCCACGACCGGCACGGCATGGTCGGGCGCAGCGCGGCGATGCGCGCGGTCTTCCAGCTCATCGAGCGCGTCGCGCCGAGCCACGTGCCGGTCGTCATCCATGGCGAGAGCGGCACCGGCAAGGAAATGGTCGCCCGCGCGCTGCATTACGCCAGCCCACGGGCACGCAAGCCGTTTGTCGCCGTCAACTGCGCTGCGATCCCGGAAACGTTGCTCGAGAGCGAGCTGTTCGGACACGTGCGCGGCGCCTTCACCGGCGCCGACCGCGACAAGCGCGGGCTCGTCGCCCGGGCCGACGGGGGCACGCTGTTCCTCGACGAGATCGGCGACATGCCGCCCAAGATGCAGGTGGACCTGTTGCGCGTGCTGCAGGAGGGCACGGTCCGACCGGTGGGCGGCGACCGCGACGAGCGCGTGGACGTCCGCGTCGTCGCCGCGAGCCACCGGCGCCTGGCCGACGAAGTGGCACGCGGACGGTTCCGCGAAGATTTGTATTACAGATTACACGTCGTCGAGATCCGACTCCCCCCGCTGCGCGAGCGGCTGGAGGATCTGCCCTTGCTCGTCGAGCACCTGCTCGCGCGCATCGCCGAGCGCGAAGGCGGCCCACGCCGGCGCCTGTCCGCGGACGCGATGCGACGGCTCATGAGCCATAGCTGGCCCGGCAACGTGCGCGAGCTGGAGCACGTGCTGCACGGCGCCTGGGTCCTGTCGTCCGGTCCGGTCATCGAGGCAGAGGACCTCCGGTTCGGAGCGACCCGGCCCGCAACGGGCGAGGCGGCGGCGCTCAAACGCGACTCGGGAGACGGCTCGGCGCTGCCGCAGTCGCTGTCGGACTTCAAGGCCGAGGAGCGTCGGCGCATCCTTGCCGCGCTCGCCGCCGAGGGCTGGAACCGCGTCCGCGCGGCGCGTGCGCTGGGTATGCCGCGACGCACCTTCTACCGGCGCCTGCGCGAGTACGGGATTCTCGGTCAAGACGAGCACGAGTCTGCGGGAGACTGACCGGGACCGTCGGACTCGGGGTCAGACTCGGACTCGGGCTCGGGCTCAGACTCGGGCTCGGACTGGGACTCGGAATCGGAATCGGAATCGATCTCGGACTCGGGCACGGGCTCGGGCTCGAACGCAGGCTCGGACTCGGGCTCGGACTCGGTCTCGGTCTCGGATCCCGACGCGTCGTCGGGGCGGGGCTCGCGTCGCGTTTCGGTGACCCCGCGCGCTACGATAGCGCCCGATGCGACGCGCTGTTGCCGCATGCAGCCTGTTCGCGTCGCTCGCGTCGGGAGGCTGCCCGCGCGAGCCGGAAGTGCCCGCGCGCGGACCGGGCCAGGCTTGCGAGCGCCTCGAGGACTGCAACGACGGCGCACGGTGCGGCGCGTTGCGACTGTGCATCGATGGCCGGTGCGAGCAGCGTCCCTCCCTCGAACGGCCCTGTCGCTGACGACCGTACGTCCACCGAGCTACGGATCCGCAGGCCTCCAGCGGGGACCGACCCGGTAATCGGTCTCGAGTGACGTGCCTTCACAGCCGTCGACGAACGGTGTCCAGCGCAACCGCAGGCGCGAATCGGGCACGACGCCACCGAAAAAGGGGTTGTCGAGCGTCGCGTCGATGGTGTCGTCGCGCGCGACGGGATCGCCCGCCGTCGCCCCGTCGTCGGCAAGCTCGGCGAGAGGAACCACCGCGGTGCCCTCGCCGCTCGCGTCCGCGATCCCGGCGGAAGGGCCGAGCGCGACGAGCCGCACCCGGGGGGCCGATGGAGCGCGTGCACCGCAGGTTGCGAGCTGGACGTGCACCTGCACCCGCGCGGTGGGGTCCGAGACCCGGACACCGTCGGGCGTGAGCGAGGCCACGCGAACGACCGCGTACGCGAACGGCGCGCACGCCGCGATGCGCTCGCCCGCGCAGCTACGCTCGAGCGCCGTTTCCGCGCCGCCGCACCCACCGAGCACAACGACTCCGAGCGCTGCGCCGATCCGCCCGCGACCAGGGCGACCGGAGCCCCTCACGGCTCGGCGCTCGGCCCGCGCGTCCCGTCCGCCGCGCGGACGACGCGGGAGCGCGGTGCACGCCGCGTCACGCGCCGCGACAAGTCGAGGAACGTTTCGACGAGCCCGATCGTGACGTAGCAGGCGAGCAGCCAGACGAGGGCGAACGAGGGGTGGAAGCGCAACGAGATGGCCACCGCGCTGCCGAGCGCGACGAGCACCATCGCGACCGTGCGCGGGGAGAGCTTGACGTCCTTGAAGGAACGGAAGCGGATCGTGCTCACCATGAAGAACGAGAGCACGAGCACCACCGCGAGCACGACCCAGCGCAGCGCGGGCAGGCTCCCCGCCACGGCGTGATTGGCGACGACGAGCGAGACGAGGATGCCCGCAGCCCCAGGGATCGGAAGGCCGAGAATGTACTTGCCGGGCTTGCGCGGCGCGCCCGATTCGCCCATCGAGAGCACGTTGAAGCGCGCGAGGCGGATGGCGCCGCAGGCGACGAACGCGAAGCAGCCGAGCACGCCGACCCAGCCCAGCGGCTCGAGGGACCAGCGGTACACGAGCACCGCCGGCGCGACGCCGAAAGAGACGATGTCGGCAAGCGAGTCCATCTGCACGCCGAAGGCACTCTGCGTCCGCGTCAGGCGAGCGACGCGCCCGTCGATGGCGTCGAAGAACATCGCGAAGACTACGAGCAGCGCGGCACGGTGGAACGCGTCGGCGTCCGGGTCGGTCGTGCAGGTGAGCAGCGCGAACAGTCCGCAGAAGACCGAGGAGAGCGTGAAGAGGTTGGGCAGGATGAACAGCGTCTTGCGCAGGTTCACCTTCATCGCGAAGCCATCCCGCCCGCGCTCGAGGATCGCAGGGTGAGCGCGGACTGACAAGCCGACGCGGGCACAAGCCGGGCGGGTTGCTCCGTGCGGCGAAGACGAGGCTCGCTTCGTCGGGTCCGCGATGGCATGAACGGCCGGGCTCGCACGGCGCGAGCCGCGCCGCCGCGCATCGAGCCCAACGGAGGGCTGCTCGAGACGCGCGTGCTCCATCCCTGTCCACATGCCGCCGACGACCGACCTCGGCTGGATCGGCCTAGGCTCCCCCGCGTCTGGAAACCACGTGACGAATTTCCGGGCACATCGCTTGCTGTAGACTGACCGTCGATGTGGCCCGTCACGCGACTGCTGATGGTCGTGGCCATCGGATGCACCGGACGGGTCGGCCCCACCGGCCTTTCGCACGCTCCGCCGAGACCCGACGCGGGCGTGATCCCGATGCCCGACGGCGGAGGCCAGAGCCCGGACGACGCGGCGAGGCCCGACGCACGCACCGACGGCGGCGTGACGCGCGACGAGTGCGGTGACTTGCGAACGCTCGCCCCGGTATTCCACGGCACGTTGCGTCCCACGGCGGTCCCCATGTCCGAGGGGGAGATCCTCGCGGTCGCGATGGTGAGCGTCGGCGGCGGGCTGTGCAGCGGCGCGCTCATCGCCCCGCGCTGGGTGCTGACGGCGAGTCACTGCACCGGGGGCTCCGCCTCGTCGACCGTCGTTTCGTTCGGTCGCGATCCGGCACGCCCCGACATCCGGCTCGGCGCGCGCCGGCTCGTCGATCATCCGAGCGTCGACATGGCGCTCGTCGAGCTCGACCGTGACGCGACCGCCGCGATCCCGGGCATCGTCCCGGTACGGATCCTCACCGAGCGCATGGACCGCAGCTGGATCGGCCGGACGGCTGAGGCGGCGGGCTACGGCCAGACCGAACGCGGCGATACCGGGACACGGTACTTCACGGCTGAGCCCATCGTCGATGTCTCGAGCACCCTGCTGACGATCGACGGCCAGGGGCGACGCGGGGTCTGCTTCGGCGATTCGGGGGGGCCCGTATTCGTCACGGCCTCCGATGGGTCGGTCCGCGTGGCCGGTGCGCTCAGCTTCGGCGATCCGTCCTGCGTCGGGCGCGACAACTTCAGCCGCACCGACGCCCAACGCTCGTGGATCGAGGGGTTCACCGGACCGACGCCCGAGGGCCCGGGGCCCGAGCCGCCCGTTCCGTGCGAGATGCTCGGCATGACGGGGCGGTGCGAGCGCGACATCGCACGGTGGTGCGAGGGCGGGTCCGTGCGCATGCGCGACTGCGGCGCATGCGGTCAGTCGTGCGTGTTCGACGTCGCAGCGGGCGGGGCCGTCTGCCGTTGAGCACCGCGCGCGTCGACGATTTGCCACCCTGTCCCTGGCCCCGGGGCGCGCATCCCGACGGAGGCGGCACGCGCTTCACGGTCTGGTCGTCCGTCGCGGAGCGCGTTCAGCTGTGCCTGTTCGGCGCGTCCGGCGACGAGCAGCGCGTGGACCTCGACCCCGTCGGCACCCCTCGCGGCGAGCCGTCGGGTTGGTGGACCGTGCGTGTCTCGGGCGTCGAACCGGGCCAGCGCTACGGGTACCGCGTGCACGGGCCGTGGGATCCCGGCCGCGGGCATCGCTGCAATCCGGCCAAGCTCCTCGTCGATCCCTGGGCGCTGGCGGTCGAGGGCCCTGTCGTCTGGAGCGACGCGACGCTCGGGCACCGTCGAGGCGCGCCGGACGAGCCCGATCCGACCGATTCGGCCCCGTTCGTTCCGCGGTGCATCGTGGTCGACGTGCGAGCGTTGCCCCCGTACGCGCCGCGCCCCCGGGTGCCTTGGGAACGCACCGTCATTTACGAAGCCCACCTCAAGGGACTGACCGCCCGGCATCCCGCCGTCCCGGAGGCCGAGCGCGGCCGCTACGCGGGACTTGCGCATCCGGCCATCGTTGAGCATCTGCTCGCGCTGGGCATCACGACAGTCGAGCTGATGCCGGTCGCTCGCTTCGTGCACGACCGCCATCTGGTCGAGCGCGGACTGCGCAATTATTGGGGCTACAGTCCCCTGGCGTTTCTCGCCCCGCACGACGAATACGCACGCGGAGGCGCGCACACCGCCCTGTGCGAGCTGCGCGAAGCCGTCTCGCGGCTGCACGAAGCGGGGATCGAGGTCGTCGTGGACGCCGTCTACAATCACAGCTGCGAGGGCGGCGCGGACGGGCCGACCTTGTCGCTTCGCGGGTTCGATCAGGCGGCCTTCTACCGTCTCGATGCGGTCGACACACGTCGGTGCATCGATTTCAGCGGTTGCGGCAATAGTCTGGACTTCGGACGCCCGGCAGCCCGTCGGCTCGTGCTCGACGCCATGCGCCACTGGGTCGAGGTCGTCGGCGTCGACGGCTTCCGGCTCGATCTCGCCGTCGCACTCGGCCGCGGAGAGCTGGCCTACGAGCCCGACGGGGGCTTTCTGGCGGCTCTGGCCGCCGATCCCGTCTTGCGCGAGGTCAAACTCATCGCCGAGCCGTGGGATCTGGGCCCCGACGGGTACCGACTCGGGCAGATGCCGCCGGACTACGCGGAATGGAACGACCGGTACCGCGACGACGTTCGTGACTACTGGCGTGCGCGACGCGCGACGGTGCGGGATCTGGCCCGACGCGTCGAGGGCTCGGCCGACGTCTTCGCACGGTCCGCAGACCGTCCCTGGGTGAGCGTCCACTTCGTGGCTTGCCACGACGGGATGACCCTGCGCGACCTTGTCAGCTACGCCCGCAAGCACAACGAAGACAACGGAGAGGACAATCGCGACGGCGCCTCCGACGACCGCTCGTGCAACTACGGCGTCGAGGGGCCCACCGACGACGCCCGCATCCTCGCCGTCCGCGCCCGGCAACAACGCAATTTCCTCGCGACGCTGTTTTTGTCGCGCGGCACGCCCATGCTGCTCGCGGGCGACGAGATGGGGCGCACCCAATACGGCAACAACAACGCGTACTGTCACGACGATCCGCGCACGTGGATCGACTGGCGAGGGGCCGACGTCGCACTGCTCCGGTTCGTGCGCACGCTCGCGCGGCTGCGCGCGCGCGCCCGAGCGCTGCACCACGGGGGCGCCGCGATGCGCTGGCTCCGAACCGACGGCGTCCCGATGCAAGCTGCGGACTGGAACGCAGACTTTGCGCGGGCCGTGATGCTGCGACTCGAAGTCGACGCCGAGACGTGCGGCGCCGCGCCCTCCACGCACTGGTTCGTACTGTTCAATGCGCACGAGGACCGCGTGCCCTTCCGGCTGCCGGTGGATGGCACGGCACGCTGGCGCGTCCTGATCTCGACCGGTCCCGAGCTCTGCGCCGACGCGTCGATCGTCGGCCCGGATCTCGACGTCCCCGGCCGCACGGTCCTGGTCCTCGAACCGACGTCGAATGAGACGCCGCGATCCTGACTGCGCCGGTTGCACGGAGCGGAACACGAGTCCGAGTTTGAGTCGGAGTTGCCGTCCGAGACCGAGTCCGAGACCGGGACCGAGGTCGAGACCGGGACCGAGTCCGAGGCCGAGGCCGAGTCCGAGCCCGCGTCGGAGACCGAGTCCGAGCCCGAGTCCGAGATCGGGACCGAGTCCGAGCCCGAGTCCGAGGCCGAGTCGGAGTCGGGGTCCGAGACCGAGGCCAAGCTGGAGCCCGAGTCCGAGCCCGAGCTCGAGGCACCCCTCACCACCCCTCGCCGAACCCGACCTCGATGCGACGTCGCGTCTCCGGCTCCGGACGCGTGAGCCAGGCCACCCCCGCGACGAGAGCCGCCACCACGGTCGTGCCCGCCGCCCAGAACCACCAGCGCCGATGCATCGGAATCGGGCGAGATCGCGCGCGTGGTACGGTCCGAGCCCCGCCTTCTCGCTGCACGAGCCAGGCAAGCGCACGATCCCACTCCACACCGAGCGCCTCGCTCGCCGCCTCGGGCGGGCCCGCGTCGACGAGCTCGGGCGCTTGGCGCCCGCCCTGAACACGCAGGGGCGGGCCGCAGCCCCGCACGTCGCAGCGCAACAGGACGAGCCGATCGCCGCTTCCCGGACCGACGATGCCGAGCCACGCACGTCGCGGCTCCGCATCGAAGCGTCCCAGCTCGGCAAGTGCCGACTCGACGGCGCGTGGATCGGCCCCACGAAGAGCGCCCTCGAGCGCCCCGCGGGCTTCGGCTACGGGATGCGGCGACAGACGCACCTCGATGGTGGCCGAGGAGCCGGGAACGGCATCGACCAGGGTCGCCCACGATCGGCGATCCGCGGCCGCAAGGCGCAAGAGATACCGGCCGGGAGCAAGCCGCAGCTTCGTCGGCGTCCTGCCCACCTCGAGATCGCCGACGTGGACGACCGCAAGCGGAGGATCCGAACGGACGTGGAGCTCGGCCACCGGCGCGCTCGCCTGCTCGCGACCAACGTCCATCGCGAGACGAAGCAGGTCGGGCGGAACCTCCGCAGCGCCCAGCTCGCGGGAGGGGTCGAGCGTCGCCGCGCGTGCGAGCGACTGGCGCGCGAGGGCGACGAGGCCCATCTCGTAGGCCGCGATGGCCGTCGCCACCTCGACCTCGGCGAGCCAAACCGCCGTTCCGGGCACGTCCGCCCGCGCCTCGAGCGCCGCGCGGGCGCGGGCAAGCATCCCGAGCGCCTCGCGATGCTCCAGCGCCGCCAGACGACGGCGCGCCTCGACGAGCAGAACCTCGGTCAGCCGGATGGCTGCGAGCGCGTCGGGCGGCACGGATGGTTCCTCCTCGTCCGACTGCCGCCCGGCTTGCTCGGCCGAATGAACGGCGTGGAGCCCGGACGCACGCGCCTGCTCGTCGAGCCATCGACGCCATCGATCGACCCGCGCTGCGGGCGGAGTGGGTCGACCGCGAGCCTCTACGTGAACGAGCACCATCTCGGCTCGAGCTCGCATTGGCGAGCCCGCACTCGGGGCGAGGAGCAGGCCGGTGAAAGCGAGAACCAGCCGCCGCGGCAGCGCGTTCACGACGCGCGCACGTTCGTCCGGCGGTCGAGTCGGCGTCAACGGCCGGCGCCGCCACGTCCGCTCCGTGCGTCGAGCACCGGCCACGACCCACAATCAGGCTCGGATTCGGGCTTGGGCGCGGACGCGAACTCCGACTCGGTCTCGGGCTCGGGTTCGGACTCGGACTCGGACTCGGTCTCGGGCTCGGACTCGGGTTCGGACGCCCGCCCGAGCTCGGACTCGGATACGGAACGCGAGCTCCACCCGGCGGGGTGGACCGGACGCGTCGTCCGCTCTAAGTTTCGCGCCCCGTCGGACCCGCCGATGCTCGAAAAGCTGGCCCAGAAGGTGTCCCGATACGTCGCCGGGGCCATCATCGTGCTGCTGTGCGTTGTCTTCGCGCTGCAGTTCGGTGGCCCGCAGGCAGAGGGGTGCTCCTCGCGGCAACTGACCGCGACGAGCTACGCGGTGCGGGTCTACGGCGAAACCATCACGGAAGGTGAATTCCGAGCCGTGATGACGCTCGCCGGCTACGACGCGATGCCGGTCGCGCAACAGCGAGCGCTCGGGGTGCGACAGCTCGTCCTCGACGGGCTCGTCGACCGCCTGCTGCTCGCCCGGCACGCGCGCCGCATCGGTTTCCAGGTCGGCGAGGAAGAGGCGCTCGAGACGCTCGCGCGCGACGGCACGATCCTGGCGACGCTTTCGTACACGATCCCGGGCTCCCCGGGGCTCGTCGTGCGCCGCATCTCGTTCCGCGATGCCCAAGATCGATTCGACCTCGAGGCGGCGCGCGGCTTCATCCAGTACAGCTTGCGGCGCAGCGTCGCGGAATTCACCCGCTGGCAGGTCGAGGAGCGGCTGGCGGAGCGCGTGCGCGATCTGGTCGCCGCAGCGGTCACGGTGAGCCCGGCCGAGGTCTGGGACGCGTTCGTCGCGGAGCGCGAGACGGCCACGCTCGAATACGCGCGCTTCTCACCCGAATACTATCGCGACACGCTGCGGGTCGCCGACGCCGAACTGCAGGCGTGGATGGATACCCACCGCGAGCGGCTCGACCGGGAAGTCGAGGGGCAGCGTCATCGCTACCGGGGGCTCGAGCGACAGGTGCGCGCTCGCCACATTCTCGTCTCCGTCTCGGAAGATGCGAGCGAGCAGGTGCGGGCGGCAGCGCGTGCGCGCATCGAGAGTCTGCTGCGCCGCGCCCGCGCGGGCGAGGACTTCGCGGAGCTGGCACGCCGGCACAGCGACGATACGGTGAGCGCGCGACGCGGGGGCGATCTCGGCTGGAACCCGCGCGGCCGCATGCAACCGTCGTTCGACGAGGCGATGTTCGCGCTCGAGCCCGGTCAACTATCCGACGTCGTGCAGACGCGCTACGGCTTCCACATCATCCGGTGCGAGGGCGTGCGCGAGGGGGATGTCCCCGACGCCGAAGTGCGGCGCGAGGTCGCGGAGGATCTATTCCGGCGCGAGCGCGGACAGCAGATCGCGCGGGAACGCGCCCAGCGCGCGATCGAAGAGATGCGCGCCGGGACGAGCCTCGACGAGCTTCGGCGACGTCTCGCCGAGGAGAGTGGGCGCACGTCCGAATCGACCGCGACGTCCCAGGACGAGTCCGACGACCCGCTCGCGCCGCATGCGGATCGCACGGTCGCCTTCGGGCGGACCGACGAGCCCGTGCCCGGCGACGACGGCACCGTCGTTCGCGTCGCCTTCGGTTTGACCGAGGAGAACCCCGTCGCCCCGGAGCCGGTCGAGGTCGGCGGCGCGTGGTATGCGCTACGCCTCGCGGCGCGGACGCACGCCCGGCGCGAGCAGTTCACGCCGGACGAGCGCCTGCGCCTTGCCGAGCAGCTCCGACGGCGCCGAACCCAGGAGGCCATGCGTCTGCTCGTCGCCGAGCTGCGGCGCGAAGCCGAAGCAGACGGGGCGATCCGCCGCAACGACGAGCTGCTCGCGTACGAATCGGCGACGTCCGAGGGTCCCGACGAGCGAAGCGATGAAAGTGGACGCTGAACGCGCAATTCGTCTGGTCCGTTCGCGCCTGCCCGGCGGCCTCGAGGTCGCCGTCGCGCCGCTGCCGCACCTGCACTCGACCTCCGTTGTCTTCGCGGTGCGAGCGGGCTCCCGCTACGAGCGCCCCCAGACCAACGGCATCAGTCACTTCGTCGAGCACCTGCTGTTCCGCGGAACGACGAGACGACCTTCGCTGTACGCGCTCAACGCGGCCTTCGAAAACCTCGGCGCGTCGTTGACGGCCTCGACCCACGTCGATTTCACCCAGTACCAGCTCCGGCTGCCCCCCGAGGCGCTTGCCGACGGCCTGGAGCTGCTCGGCGAGATGATGAGCAGCCCGCGCCTCGGCGACATCGAGATCGAGCGCGAAATCGTGCGGGAGGAGATGCTCGAGGGACTCGACGAGAAGGGACGCGACGTCGACGCGGACGACGTCTCGCGCGGTCTGTTGTTCGGCGGCCATCCGCTCGGCTTCAAGATCGAGGGCCGGGCGGGCAACATTCGGCGTTTCGGTCCCCGCCTGCTGCGCGCGTTCCTGCGCCGTCACTACACCGCGCGCAATGCCGCGCTCGCCATCGCGGGTCCGGTGCAACCGGCACGCGTGCTCCGACGCGCCGCCTCGGCCTTCCGCCACCTGCCCCCCGGCCGACGCCTGCGACCTCGCCCCGCCCCCCGACCGACCTCGAACGGCCCTCGCTTCCGCTTCGTTTCCAGTCGCGGAAGCCAGACCGACGTCCGCATCAGTTTCCCGACCTTCGGCGAGCGCGACGCACGGGCGACGGCGCTGCAGCTGTTGCGCCGCGTGATCGACGACGGCATGAGCTCACCCTTGCACCGACGCGTCTGCACCGAGGGAGCGCTCGCCTACGACGCGTGGGCACGGCTCGACGTCTTCGAGGACACGGGGGTGCTCGACTTCGGAACCGCGGTCGAGCACCGCAAGACGGCGGCCGTCGTACGCGAGATCTTGGCCCTATGCCGCGACCTGAAGCACGCCCTTCCGTCCGACGAGCAGCTCGAACGCGCGCGCCGCCGCTACGCGTTCCAAATGCGCACGAGCCTCGACGACGACCTCGGGGTCGCGACGTTCTACGCGACCACCACCCTGTTCCGTCTCCCGTACACGATCGAGTCCCTGGTCCGAGACATCGAGCAGGTCCACCCCCGCCGGCTTCGCGAGCTCGCCCGCGGCCTGCTTCGACGCGAACGGCTCCACCTTACCTGCGTCGGTGCCCCCGTACGCCGCGCTTCCATCGACATCGACGCGCTCGGCTGACCGCGCCGCGCTTTCGGCATTCGCACTACTCGACCTCGAATCGGAAACGAACCCGAAACGACGCCCGAAGCGGCGGTCGAGAAACCCTGCCGCCGCGGTCAACCCGCGAAGCAGACACCGTACTCGACGGTACCGATCACGACGGGCGTCATGAATCCGAAGCACGTCTCGCCGAGCGCGCAGCCCGTGCCCCGGGTCGCGTCGCACCAGCGAAGACACTGCAAACTCCTCGGCCCGGATCCGTCCGGGTCGAGACACACGAAGCCCCGATCGCACGGCAGCGTCATCGGATCGCACGGCTGACCCTGGCGCCGCATGCCGACGGGAACGGCGCAATCGGTGAGCCACCGCATCGCCCCCGCCGCCTCGCGGAAGATCTGACACGTCGTTCCCGCCGGACAGCCGCTGGCCGTGATCGGATCGCACGACCGCGTACACAATCGGATGCCGGGTAGCGTGCCGCCACCGCCGTCCGACAACTCGAGGATGCACAGCGCCCCGGCGCCGCTGCAATCGGCATCGGTGGCGCAGTAGTGCACACAGATGCCCGTCATCGGGTCGAGTGCGACGCACGTGTCGCCCGCACGACACTGATTGACCGCCGTGCAGGCGCTTCCGGTCGTTCGCGTGCCGGCCGACGCACAGTAGCGCGTCCCGTCGGCCATGTTGTAGCAGCCCTGACCCGACGGGCAGCCGCATTGCGGGGCGACGAGACGACACGGCGACTCGGCGCACATCGTCGAGCGCGTGCATCCCATCACGGCGTTACAACGCAAGCCGGCCGGGCAGCGCGTGTCGTCCGGGCTGAACATGCACGTTCCGGCCGGCTCGACGCACGAGTCGACGGTGCAGTCGATGCCATCGTCGCACGCGACGGGCACTCCCGGCATGCACACGCCCGCCACGCACCTCTCAGTGCCATTGCAGGCCCGGCGATCCGCGCAATCCGCTGCCGAGCGGCAGCCAGCGTCCATCGTGCCGGCATCGGGCAGAAGACCCGCGTCCGCCCCTGTGTCCACTCCCACGTCCACTCCCGTGTCCGCAGGGCCCACATCCAATGCGGCGCCATCCTCCACCCGCGCGTCGACTCCGACGTCGGCGCCACTGCCGGAGTCGACGTTGGAACCGTCGTTCTCGAACGCGTCGGCGGGAGTCATCGTAGCGTCCCTCGTTCCGTCCGTACCGAGGGCGTCGGTCCCCGCATCCACGGACGCGTCCAGCCCCCCACCACCGCCGCGCCGAGAGGTGCCCCGGCCTCCTCCCTGCGCACACGCGCTCAGTGCAAGGGCGATCACCAGCCCGCAACGGACCCGACCCGCCACCGACGCGAAGATAGCGTACTGGCGCCGTCCGGCCGCGTGCAACGGGTTGCCGCGCCAGGCGCTCGGCGCGAGTGGGCGTCGAGCTGCGTTTTCGAGCAGAATGGAAGCCGGGCGGACGCCACGCGCGCGCTCAAGTCCGAGCCTCGAGGTCCGAATCCCGAGTCCCAGCTCGGCTCGGAAACCGCGCCCCTCGCCGACATCGAACCACCCGACCGCCGCGGTCACTCCAGCAAGCTCGCGCCGCCATCGACCACGATCTCGGTTCCCGTCACGAAGGGGGCATCGGCCAGGAACACGACGGCATCGGCGACGTCCTCGGGCGTCCCGATGCGTCCGAGCGCCGTTCGGACCGCGAGCCGCTCGACTTGCTCCTTCGAGTATCCGGGGGGCGGCAGCACCGTGCCCGGCGCCACCGCGTTGACGCGGACGAGCGGCGCGAGCTCCACAGCAAGCGTGCGCGTCAGGTGCGACAGGCCTCCCTTGCTCACCACGTAGGGAAGGTGCCCGCGCAGCGGGCGCACCACGCTGGCACAGGTGATGAACACGATGCATCCACCGGATGCGCGGAGGGCGGGAACCGCGCGCGCCGCGAGCGCATGAGGCGAGGCAAGGTCGAGATCGAGCGACCGATCCCACGCGTCGTCGTCGACGTCGTCGACGTCGACCGCCTCGAAGCTCGCCGCGCTCGCGACCAGAAGGTCCAGCCCCCCCAGCCGCTCGACGGCGGCGTCGACCAGAGCACGCGCCTCGCGGCGGTCGCGCAGGTCCGCGCGGAGCACGAAGCCCTCGCCTCCGAGCGCCTCGATGCGCGCGACCGTCTCCTCGGCCCCCGCGCGCGAACCGTGGTAGTGGACGGCAACTCGACTGCCCGTGCCACCGAGCCGGACCGCGATGGCGGCGCCCACTCGAGCTCCCGCTCCGGTCACGAGCGCCCGGCGCGCTCCGGTTCGCGGCGTCGATGCCCCGCGCGCACTGGCCACGGCGGCTGCCGCGAACTATAGTGCGCCTGGAGGTTCGATCCATGATTGCCCTCACCGAGAAAGCGGCCGCCAAGGTGCGCGAGATCCAGGAAGCCGAAGGGCTCGCCGGTCAGGGGCTGCGGGTCAAGGTCATCGGCGGAGGCTGCTCGGGATTTACCTACGATCTGTACTTCGACGACCAGTCGAACGAGTTCGACCAGAAAGTCGAGTCCCACGGCGTCCAGCTCTACATCGACATGATGAGCGCCCAGTATCTCGAGGGCACCGAGATCGACTACGTCGAGGGCCTTCATGGGGCAGGCTTCAAGTTCATCAATCCCAACGCGCGCGGTTCCTGCGGTTGCGGCTCGAGCTTCTCGGTCTGACCGAGGCGGATGACCCGGGGGTGAGGCGCGGACGCGGAACCGGGCTTCGAATCGGGCTCGGTCTCGTCTCGGACTCCGGACTCGGGCTCGGACTCCGGACA
>JANWZI010000070.1 GCA_025054695.1 Myxococcota bacterium | reverse complement strand
TGGCGCGCGGCTATGCGCCCGTCGGCGGGCAGTTCGTCGCGCCGACCCTGCATCGATTGCCGGACGGGGTGCGGCACGTGCCCGGGTACACCGACGAAGAGCTGTTCGGGCCCGACGTGGTGGTCATTGCGTTCGACGACGACGAAGAAGCGATCGCGTGGATCCAGCGCTCGCCATGGGGCCTGGCGCACGCGATCTTTACGCGCAGCCGGCCGCGGTACGAGCGCTTTTACCACGCCCTGCGCGTCGGCATCCTGAACTGGAACCGTTCGACCAATCAAGCCTCCCCTCGATTGCCGTTCGGAGGAGTCGGCCGCAGCGGCAACTTCCGGCCTGCGGGCAGCCATGCGCCGCGCAATCTCGCGATTCCCGTGGCCGTGCAGGAAAACCTGCCCGGGGTCTTCGCGGCGCACCCGCTGCTCGCGGCGCAGTTGCCGCCCCCGGACTGGGACGCGCTCGAGCGACTGCACGACGAGGAGGAACGCGCGGAGTGTCGCCGGACGCTGCTCGAGGCGCCGCGACCGCTCGGATTCCGGCTTCCTCGAGGTGGCGTCTTGCCACGCAGCGAGGAGCTCCTGCGCCGCCTCTACGGCGCCGACCGCATGCCGCGCGACAAAAAGCCTCCCGTCTTCGACGCGCTGCGCAGTGTGGGGCCGTGGCTCGTCTCGGTCGACGACGAGCCACTGTCGGTGCTCGACGCGATGAGCCAGACGGCGACGTTGCCGGCCGGGTTCGCGCCCGATCCGGTCGTCGAGGCGTACTTCGACGGGCGTTTCGGGCGTTCTCTGCTGCGCGCGCCCGATACCACGGCCGTCGCGGGGCCCGAAGCCGAGGCGTTTGCAAAGCGACTGCGCGAGCTCGTTCCGGGATTGCCGCACGTCTCGTTCGTCAATTCCGGCGCCGAGGCCACCGAGAAGGCCCTCGCGCTGTGTCGGCTCGCGTTCGCGCACGAGACGCGAAGACGGCGCGTCCTGGCCTTCGAGGGCAGTTTCCACGGTCGCACGCTGCTGTCGCTGATGGCCAGTCACAATCCGGCCAAGCGCACGCCCTTCGAGATCGCGGGCCACGAGGTCGACTACGTGCCGTTCCCGGTCTGGAGCAGGCCGCACGAGCCCGAACCGGCCGAGCCGGAAGGCTGGCGCGAGGGGCTCGGCCGAGGGGACATCGAGCGCACCTTGCGCGCGGCGGCCGCGGGGCCGGATGCCCTGCTCGCCGCCGAGGCGCGCGTGTTGCTCGCGGTGCACGAACGGCTGGGCCGCGGGGAGCACTTCGCCGTGATCGTCGAACCGATGCAGTCGGAGGGCGGCGACCGGTATGCGACGGCGCGGTTCTTTCGCGCATTGCGCTGGTTGACGCGGCGCGCCGGCGTGCCGCTCGTGATGGACGAGGTCCAGACGGGCTTCGGCCTCGGCGGTCCGTTCGCGTGGCATTCGGCGTTCGGCCTCGTCGATGCGCAGGGCGCGCCGGATGGCCCGGACGCGGTCACGTTCGCCAAGCGCGCGCAGCTCGGGGTGGTGATGAGCCGCTTCGAGGATCCGGAGCCGACGGCGGTGCAGACGGCCTCGCTCGTGCGCGGACTGCTGCACGCCGAGCTCGTCGCGTCCCGACGCGATCGGACGGCTCAGATCGAACGCCGCGTGCGCGCGCATCTCGAGACGTTGTCGCGACGCTTCGAATCGCTCGTGGGCGACCCGCGAGGACGCGGCCACGCCTTTGCGTTCGACTTGCCGAGCCCGGCTCATCTGGACGCGTTTCTTGGCCAGCGGTTCTGGCGCGGCGCAGTCGTCTTCGGTGCGGGCAGCCGCACCGCGCGTTACCGGTTGTCTCTCGCGTTCGGCGACGCCGAGATCGACGCGTTGTTCGAGTCGATCGCGCGCGCGCTCGCCTGGCTCGAGGCGTATCCCGGTCGCACGCCGCCCGCGTGGGAGGACGTTCCCGCGCCCCGCGTGGCGGACCGTCCCTCGGCGACTGCTTCGGCGACAGTCGCCCCAGAGCCTCGCCCCGCCATGCAAAACGACATCGCGTTGCGGCGCGCCGAGCGAGCGGAGCGCGACGTGCTCGTCGCGGCGGCCATGGCCCTCGAGGCGCGCGTCTTCGAGCCTGCTCGCCGCGAGCCGGAAGGGCGGCTGCGCGCGTGCTTCGACGATCCGGACGGCCTCGTCGTTGTGGCCGAACGCCGAGCGGCCGGCGAGCCGCTGCGCCCGGTCGGATTCGCGTTCGGGTTGCCGCTGGAGCGATGCGGCGAGATCGAAGGGGTGCGACGCGACTCGCGCTGGGGTGCGCACGACACGCTGTATTCGGTCTCCGTCGTCGTCGAGCCCGACTTGCAGGGCAGCGGGCTCGGCCGCGCGCTCAAGCGCGCCCAGCTCGAGCACGCCGCCTCGATGCGCGACGGGCGGGGAGACGCGCGCTACCGATTCGTCGCGGGTCGCGTACGCGTCGGTCACGCCGAGGCGATGTGGCGCATCGATCGCGCCCTGGGGGCATACGAGCTGTTTCGATTGCGTGGTCAGTACGGCGAGGCGGAAGCAGAGGCCATCTATTACCGAATCGCCCTTCCGCCCTATGCACCGGCGGCCTCGAGCGAGTCGCCCTCGACGGACACGTCGACGACGGAGCTCGACGTCGCCGGCGCCATCGCCGCGCCCCTCGCGCGTGCTCCCGCCTCGCTCGAGGAGGCGTGTGCGCGCGGGGCGCTGTTCGGCCCGGCTGTAAGCAAGATCACGATTTCGAACTACGTCACACCGGCCCTCGTGCGCGCGGTCGAATACCTCGGCGCGCTCAGTCCGCGCTTGCCCCATCTGTACCTGACCTCGAGTCGCGACGAGGCGTTCGACAAGTCGCTGCGCGCGCTGCGCTGGCACCGCAAGAGCGCCCGCACGGCGCTCGGGCTGCAGGGCGGCTACGTCGGCCACACCACGGCCGCCGCGCGCTCGCTCAGCGATCCCGAGGTACATCGTGCGGGGCCCGCCTACTTCGACGCATGGAGCCGGGTGCCGCACCCGGCCGACGTGGGCGTCGAGCCATGGCTCGTGGCGCTCGACGACGCGGTGCGCGCCGCGGGCGGGGCCGACGAGGTGATCGGGCTGTGGCTCGAGCCGTTGCAAGAGCGCACCGGCAAGCGTCTCGAGGCGGAGCATCTCGAGGCGCTCGAGACGTGGCGACGGCGCACGCGGATTCCCGTCGTGCTCGTCGAGACCGCGAGTGCCTACGGACGCGCGGGCCACTGGCCGTTCGCCTCCAGCGTCGGAGCCTTCGTTCCGGACGCGCTCGTGTGGTGGGGCGGCGGGCAGGTGGGTTTCGTACACGTCGCCGACCGCTTTTTCGTCTCGGCGCCTCTGACGCTGGTGAGCACGTGGGACGGGGACGAGCTTTCGGCCGTCCGGGTGGTCCATCAGCTGCGCGCCACGCGTAACCGGGATGTGGCCACGCTCGGGCAGGCGCTCGACGAGGCACTCGAGCCGCTTCGGACGGCGGGGCTGCGCGTGCGCGGTGCGGGAGTCTACCGCGTGGTCGAGGCCGGTTCCCGGACCCCGTCGCTCGTCGACCAGCTCGCCGCACGGGGAATCCGCACGCGGGCGTGGCCCCACGGAGCCTTTCCGGTGGTGTTGCCCCTGGACGCGACGCCCGACGACGTCGCGCGGCTGTCGCGAGCCGTGCGCGGAGCGCTCCCGTGAGGGTCTTCGAGTTGCCGCCGCAGCTCGGGCCGCGCGCGCGGGGCCAGGCGCACGGAGAGGCGTTCCGCCCGCTCATCGCCGAGATCGCGGCCATCCGCACGGCGCTGACGGTCGAGCTCGGCGCCTTTCGGGACGAGGGCGAAGTGCTCGCGGTGGCTCGTCGCCACCTCGCGCCGCTGCGGCGATTCGACGAGCGGCTCGCCGAAGAGCTCGAGGGCATTGCGCAGGGCGCCGGGCTCGCGCCGGAAGCGATCGTGGTGCTCAATCACTACACCGACCTGCGCGACCTCGTTCCGGCCCGTCTGCCCGCCGACGAGGACTGCTCGGTCCTCTGGGCCCGGGGACGCGACGGCCGGGCCCTCGCGGGCCAGACGTGGGACATGCACGGTTCGGCGGCTCCCTACGTCATGATGCTCGGGGTGCCGGAGGGGCCCGACGGGCCGGCGGCCTGGTGCCTTTCCCTGACGGGCTGCCTCGGCATGACGGGCCTGAACGCCGCAGGCGTCGCAGTGTGCATCAACAATCTGAAGAGTCTCGACGCCCGCATCGGGGTGGTCTGGCCGGCGCTCGTGCGCCGCGCGCTGCGCGAGCGGTCCGCCGTGGCCGCGCGCGACGTGGTTCTGCACGCTCCGCTCGGCTCCGGCCACCATTATCTCTGCGCCGACGACGCGGATGCGTTCGGGATCGAGACGAGCGGAACGCGCAAAGCCGTCGTCTTCGATGCACGCGCGGTCCCCCATGCGCATGCGTACGTGCACACCAATCACTGCCTGCCGGGCTCGCCCGTCGGGGATGTCAGCGCGATCGGCGTCGAGAGCACCACGCTCGAGCGCTACGCGTGGCTGTCGCAAAGCGTGCGCCTGCACCCCCCTCGGGATCGCGAGGCGCTGTGGGAGCGACTCGGCTCCCATGACGGCTATCCGCGTAGCGTCTGCACCCATTTGTCGAGTCCCGCACAGCCCCATGGCGTGACCACCTGCGGAGCCGTCGCCATGGATCTGCGGGAGCGGCGCATGCTCGCCGCCGCCGGTTGCGTGCACAGGGCGCGGGGCATCGACTTCGGTTTTTGAGGGTGGGAATGCGCGGCTGCATCGGACCGAGCGGGGGTGGCCCTCCTCGTCGTCTCCCCCGTACCCCCTCGAAGTCCCTCGCCGCCCCTAGGCGCCCCGAACATCTTCGTCGCCGCTCGAAAGGCAGGCTACCGGGCAACGGCCGACCCGCATCCGCGAGCAAACAGCACGGCGGCACCTCCCGCGGGTTCGAAGCATGAGCATCCTCGATGCGCACGTTGTGTTCTATCGAAAGACTGCTGTGCATCCCCTCTTGCGTTGATCCGCCCTTGCGTTGCATCACGCAGGCCGCGGCAGTGGCGCCTCTCCTGTCCCTTGTGCCGTTCGATACCAGGACGCCCACCGAATCCTTGGAAACGCGCATGGTCGCGACCAACCCCGCCACCGGTCACCCCTGTACAACGGCGAGGGCTTCACCCTCCACCGTATCGAACAACCTACGGACGCCTCCCGCACCGCGCGACACCCGACACACGCACCGCCCCTACCAAGCCGGCTTGCCTACTCTCGATGACGTAACCCGCGGCGAGCGATCCGATCCGCCGCGATTGACGGCTCAGGCGGCTGCTCGTCCTCGGGGCCGGGCTTCCCAACGGGCACGGGCGCCTTCCCATCCCCGTCCGCATCGTGACTTCGATCAGGCACGATTTAGACCTCGTCGCGTGACACGTGCTCCGAAATGCTGTACCGTTGCACACCATGAACACAAGGCTTGTACGCGAAGCCGTCGCAACCTTTCGCGCACGCGAAGGATACGGCGAACAAGACGCCGATTGCTTTGCTCCATGGTACCTGCAGCACCGGTTTCACCTCTCGGAGGAGGAGGCGTGCCGCCAGTCCTCCGACGGCTCATTCGACTTCGGCATCGATGCCTTCCACATCACGCGGGACGACGCCGGTGTCGCGCGCGAGCTCTACCTGGTGCAAGCCAAATTTACGGAACACGAGTCTCACATCCGACGGGGCTTCAAAAATTTAGAAGCCGCTCTTCCCGTACTCGCGCAATGCCTCGAAGGCGCGGAAATCCACGAGCCTCAGCAAAACAAAGTACTCGTCAACTTGCGCGGGGCGCTCAACGGGATTCCTCATGAAGTTCGACAGAGGCTCAAAATTTATCTCGAGGTCGTCCATTTATGGGATGCGGACGACGATCTAATCGCTGTACGGCTCAGTCGGCCGTGCGAACGTCTGC
Source organism: Myxococcota bacterium (assembly GCA_025054695.1). Lineage (GTDB taxonomy): Bacteria > Myxococcota_A > Polyangia > Polyangiales > JANWZI01 > JANWZI01. Next base: position 17,228 of record JANWZI010000070.1, on the reverse strand, counting down.
GCGAGGTCGCGAACGAGACGCTCGGATCCCACGCGGTGATCGTACGCCACGTGGGCCCACGGCATCTCAAGACGAACGAGTTCGTGTCCGTGCCGCCGGAACGAAGTCGACTTCGCTTCGATGGCGTGCGGTGGTTTCCGAGCGAGAACAGCGAAAACGGCTTCTACTTGGGTGTAGGCCGGCTTGCCGACCTTGTTGAGCTCTATCAGGCACGACGCGATCACTTGTTTGCGCGAAATGTGCGCTATTATATCTACTCCAGAAAAAATACCGAGACCGGGCCCGCGGCCAAAATGCGCGCGACGCTCCGGCGGATCTGTGTCGAAGAAAAGGAGCCGCCCGAGCGGTTCGCCATGTTTCATAACGGAATAACGGTCTGCGCCAATCGCGTCGATGTGGGCGAGAACGAGGTGTACCTCACCGAACCGTATGTTCTCAACGGCTGTCAAACCATCAAAACGGCGTTTTTATTTCGTACGGACAAGCACGTCAAGGTGAAGGAGGACCGCTGGCAGGCCGTGGGACTGCCGGTGCGCATCATTCAAACGAAGAGCGACGACCTGATCCAAGCGATCACGATAAGCAACAATCGTCAGAATCCGATAGGCATTGCGGCGTTGCGGGCGAATGATCGAGTCCAGATCGAACTGGAGCAACGCTTTGCGAGTCGCGGTATTTTTTACGAGCGCCAGGAAGGGGCGTTCAAAACGCTGCGGAACGCGCAGCCCGAAGTCATGGCGGAAAGGTACGCACGGACGGGATCGTCGTGCATCGAAATGCAGAGGCTCGCTCGTGCGATTATGGCGGCTGCGGGTGAGGTCACCTTTGCAGTGCGGCCAAGTGAGTTGTTCGAAAGCGATGCAGCATACGGGCGGTGCTTCGATCCAAAGGATCGGCTCCGATCGGTGGTTTTTCTTACGTTTTTGTACAACCTTCACGAAAATCTAGGCAAGGTGCTCGAACAATTCGGGGGCTCGCTGGAGAAGAAGAGGTCGAACTGGAGTTACGAGGTTTACTGCGGACTGTGCTTGGTCGCGCGGTGGTTGGCCAAGAAGCAGGCCGAGGATTTCGTGGCCGACTGGGGCCAGCAGGTGTGGAGGCGGAGCGAAGGATTGAAGACGGCGCTGAAAGAGTTGTTGGGCCGGGGCAGGCGTTCGATCGGCGAAGTACTGCGGCGACAATTCAGCGGCATCGAGTCGGGAGGCGCAGACAAGTTGAGGGGGGCGTTCGAGGCGTGCAAAAGGGAACTGGGCTTGGGGGATGATATCAAGCCTTTCGCTGTCTTCGCACGGCTGGACGATAAGGTCGATGCGGGGGGAGATTTCGAAGGGACGGACGGGTGGGGCCGGGTGTAGCGCTGGTGTCAGCCGCGGGGAAGAGCGAGTTTAGAAGGGCACTCCGAGGTGCGCATACCACTGCAACAGCCCACCGGAGGACAGGCCCTGAGCGAGGCCGGTGCGGACTGAAAATGGAAGGAAGTAGCCGAGAGTCAAATCGAGGTGCAGTTCGGCACCGGTACCGGCGCGGAACGTTTCCAGATCGAGGCGGCCGGCGTACGCGTCGCCCCAGTCGAAGAAGACGAGGCCCCAGAGCCTGTCGACGTAGGCGGGCAGAAGCCCGACGCCGCGGCGGACGGAAACGAGGGGGACGCGGTACTCGAGCTGAAGCAGGTGGAAGTGCGGCCCCACGCGATGGGCGGGGCGGTAGCCGCGCAGCGCGACGCCGCCGAGCACGGTGGGCTGCAATGGATTGGCGAGAAGAGGCAGCTCGGGAAATCCGCCGACGGCGAAGCCGGCGCGGCGGCGGCCGGCACTGGTGCCGCCGGCATAACGAAGCGCGACGATGTGGCGATCGACCAGCGGGTTGCGCATGTAGCGCGCTAGGGCCCAGCTCGCGGTGATCGCGGGATCGCGGCCGCCGAGCAAGGGGTGGGAGGCGACGAGGTCGAAGCTCAGGGTGCGCCCGTCGCTCGTGGTGAAATCCAGCGCGTGGCGGGCCGCATCGGACCAGAACCATCCGGTGCGCGCGGTCGCGTTCCATCCGGTCACCGGGAGCCGCGGCGGCGGTTCGTTCGGGTCGAGCGCACCGCCGAAGGGCTCGGCCTTGCCCGTGTGGGTCGCGGTCCAGGCGAAGGAGACGCTTTCCTGGTGGTTGGCCCGTGCGAGCGGCACGGTGACCCCGAGCTCGCCGCCGTGCGTTCGTCCGATCCAGTTTCGCGAGCGCCCGCCCACGACGAGCCCACCGAGCGGTTCTTCGTCGCTCCACAGCCGCAGGTGAACCGGCAGGGGCGCGCGATGGACGGTCCAGCCGAGATCGAAACCGACCTGGCCGCGGACGAGGCCGGTGCTGATGCGAAGTCCATAGGTGTGCCAGCCGGCCAGATCGCCGCCGTCGACGCGCGACGCGACCGAGGGCCCGAAGCCGTCGCTGTACAGTTCCAGACGCCAGGCCCGAGGTAGTAGGGTCTCGAGCGGATCGTAGGGCTGCAGGGGCGTCCCGACGCGTCCGGGGTCGTCGGCCGGCGGAGGCCGGTCGTCGTGGAACGGCCGCGCGGGCCGCCAGCGAGCGGGCTCGACGGGCAGACGGTACAGATCGAAGCCGTCGGGACCGTAGCCGACATAGACGACGGTCCGGCCGTCGGGAGAAACCGCGGGCGAATAGGCGCCGGAGAGGACGTTCGTCACCTGCCACGTGGTCCCGGTGTGCAAATCATGTACATAAAGATTGGCAATCCCAGTGCGATCCGACGAGAACCAGAGGTGACGGCCGTCCGGGGACCAGGCCGGGCCTTGATCGATCGCGCGGTCGTGGGTGACGCGATGCAACCGCCCCGTCTCGACGTCGACGAGCGCGATGTCGCGCCAGCCGCCGGCTTGCCAGATGCTCACGGCCACGGTGCGACCATCGGGGGAGAAGCGGGGCGTGTAGACCTGCTCGAACGGAGCCATGCGCAGCAGGATGCGCATCGTGCCCTCGACGTCCGCCGCGTCGGCCAGGACGAGGTGCGTCGTGGATGCCCGATTGACGGTGAAGACGATGCGCCGGCCGTCGGGCGCGAAGTCGGGCTCCTGGGCGCGCAAACCGCTGGTGAGCTGCGCGGTTTCGCCAGTGTCGAGATCGACGTGGAATAGATCGTTGAACCAGTAGCGGTCGCGGTGATTTTCGACGGCGCTCGCAATCAACGCGCGGCGGTCGGGCCGCGGAGCCGCATGGACGATTCCGCCGAGCGTCACGAGTGCGGTGCGGCGAAGGGTGTGCAGATCGAGCTCCCAGAGCTGTCCCGCGGATCGACCGTCGGCGGTCCAGTACACGACGGTGTTGGCATCGAGCCAGCGAGGGGAGCGCGCCTCGTGGCCGTGCCGCGTCAGCGGGGTGCCCTCGACGACGCCCTCGCTGCGCACGCGCTCGGCCGTGCGCCGCGCGCGCTGCCGCACCGATTCGAGAAACTCGTCCCAGAGCGCCTCGAGGGTCCGTCCAGTGGCGCGTCGGAACGTCCGATTGAGCCCGTAGGGAATGAAATCGTCGCCGTAATCGTGACTGACGGCCGCGATCGCGCGCAGGCCGTGGCGCTCGGCGACGAACGCGACGAACGCCGAACCGTACAGGTAGGGCACCTGCCCATACGGCCACAGGTCGACGCCCGAGGCGGCCTGGTCGAGGCGCAACAGCCGGCCCTCGAGTGCCGCGATGCGCAGGAACATGTCGAACATCGTCGAACGAAGCCGCCCACCGGCCGTGCGAGCCGATTCCTCGTGGACGGCGATTCCCTCGATGAGAAAGCGTGGTTGGACCGCGTTGGGGGGATAGATTTTGCCGAATATCGCGTTGAGGATGGCCGGCAGCCCGCCGATCGTGTCCAGGTGCAGTACGTGCGCGTGCTCGTGCACGACGAGTTCCGTGAGCCAGTCGTCGTGATCGGCGAGCGGCGACAGATCCTCGGGAGCCGTCGCGAAGAGCCGGATCGCGTTGTACGGAACCACGCTCGCGGAGCCATTGGCGCCGTCCGAGTCGTCGGTGAGCAGGATGCGGGTCCGCTCGCGCGGCACGTGGCCGAAGACGCGCTGCAAGGTGGCGTGGGCGCGCTCCGCGATGGCGGCGACGCGGCGCGCGACCGGCTCGAGCGGCTCGTGAAAGGTGACCTCGAAATGACGGGTGCGCAGCGTGTGCCAGCGCAGCAATGGATCGCTGCCCGCCTGCGCCCTGGCGACGGCGCCGGATCCGATGACGGTCAGCACGACCCAGAGCGGGACGACGGCCCGCACGGGCCGTTCCTATCACGGGCGCAGGACGGCCCGGGAGCGCCGGCGGACGGTGAACGCGAGCAAGGCGAGGGCCAGCGCCGCGCCGAGGATACCGGCCTTGCGAATCCCGCTCGTCCGGCACCCGCAACCGGCGCTCGCCGGCACGGGGCGCGCCGCGTCCGCCGTCGACGCCGCATCCGGCGTGCCGTCGGATCCGTCCGCGCCGGTGCCCGCGTCGGTGCCGACGCCGCCCTCCGCGCTGCCCGCCCCGGCGTCTTCGGGAAGAGCTCCCGAGTCCGGCGAGACACCGGCATCGCCGGAGGGTATGCAGGTGTTGACGTCCGCGGGACATGCGGGCCGAGCGCCGTCGCACGATTCGAGCGGGTCGCAGCTCAAATCGGTCGACTCGCGGCAAACCGTGCCCGCGGGCGAGACCTGGTCGGGCGGACAGTCGGGCGCGGTTCCCGAACAAAGCTCGGCCGGGTCGCACCCGCCTCGGGAGGGGCGGCATTCGGCGCCGCTCAAAAAGACGGCGACGCAGTCCCCACTGGTGCCGCTGCACCGATCGGGCGCATCGCAGACGCCCGACGGCGGGGGGCCGCACGGGGTCGTGGCCGGCGCGTAGGCGTCGGTCGGACAGTGGGGGCCCGTTCCGGGGCACCGCTCCGCGACGTCGCATTCCGAGGCGGCAGGCCTGCACACGGTCGTGTCGGGCTCGTAGCCGTCGGTGGGGCAGTGCGGGCTCGATCCGGTGCAGCGTTCCTCGACGTCGCACAGTCCACGCGAGGCTCGGCACGGCACGTCGCGGGCGTAGGCGTTCGGTGGGCAGTCGGGCCCGGAACCCGAGCAATACTCCGCGACGTCGCAGTCGCCTTCCGGCGCGCGGCACAGCGTGCCCGTCAGGAATGCATCGGCAGGGCAATCGAAGTGGGTGCCGGTGCAATACTCGGCGGCGTCGCACGGCCCCCTCGCGGGACGGCATTCGCGCATCGGCGTCGCAAAAAGATCCCGTGGACACCGCCGGTCGTCCGGCCCGCAGGTTTCGGCGGCGTCGCAGTCACCCGCCGCGGGGCGACATACGACGCCTGCGGCGAAATCGGGCCGGAGGGCCGTGCACGTGCCATCGCGCAAAGCGCCGGCCGACGTCGCGCAGGCCTCGCAGTCGTCGGGACGGCCGCCACCACAGGCTTCGTTGCAACAAACCCCGTCGACGCAGTGGGTCGTGCCGCAATCGTCGGCGCGACGGCACGGTTCGCCTTGGTCGAGTCCGCGGTGCAGCACCACGACCGACCCCCGGTCCCTCACGCCGTCCACGTCGTCGGACGGCACACCGACGAGGAGCCACCCGGCATCCGTCGAACCGTCGAGCGACGCGCCGAAGCCCCCCTCGGGGCTGCTTGCCGTAACCAGCGCCGTTTCCGACCATCGGCCCGCTGCTTCTTCATAGACGTAGACCGCGCCCAGGCCGCGAGATCGGCCCGGCGCTCCGACCCACGCGATGTCGCCTGCGGAAGCGAGCGCCACGGACCCCCCGAACGCATCGCCGCTCGACCCATCGCTCGGGATGAGGGTCGTGGCGGCGGACCACGTTCCGGAGCGCGACGCGAAGATCACGGCGGCACCGACGTCGAGGCGCAACGGGAGGTCGGCGAAGCGAGCGCCCACCAGGACACGGCTCGCGTCCGCGGACATGGCGACGGATTGTCCGAATTCCGCATCGACGTACGACAGAGCGTCTTCGAGCACGGCCGTCTGCGACCAGATGGCCGGCGTGGAGGCCGAACGGCGCCACATCGTCACCGAGCCGGGGACGGGGGGCGTTCCCGAGGGATTGCCCGGTGCCCCGATTGCGGCGGTCGCTCCGTCTTGGGACAGGGCCACGGCCGTAGCGAATCGGGCCAACGTGGGGCTGCCCGCCGGAGCGAGCGTGGCCTCGAGGGCCCACCCCGTCGACGCGCGCGAGTAAATCCAGGCCGAGCCTACGTCCCGGTTCCCGTCGACGTCGTCGCGCGGAGCTCCGACGAGCGCACGCTCCCCGTTCCCGGACAGCGCCACGGAGGCGCCGAACTCGTCCAAGTCCGCAGGAGAGGACGGAACGAGCTGCGCCTCCTGGCTCCATCGCGACGTGACCCGCGAGAAGAGGTACGCGGCGCCCGACTGCACCCCACCGACCTGACGGTTTGGCGCGCCGACCAGAGCCCGCGCCCCATCGTCGGAGAGTGCGACCGCCGCGCCGAAGAAATCGCCGGGCGGGCCGTCCGACAGCTCGAGTCGTGCCTCCTGACTCCACGACGCGCCCGTCCGGACGAACACGTACGCGACGCCGCGTCGTCCCGTTCGCGAAGCGGGCGCGCCGACCAAAGCGCGACTCGCGTCCGCCGAAAGCGCGACCGAGGTTCCGAAATAGTCCATGGTCGTGCCCGATGCGCCACCCGTCGTCAGCTTCGCCTGGCGCGCCCACACGATCGGGTCCACGAGCAACGGATAGACCGCGTCGCGGTCGTCGACGCGCAATTCGAACCGTCGTCCATCGGAGCTCGCGGCGAGCTCGATCGGCAGGCTTCGGCCTCGCGCGTCGCGAGCGAACGGATCCGCGTAGTGCCCACGGACGCGCCCTGCGCGGTCGACGAACTGGAGCCGGTGGTCGCCATGGCGCACACGCAACTCACCGCGCAGCGAGATCACGATGCGCATCGGCCCGTCGCCTTCCGGGCGGCGCTCGACGACGAACAGTTGCTCCATGCCGAGCGGTCCGTGCCTCCAGATCTCGCGCCAGCCCGACGGGCGCCCGTACACTGCCTCGTGACCGCGCACTCCGGGGATCGTCGGCGGCACGGCGAGCCACGCTCCGGCACGTCCGACCGCGACCGTGCGAAGCCGAACGCTCGGCGTGCGAGCTTCGTCCGGTTCGGGTGCCGGAACGAGGACGACGCCGTTCGCGTCGACGAAGAACCCCGCCCCGTCCTCGCTCGCGACCCAGCGGCCGGGGCGCACCGGGCGCAGATGCCAGCGCGGCTCGTCGGCGTCGCGCTGGAGCGCCTCGATGACGGCCGCACGCAACGCGCGGTCGGTCGCCGCACGGGGATCGCCGCCCAGCGGACCGAGGGGGCTGGTGCGCCGGTCGGGAGCGGCGGGGAACGTCGTCGCGCCGGCGGGCGGACGGGTGCGCGCGGCCGCGTCGCTCGCGGGCGCCGAGGCCGCGAGCGCGAGCGCGACGGCGAGCATGGGGGTTGTGCCGCGGGCCGCGATTCGCGACGAACGCCGGCGCGAGTCGTCGGTGCGATGCGTCCGGCGTGACGGGCCGCCCACGTCGAGCGACGCATGGCATGAGGTCGACGGGGGTACGGAGCGGTCCGAAGCAAGGTACATCTGCACGCCGTAGGGTATCGCACCGAGGTGCTTGCAGCGCGTGCGCGATGTCTCGATTCGGTGATGGGTCGGAAGCACCGCATCGCGCACACGAAGCCCGGCCGGCGCGCGGGAACCGTTCGGGGCCTGTTCGCCTTGCCCCGTGCCGCGGGATTCGCTATCTGCCGCGCTCCGCGAGGAGCCCATGAAGCCCGACATCCATCCCCGCTACGAGCGCGCGATCGTGACGTGTGCCTGCGGCAACCGCTTCGAGACGCGCTCCACGAAGGGCTCGTTCAACGTCGACGTCTGCGCGGTGTGTCACCCGTTCTTCACCGGTCGCCAGAAGATCGTGGACACGGCGGGCCGCGTCGAGCGCTTCCGCAAGAAGTACGAGCGCGGCCAGCAGGCCGCCGCGACCAAGGACGCCGCCGCCACGGGCAAGTCGGCGTCCAAGAGCAGGAAAAAGACCGCGGCGTCGTAGCGCGAACCGGTAGGCGCCACCGTATCGGGTACCGCGCGCCCCCGTCCCTCCCGATCACGTCGGGCCGCGCTTCGAGCGCGTGTGCCGCGAGCCCCGGCACCGGGTCGCGCCCAGGACCACGGCTGCCAGGGCGAACGGCACGAACGCGGAACGCCACGACGAGCGCCCGGCCAACCGGCAGCCACAGCCACTGATCTTGTTCCGGGATGGCGGGATCGATCCGGAATCCTGGAGCGCACCCCCCGAATCGTCAGTCCGCGCGTCGCGTGGTGCGCCTGCGTCGCTGGGCGTCGTGCCCACGCAACGTCCCCCCTCGCAGGTCGCCCCCATCGCGCAATCCGCCGCGCTCCTACAAGCGGTACGGCAGGACGTCATGCCGCAGGCGTAGGGAAAACAGCCCGACCCGGTTCCTTCCGGACAATCCGCCGAGCTGCCGCTGCATTGCACTGCGCTCGTCGCGACGCCGTCGGTGCAGCTCGCGGGACGGCACGTGGTGCCGGCGGGGACGAGCTCGTCGCGCGGGCAGGACGGGTCGCCAGGGACACACCTTTCGGGAACGTCGCAGTCACCCGCCGCCGGGCGACACGTTCTCGTCTCCGCAGCCGCCGCGGTCAGCCCCGTGCACCGGCCATTCGCCATGCCGCCGCGCGCCGTCGCGCAAGCCATGCAGTCGTCGGCGCCGCCGCCGCACGCCGAATCACAGCAGACTCCGTCGACGCAGAAGCCGCTCGTACACTCGTCCGGCGACTCACACGGTTCTCCCGGCGTCAGACGGAGCACGAAGGCGTACGCCTTACCGCGATCGGTCCGCCCTCCGACGTCCCCGAACAACGCACCGAGCAGCGCGACATCGCCTTCGCCGGAAATCGCCGCGCCGGAGCCCAGGCGATCTCCGTCCGCGCCGTCTTCTGCATCGAGACGCGCCTCCTGGGACCACGACCTCGCGCTCGAGCGCACGAAGACGTAGCCCGCGCCGCGGCCGACGTCGGCGTTGTACGCGCCGACGACCGCGCGCCGTCCGTCCGACGACATCGCGACGCTCCAGCCCATCCAGTCGTCTGCCTCGCCGTCCGTCGCGCCGAGCTGGGCCTCCTGGGTCCACGATGTGCTTCCGCGCTCGAAGACGTACGCGGCGCCCTGGTTGGAGCCGGGCCGGACGTCCGCGAGGAAGGCGCCGACGATGAGGCGGGTCCCGTCACCAGCCATCGCAACGCTCGCGCCGAAGTAGTCGAAGGCCTCACCACCCATCGCGGTGAGCCTGCTGGGACCCATCCACGCCGTGCCCATGCGCGCGAAGACGTAGGCAGCGCCCTGATCGGGACGTCCACCGACGTCTTCGTTCGGAGCGCCCACGACCGCCGTCTGGCCCATCGAGTCCAGCGCGACGCTCGAACCGAAGTTGAGGCCCGCGGCGGCGGGGCTCGGCGCGAGCTGGGCCTCTTGGCTCCAGCTCCCAGCCGAGGCGACGTACGCGTACGCGGACCCTTGGTCCGTGCGTTCCGCGACGTCGTCACCGCGGGCGCCGATGAGCGCGCGCGTGCCATCTCCGGACAGCGCCACGCTCGAGCCGAACTCGTCGCCTGCCGCGCCGTCGGCGCGCACGAACTGCATTCCGCTCATCCAGCCCGTGTCCGACCGCACGAACTCCAATACGGAGCCCTGATCCATGTGCATCGCGTCGTCCAGCGGGATTCCAATCAGCGCGCGGCCGCCATCGGCGGACAGAGCGACACTGGACCCAAAGCGGTCGTTCGCCGCGCCGCCCACGGCGGTGAGCCAGGCTTCCTGTTCCCACGTCGTGCCCCTCCGAACGAATACGTACGCGGAGCCCTGATCGACGTTTGAGCCGACGTCGTGGCCGGGGGCCCCGACGAGCGCGCGGCTCGCGTCCGAGGAAAGGGCGACGGAGGCGCCGAACACTTCGACTCCCATGCCGTCCCTCGGATCGAGGCGGGCTTGCTGGACCCACACGACCGGATCGACATCGAGGGGGTAGCGCGCCTGCGCGTCGTCGATGACGATCCGAACCTCGCGGCCACGCACCGACAGCCTCGCCGCGACGCGCCGCCCTCGCGCGTCGCGCACGAACAGCTCGCCGTAGCGGCCGCGCACCCGTCCGCGTGCGTCGAGCAGGAGCACCTCGCCGCCGCGCAGCTGCGGCCGGAGCGCGCCCTGCACCCGCACCGCGAGCCACAGCGGCCCCCGTCCGGCGGGCCGCCGCGCGATCTCGAACGTCTGCTCCATTCCCAGCGGGCCGTGCAGCCACTGCTCGCGCACTCGCACGCCGCCCACCTGCCTCTCGTAGACCGCACGCACTCCGTGAACCTCGGGCCGCACCGCCGAGACGTGCTCCACCGCGGCCCCGTCACGCCCCATGGCCACCCAGGCGAGCCGCGCCCGCGGCGCCCGCCTCTCGTGCGCGTCGCGCGCGGGAACCATGACGACACCCCGCGCGTCCAGCAGCACTCCCGCCCCGTCTTGCGCGGCGCTCCACGACCCTGGACCCTCGGCACGGATCGCCCACAGCGACGGGCTCGCGCTCTGCTGCACGGCGCGTATGAACGCCGCGCGCAGAGCCGGATCGAGCGCGCCCCTGGGGTCTCCCTGCATCGGGCCGAGGCGAAGCACGCGCCGCGCGGGGTCCGCCGCGAAGTGTTCCGTCGGTGCGGGCCCGTCGGACGCCTCGCCACGAGCGGCCGGTAGTCCCGAGGCGACGAGCGCGAGCGCCATCAAGCCCGCGCGATCGAACGTCCGACTCCGCATGTGCATGCTCCGTTGCTCGCGTGTGGTAGCTGCACCGCCCCCCACGACCGCGAGCCGCGCGAGTCGCACCAGCGCAGCAGGGGTGTCGACCGCGTAATGCGAGCCGGCTCCGCGCGCAAGGGGGAGAATGCCCGCGCCGATCGTGTGGGGCGATCTCGCCGCGCGGCGTCGGGAACCCGACCCCGAGTCGGAGTCCGAAGCGGAGACCGAGGCCGAGTCGGAGCCAGAGCCAGAGCCCGAACCCGAGTCCGAGACCGGGGCCGAGGCCGAGTCCAAGCCCGCGTCGGAGTCCAAGACCGAGCCCGAGTCCGAGTCCTGGACAGGCACGCCCGGCGCGTGCTGGACGCGCACCGCGCGTCGATGCATGGTGCAGCCGATGCGGCAGGAGCGCCCTTACATCGGGGGCCAGGCGGTCATCGAGGGCGTGATGATGCGGTCTCGAGGCGGCATGTCGGTCGCCGTCCGCCGCCCCGACGGGTCGATCGCCGTGCTCGACGAGCCCATCCAGTCACGTCTGGGTACCGGCATGGCGCGCGTGCCGGGCGTGCGCGGCGTACTCACGCTCGTCGAGGCGCTCACCCTGGGCATGCGCGCGCTGCGCTTTTCCGCCGAGCAGCAGGAAGCCGCGGCGTCCAGTCGCCGCGACGGTAGTGGCTCGGCGCTCGCGCTCTCGCTCGTGTTGTTCGTCGCGTTGTTCGTGGCGCTACCGCAGCTGCTGACGAACTGGACCGCCTCGCTGCTCGGTGTCCGGCTGGAGCTCGACGACTGGCGATTCCATGCCTCGACCGGCGGCTACAAGCTGCTGCTGTTCGTGCTGTACGTGGTCGCCATCGGCCGCATTCCCGAAATCCGGCGTGTCTTCGAGTACCACGGCGCCGAGCACAAGACGATCGCGGCATACGAGGCCGGCCTGCCGCTCGACGTCGCGCACGTGCGCGCGCTGCCCATCCTGCATCCGCGCTGCGGGACCACGTTCCTCGTCGTCGTGATCGCGGTCTCCATCGTGCTCGGGTCGGTGGCGGTGCCACTGCTGTTGCCCGGTGCGTCGGGGTTGGGCGGACAGCTGTCGGTGCTCGCGTTGCGCATCGCGCTGCTGCCCCTGATCGCCGCGGTCGCCTACGAGGTGCAGCGACTGACGGCGCGCCATTGCACGAAAGGCCCCGCCCGGCTGCTGTTGTGGCCCGGATTCGCCGTGCAGCGGCTGACCACCCGCGAACCCGACGATGCCCAGATCGAGGTCGCCATCGTCGCGATGGAAACCGCCCGGCTGCGGGAGGAGGCCGGCGCGCAGGCCCCGGCGCGCCAGGAGCCCTTCGTGTTCGAGAGCTTCGACGCGTTCCGGCACACGCTCGCGCGACTGCGCGAACGGTCCGCTCCGGCACCGCCCGTGCTCGCCGACGCCGCGGAATGAGCCGGCTGCCGCTCGACCGCCTCGAAGCACTGGCGGCTCGTCACGCGGAGCTGGACGAGCTGCTGGCCCGGCCCGAGGTGGCGGCCGATCCGCGTCGCGCCGCCGAGCTCGGCAGGGAGCGCGCAAGGCTCGACGAGCTGGTGACGGCGTACCGCCAATGGTCCGAAGTGCACCGTCGCCTCGAGGAGGATCGCGCGGCGCTCTCCGATCCGGAGCTTCGCGCCGTCGCGCTCGAGGAGCTGGAGGGGCTCGAGCGACGCGAGGCCGCGCTCGAAGAGAAGCTTCGCGAGTTGCTCCTGCCGGCCGACCCGCACGACGAACGAAACACGGTGCTCGAGATCCGCGCCGGGACCGGCGGAGAGGAAGCCGCGTTGTTCGCGGCGGATCTGTTCCGCATGTATTGCCGCTACGCGGACCGCGTCGGCTGGAAGGTCGAGCTGCTCTCGAGCAGCGAGGCCGCGGCCGGCGGCCTCAAGGAGGTGATCGCGCTCGTGCGTGGAGAGCGCGTCTACTCCCGCTTGCGGTTCGAGGCCGGCGTGCATCGCGTGCAGCGCGTGCCGCAAACGGAGGCGCAGGGTCGCATCCACACCTCGACGGCCACCGTGGCCGTGCTGCCCGAAGCGGACGAGATCGAGGTGCAGATCCGCGACGAAGATCTCGAGATTCGCACCGCCGCCGCGAGCGGGCCGGGCGGTCAGGGCGTCAACACCACCAACAGCGCCGTGCAGATCCTGCATCGGCCGACGGGCATCCTCGTCCGCTGTCAGGACGAGCGTTCGCAGATCCGCAACCGCGCGCGTGCGCTGCAGGTCTTGCGCGCGCGGCTGCTCGAGCGCGAACGACACAACCGCCAGCAGGCCGAGCGGGACGAGCGTCGCGGGATGGTGGGAACGGGCGAGCGCAGCGAGAAGATCCGTACGTACAACTTCCCGCAGAACCGCGTGACCGATCACCGCATCGGGCTGACGCTGCATCGGCTGGGCGAGATTCTCGACGGCGATCTGGACGAGCTGCTCGATGCGTTGCGCGCGCGTCACCGCGCCGAACAGCTCGCCGCCGCGGAGGCCTCCTCGGTCTCGGGAAGTCGACCTTGACCGGTCGAGATGCGGCCTTAGAGTAGCAGGCGATGAGCGAAGGCGCGCAGCGCGCGTGCGGAGCGCTGGTGACGCGATACGCCGAAGCCGACGTGCCCACCGAGCTCGGGTGGTTCCGCGTCGTCGTTTACCGGCAGGCCGGCTCGCCGTTCGAGCACGTCGCCATCGTGACGGGCGACGTCGCAGGAGGCGAAGACGTGCTCGTGCGCGTGCACAGCGAGTGCTTCACGGGCGAGGTGTTGCGCTCGCTCAAGTGCGACTGCCGCGCGCAGCTCGACCTCGCCCTGCAGCGCGTGGGCGAGGCGGGGCGCGGCGCCGTCGTCTACCTGCGTCAGGAGGGCCGCGGCATCGGGCTCGGCAACAAGATCCGGGCCTACGCGCTGCAGCATCACGGCGCGGACACGGTCGACGCCAACACGATGCTCGGCTTCCGGCCCGACGAGCGCCGCTACGACGTCGCGGCCGCGATCCTGCGCGATATGGGCATCCGTTCGGTCGCTCTGATGACCAACAATCCCGACAAGATCTCGGCGCTCGAGGCGGAGGGAATCGCCGTGCGCCGTCGCGTGAGTCACACGGTCGAGCCGAGCGCGTACAGCCGCGACTACCTCGTCACGAAGGTGGTGCGAATGGGCCATCTCATCGACGGGGCGAAGCTCGGTCTCGTCGCGACGCGGTCCTGAACGTCACGGGCGTCGACCTCGGATCGCCGAGCCCAGGAGAGGCTCGGTGACGGTTTCGGGCTCGGTCTCGGACTCGGTCTCGGACTCGCGCTCGGAGTCGGGCTGCGGCTCGCGCTCGAACTCGGGCGCTGCCCTCGAACCGCGCCATCCGCACCGAGGGCACCTCGCCTGCGCGCGAACCGCGCGACCCTGCTATGCAGGCGGCGGCATGCTCGCCACCGCCCCAAGCCATCAGGCGCTGTACCGGGACCTCGTCGCCCGAATCGGCGAGGGCCGCGTCTCGATCGATCCGGCCGACCGCCTCGCCGTCTCGCGCGACATGTGGCCGCGAATGCAGATCGCCGTGCGCGCGGGCCGGCCCGCGCCGCATCCACCCGCGGCGGTCGTCTGGCCCGAAAGCACGGAGCAGGTCGCGAACCTCGTCCGTTTCGCCATCGCCCACCGCATCGCACTCGTTCCCTTCGGCGGCGGCAGCGGTGTGTGTGGGGGCATTCAGCCCGATCCGGACGCCGTGGTCGTGGATCTCAAACGAATGCACGCGATTCGTCACATGGACAGGGACCGGCTCGTCGTCGAAGTGGAGGCGGGGATCGTCGGGCAGCACCTCGAAGACGCGCTGCTCGCGCATGGGCTGACACTCGGCCACTATCCCTCGTCGATTCACTGCTCGACGCTCGGCGGCTGGATCGCCGCGCGCTCGGCCGGTCAATGCTCGGGCCGTTACGGAAAAATCGAGGACATGCTCGTTGGCCTGACCGCGGTCGACGGGCGTGGGGAACGACTCACCGTCGATCGCGAGCGCGATCCGGGATCGTTCGCTCTGCTCGTGGGCAACGAAGGTGCGTGGGCCATCGTCACCGAGGCCCGTCTCCGCGTGGCGTTTGCGCCCACGTCGCGCACCTTCGCATCCTTTTCCTTCGGGAGCACCGAGGCGGGGCTCGAGGCCGTGCGCGAACTGGTGCAGTCGGGCCTGCGGCCCGCGGTCGTGCGCCTGTACGATCCGTTCGATTCGTGGCTCGCGCGGCGGCCCGGCCGCGACGCACGCGATGCCGAGCCGCGGTCGAAGACCGATCGGGGACGCCATTGGCTCGACGTGGTGCGACGGCGCGCGGTGCGAGCGCTTCTCGGCACACCGGCGCTGCTCAACGAGTTGTTCCACGCCGTGCCGGCGGCCTTCTGGGGCGGGGCGCTGCTCGTGCTCGTTTGGGAGGACGACCCCGCCATCGCCGCGGCGGAGCTCGCGCAGGCGCATCGGATCGCGCGTCGGCACGGGGGCCGTGATTTGGGCCCTGGGCCGGCCGAGCACTGGCTCGCAAAACGGCACGCGGTCAGTCACCGACAGGCGCCGCTGTTCGTCGACGGTGGTTTCGTCGACACGATGGAGGTGGCCGCACCCTGGTCGCGTCTGCACGCGATGCACGAGGCGGTACGGAGCGCGCTCGCACGGCACGTCACGGTCATGGCGCACTTCAGCCATGCCTACCCGGATGGCGCGTCCATCTATTTCACGTTCGCGGGCGCCGGACGCACCGACGCCGAATCGCTCGAGCGGTATGACTCCGCGTGGCGCGACGCGCTCGACGCCGTCGTTCGGGTGGGCGGCACGACCAGCCACCACCACGGCATCGGGCGCAGCAAGGTAGACGCATTGCGCGCGGAGCTGGGCACGGCCGTCTCGTTGCTCGAGGGTCTGAAAGCGACGCTCGATCCGCACGGGGTGCTCAATCCGGGCGTGTTGATCGGCGAGGGGCAGACCGCGGACCGAGCGCGCGCGAATGGCCCGGCGTCGAACGGCCGGCACGCAGACCCGACGGCGTCGGACGGGGGCGGCGGCGGGGTCGAGGCGTTTCGCGCAGACCTTCAGACGAGGCGGCCGGGGCTATGGATCGACGGACGGGTCGCGCCGGCAACGATCCCGGACGTCGAATACGTGGTCCGGCTCGCGGCACGCCGTCGCGTGCGCCTTCGCGTTCCCGGGGGACTCGACATTCCGGGCGCCGTCGCACTCGACCTGTCGCGCCTCGGTCACGTGCTCGCGTTCGACGACGTCTCGCGCATCGTCCACGTGGGGGCCGGCGCCTCGCTGGTGCGTCTGGAAAGCGACGTGCGCGATCGAGGCCTGACGCTGGGCGTCGAGATGCCGGCCGCCGACGTCTGCGTCGCCGAATGGCTCGCTCTCGGCGCGCCCGGTCATCGCCTCGTCGCCGACGATCCGGTCGATCAGCTCGTCGCGGGGCTGGACGTCGTTCTTCCCGACGGTCGCGCCGCGTTCTTGCGTCCTGCTCCGCGCAGGGCGACCGGTCCGGATCTCGTGGCGGCGTTCGTCGGGGCGCGCGGGCGGCTCGGCGTGATCGTCGCGGCGCACCTCGTGCTGCGTCCGCAACGCTCCCTGCGGACGCTCTGCTTCGCCTTCGACACGCCCGAAGCGGCCCATGCCGCGCTCGCCTCGATTCGCGGGCACGGCGTGCGGCCCGTACGCGCGCTCGTCGAGGACTCAAGCGGTGAGCGCTTCGTCGTCCGCGTCGATCTCGACGCCCTCGCCACGGCGCTCCCCGACGTCGTGCGACGGCTCTGCACGCGCCTCGGAGGCCGTGAAGTGGGGCCGAGCGAGCGGCGCACGCCCTCCACGCCGCAGCCCCCGAAGTACGGGGCCGTGCTCGACGCGTTGGCGGACTGGCTCGACGCGCACCGAATCTTTGCAATGCCTCCGAGCTGAGCGCATCGCGCCTCGCGTCATCGACGCAAGAACGCTGGCGTTGGAGCTGGACTGCGGTGGGCGCGCAGTCGAATCGCGTGATTCGTCCGCGGCTTTGTCATGGCCTCGAGGTCACAATCGGGCTCGGACTCGAGCTCGGACGGTGTCCAGGTCTCGGTGTCGCGTTCCGTCTCGGTTTGCGATTCGGAGTCCGGTTGGGTTTGCGACTTCCGATCGAATCGTTGCTCGCTGCCATGCAACGACAGGGGTGCGCTGGCACCGACGCCGGGCATCGGTCGCGTCCGGTTAGGGGGACACGAGGGCGTTGTCCCCTTCGAGGAGCCGTGGCATCATCCGCGCGCATTGCGCTGTCCGCCGCCGTGGCGGCGGAAGGAGCCAACGATCGGGATTGCAACGGAGGTTCAGCATGCATGTCAGGCAGCGTCGTCCCAGCTTCCACCGAAGGGTGGGGGTTGGTCGTCTCGGGGTCTTGCTCGTAGCCATGATGG
>JANWZI010000006.1:71332-78361 GCA_025054695.1 Myxococcota bacterium | reverse complement strand
GACCCCTCGCTCTCGCCGACCAGCAACCACGGTCCGACGGCGAGCGGGACTCCGGGTGCGCCGCGTCGCACCGCGCGGCGCCACAGCGGTTGCCAGCCGTGCGCCTCGAGACACACGAGCCCCTCGTCCGCCGAGGCGAGCACGAGCCGGTGTCGCTCGAGCGCGATCGAGCTGACCCCCGTCCAGCGCGCCTCGCGGCGCAACACGCTGCCGGTCGCACGGTCCAGCTCGTAAAGCCCGCCGGAAAACGAGGCGACGAGCACCGTCTCCTCCCGCACCACCGGCGTCGTGTCGACGTCGAAGAAGCGCCGCGCCTCGCTCGCCTCCTCCGCGAGCAGATCCTCGGCGGTCTCGCGAATCCAAACCACGTCGCCGCTCGCGGCGTCCAGCGCGACCACCGCGCCGTCGGTGAATCCCGTGTACAGCCGTCCTTCGTGCATCGCGATCCCCGCGTGGCCCGCGATGGCGAAGCCCTGCTGCGGCTGGCGCCCGTACGACCAGAGCGTCGATCCGTCGGTCCGCGACAGCGCGAGGACGAGATCCGTGTCGGTGACGACGTACACGGCGTCCCGAGAGAGCGCTGGCGTGCTGCGTACCGGGCCACCCGTCGGCTCCCGCCACAAGGGACGCCCGTCGCGTGCATCGAGTGCGTGAAGCTCTCCCTGCTCGGTGCCAACGAACAGCACCTGCGCCGCTGCGTCGAGGGCCGGCGCCGACTCGATGGCGCCCCGTGCGTCGTAGCGCCACAGCCTCAGCCCATCGCCGCGCATCGCGTACAAGACCCCCGCCGTCGATCCCACGTAGAGGCGGTCGCGTTCGGGATCGAGCGCGGCGCTCGCACGCTCGACGGGTACGTAGGCCCCCTCCCATTCGGGCACGAGCCGGCTCGACCACAGCGGTCGGAGGGAAGCTCCGACGTTCCGCCGTGCGCTCGGTGATCCATCGAGCCACGAAGTTTCCACCCGAGGGCGGGGACCGGGCGCACCCGAGCCGATGCACCCTGCCACGATCGCGATCCCGACAGCGCCGGCCCAGGCGGGCCGCATCCGGCCGCATCCGAGCACCGCGCTCAGTCCCCGCCCGCCCCCGAGGCTCGCAGCTGCTCGAGAATCCGACGCATCTCTTCGGGGTCGAAGCCGTCCGCGGCTCCGGACCACGAGTCGCGCGCGAGCCGCTGAATCTGCGAGGGGTCGAGCTCGGCGAGCCTGCGCGCCGCCTGCTGCCGCACAAAGGGCAGCTGCTCCGCGCGCGCCTCGTCTTCGTCCAGGGACGCGATGAGGGTGCGCAGCGACTCGCGCGCACGGTCGGCATCTCCACGCCGCGCCGCCAGCCGCGCGAGGTGATACTCCGCGACGAACCGCAGAGGCCCGTCGCCCGCGCGCGTGCGCAGCTCGCGGAAGCGCGACTCGGCCTGAGACCACTGCTCCCTGGCCTCGTCGGCGAACGCGAGCCCCTCGATCGCGCGCCACTCGAGCAGCGTGTCGCCGCCGCTCGTCGCCAGCGCACGCTCGAAGGCTTCGCGCGCCCGGTCGACTTCCCCGAGGTCGAGCAAGGCACGGCCCTGAATCAAGCTCGCGTACGCGCCCGCGACCGAACCCTGGTGCGCCTCGGCCGCCGCGGCCGCCTTCTGTGCGACCGCGCGCGAACGCGCCTCGATCGAATCGAACCGGAGCCCCTGCGCGGCCTCGCCGGCCGGTCCGCCGCCTCCGATGGATGCACGGGCCGTCTCGAGCACCGGCTGCAACGCACCGCTGACCTCTGCGGCACGAGCCCGCTCTCGCACGTGCATCACGACCGCGACGATCCCGACGAGCATCGCGGCGCCGAGCGCGAGGAGGACCGGACGGCGATGCCTTTCGAGCCAGTCCACCGCGCCGGCGGCGCGCGCGAGGGCTTTCTGCTGGACGACCTCCGCGCTGCGGCCGCGCCGCAGGGCCTTCGCCGCGGCCTTCGCGGCCTTTTTCGCCGCCAGCCGCTGCCCCGGCGTCATGCGCTGCGCTGTCGCCTCCGCAGCGGTGGCCTGCCGCGTGCTGCCTCGCTGCGCCGCGTCGGCCGGAGGGCTGCTGACGGGCTCGTTCGAAGCTCCGGCTTCGCGCCCGCGATCGGTCGGTGACGCTGGGTGCGACTCCGCGCCCTTCTGGGCCGTTGCGGAGGGCGGCGACAGCTTCGGGCCGCCCACGCTGGGCTGCGCGTCGCGCCCGGACCGCTCGGCCTCGGTTTCCGAGGGCGTCGTACCCGCAGCGGAGAGTGCCTCGGCCGGCGGCCCGGCATCGTCGGTCGGCTTGCCGCCGGTCTCGTCCTCCGCTGCGTCGCGACGCTCGCGCTCCATCGGAGCGGCGCACGCTACCGGGCAGCTACCCCTCGGTCAATCCGAACGCGCCTGACGTGCTATGGCAGCACCTCGCATGGACATGCGCCGCGCGCCGTCCCGCGCGCACACCCCGACGTTCGCGCCGCTCGAGAGCCGTGAGCGAAGCGCGAGCCCGAGCCCGATTCGGACTCCGCGCGCGGATCCGAGCCGGAGTCGGACATCGAGGGCAAACCCCAGTACTCCGAGGTCAACCCCCAGTTCGGCATCGAGCAACCGGAGGGACGACGCCACACCTGATCGCGGGCCCAGGTACCGGCTCCGACGGGGTCCGTCCGCACGCCTTGAAGCCTTGCTTCGGCTCGGCTGCTCGGCGCTGCTGCTGGCGGCGTTGCCCGAAGCAGCACAAGCGCGCGCGTATGCCGAGCGCTGGAGCGCGGGCGCGCTCGCGGGCCACGCAGCCGTGCTCGTGCAATCCGCCCTGCCGGTACACGGCCTTGTCGCGTCGGCTCGCGCCGCGGTACCCCTCGACGACGTCTGGGAGATTCGTGCCACGGCCGGCTACGCGTGGCACCCATCCGGGCGGCCGCTGCACGTCGGAATCGGCGCGCTCGACGCCGTCTATCGTCTCGACGTCGCGACCCTCGTACCGGTGTTCGGCCTCGGTCTCTCGGGGCTGCTGACCGCGTACGATTCGAGAGTCGGCCTGGATGCCGGGCTCACGGGCTGCGTCGGGCTCGACTGGTTTGTCGCCCCGGACCTGGTCGTGCTGCTCGAGGTTCGACCTCACGTGCTGTTGCTCGGTCTGCCAGCCGGGCTCGTCGAGCCGGTTTACGTCAACACGCTCGTCGGCGTGCTGTGGCTCTTCGAGCCGTAGCCGAGCGCGGCGAGTCGCCGTCTTGGCCGCGCGTCGGAACGCCACTCGAGGCCTCAGTAGGAGCCCGATCCGCTCGCTTCGGCCCGGCGTCGACGCATCCGAGCGCCGGGTTCTCACGGCGCCGCGCCAGGTTGCTCGATCGTGACTCAAACTCGGACTCGGACTCCGGCTCGGACCCGGTCTCGGAGTCGGTCTCGTTCTCGCAGGCTCGAGCTCGGAGTCGGACTCGGTCTCGGTCTCGCAACCCTCCTCGCCCAAAGTCGACCGAGGTGACCACCGCCGTCAGCCGCCGTCTCGCCGCGGACACGAGCCGATGCCGGCGCAGTCGAAGTCGTCGCAGTCCACGAAGCGGTCCCCGTCGTTGCTGCAGCCGTCACGGCACCGTTCGATGGTGTCTTCGGGAACGGGATCGCCCGGACACGCCATGGACATCCCGCCGTCGCGCGCGGGGCACGATCCGATGCCGGCGCAATCGAAGTCGTCGCAGTCGACGAAGCGGTCCCCGTCGTTGCTGCAGCCGTCCGCGCAACGCTCCGCGGTGTTCTCGGGCATGCTTTCGGGTCCGCAGGTCACGAAACCGCCGTCGCCAGGACAGGGATGCACGCCTGCGCAGCCGCGATCGTCGCAGTCCGTGAAACCGTCGCCGTCGTCGTCGCACCGATTCGCGCAGCGCTCCGTCGTGGCTTCCGGACCTCCGCTACCGTCGCAGTTGCCCGTCGGAGGCGGACAGGGCGCCGTGCCACGGCAGTCGAAGTCGTCGCAGTCCACGTAGCCGTCGCCGTCGTCGTCGCAACGGTTGCTGCATGCGGCATCCGATCCCTCGGGACCGCCCCCCGCGTCGCAACGCGCGCCCGTCGTCGTGTCCAACCCCGATTCCCGCGGTCCGGCCTCCGCTCCGCCCGCATCGCTGCGTGCGCGTGGCCGCGTCCTCTGGCGACAGGCCGTCAGCGAAGCGATCAGCACGGTTGCGATGAAGATCCAACGAAGCACGATGCCTCCGGGCCGCAGACTTCCTCACGCGGCCTCGTCTCGCAAGCGACGAGGCCGCGACGGCGGCGTCACGGTCCGCCGGCCGTCGCCACGACCGCTCCGGATTCACCCTCGCGATCCGAGCGTCGGCCCCGCTCCGCTCCCACGACGAGGAAAGGCCGCATTCGCTCGAGTGTGCGCGGTCCGATTCCAGCAATCTCTTCCAGTTCCTCGAGGCTGCGGAAGCCTCCCCGGTCTCGCCGTTCCCTTGCGATGCGCGCCGCCAGCGTCGGACCGATGCCGGGAAGCAGCTCGATCTCGTCGGGGCAAGCTGCGTTCAGGTCCATCGGCTCGCCGCGCACCAGCCG
The DNA here is from genome assembly GCA_025054695.1 of Myxococcota bacterium. GTDB lineage: Bacteria > Myxococcota_A > Polyangia > Polyangiales > JANWZI01 > JANWZI01. The sequence goes on along the minus strand of JANWZI010000006.1, from coordinate 73,839 downwards.
CTCCGCCTGCCCGCCGCAGTCGGCTTGGCGTGCGGAGGCGCTCTCCGTCTCCGGGCGCCGTAATGGCTCGTTCGGACGCGCGGTCGAGGGTGCATCCGGCCGCGGGGGTCGGTCGCCCTCGCCCGTCGCGAGCGCGGCCACCGACAGCCACGCGACGAGTAGGCCGCAGCCACGAACGACGAGCGAGCGGTCGGGCACGGGCCGGATATCGTGGGAGCGGGTCGGGGCGTTGCCACGACGAGGCGCGGACAGGCTCGTCGAGCTCGCGACCCGGAGCCGAATCCATCGGCGGACTCGACTGCGGGACGGGGCCCGCGTGGGCGTCCGAATGGGACGTCCAGCCCCCCGATCCTAGGCGCGCTCGGCGTCAGTCTCTGGAGCGTCGCGACCGAGACCGAAGCCGTCGTGCAAGGCGCGCACGGCCAGCTCGAGGTAGCGGTCGCGAACGAGACACGAAACCTTGATCTCGCTCGTGCTGATCGCCTCGATGTTGATGCCCTCGGCGGCCAGCAACCGGAACATGCGGGCCGCGACGCCCGCGTGGCTGCGCATTCCCAGGCCGACGATGCTCACCTTGGCGACCGATTCCTCGGCGTGTACGGCGCGTGCTCCGATTTCGGACACGACCCGCTCCGCGATCGTTCGGGCGCGCAGAAGGTCGGCGCGGGGGACCGTGAAGGTCAGATCGGTGGTCCCATCGACCGAGACGTTTTGAATGATCATGTCGACGCAGATGCCTGCGGCCGCCAGCGGCTCGAAGAGCGCCGCGCAGACGCCGGGACGGTCCGGCACCGCGCGCACGGCGAGCTTGGCGACGTTGCGGTCGGCCGTCACCCCGGCGACGACCACGGACTCGAGCGCACTCTCTTCGCCCACCACCCAGGTACCCTCCCCGTCCGAAAAGCTCGATCGGACGTGCACGGCGACGCCGTACTTCATCGCGAGCTCGACCGAACGCGTCTGCAGCACCTTGGCGCCGAGCGAGGCGAGCTCGAGCATTTCTTCGTAGCTGATCCGCGGAATTTTCCTGGCGTTCGAACAGATGGCCGGGTCCGCCGTGTAGACGCCGTCGACGTCCGTGTAGATTTCGCAGACATCCGCGCGCATCGCCGCGGCGAGGGCGACCGCGCTGGTGTCGGAGCCACCACGTCCCAGGGTGGTGACCGACCCGTCCGGGCCGACGCCCTGAAAGCCCGCGACGACCGGGACGATGCCTTCGTCGAGCAAGGCGCGCAGCTGCGCCGTACCGACTTCCGTGATGCGCGCGCGGCCGAAGGCCCCATCGGTGCGAACGGGAACCTGCAGCCCGAGCAACGAGCGCGCGGGCACGCCGAGCGCGTGCAGCGCCATCGCGACGAGCGCCACGGAGACCTGCTCACCGGTCGCGACCAGCTGGTCCATCTCACGACCGTCTCCCTGGGGTGTGACCGAGCGCCCTAGGGCGAGAAGTCGGTCGGTTTCACCGGCCATCGCCGAGACCACGACGACGACGCCGTCGCCGCGCTGGCGGCTCGCCGCGACGCGTCGCGCGACGTTTCGGATGCGGTCGACGTCGCCGACGCTGGTGCCGCCGAACTTCTGGACGAGAAGAGCCACGCGGCGGCCGCATCCTATACCGCAACCGCACCCGGCGCGCGCAGGGCGCCCCCGGAGCGCCGTCGATGGCTCCGGAGTCCCTCTCCGGGCTTGCGGTCGAGCCCGGGCGCGTGGTCGAGCGCCGGATCGGATCCGGCGAGCGGCCCTACTCCGCCAGCCCCAGCTCCGCGAGGCGCGGAAGCAGCCGCGTCTGGACCGCGCGACGAGCGAGCAGGGCCTGCCGCTCCGGCGAAAGCAGACCCAGGGCGACCAGCTCGGGCTCATCGAAATGCGCGAGCGAGCGTCCCTCGGCGTCGAGGCGCCGCACAATCGGCTCGTAGAAGCGCTGGTGTGGCTCGAGGGTCAGGCGTACGAGGTGCCTCCAGTCCGGCAGGGTGCTCGGCGGGAAGCGCCGCAGCGAGCGGCGCGCGTACTCCCAGCCGAGCTCGTCGTGCGTGGCCTCGTCGGCGAGCGTCGCGTCGAGCACGTACCGAACGGCCGGCTCGTCGCATCGCGCGCGCAGGTCCTCGACGAACGCCACCGACAGCGTCTCGTTGATGCAAAGCATCGCGATAGCCGTATGCAGCGCCCGCTCCGCCATCGGCGCGGCGAGAAACGGTGCCGGATCTCGCAGCTCGACGGGATCGGGCAGGACGGGACGTGCGCCGAGGCGCTCGCACAGGGCCGCGCACAATCGCACGTGGCGGATCTCGTCGAGGACCAGATCCGCAACGGGCGCATACACTTCGACGGGGTCGCCGGCGCCCACCACCTCGCTCAGGAAGCGGGCGAGGATTTGGATCGAGCGGAACTCACTGCGGACGCGGTCGGACCAGACGCGACGCGCGAGCTCGACGAGGTCCGGCCTGTGCCGGCCCAGATCGAGGGGCGGCAACTCGACGGGCCCGAGGATCCGGTCGCTCGCGGCTGCG
>JANWZI010000006.1:0-71322 GCA_025054695.1 Myxococcota bacterium | reverse complement strand
GAAGATGCCACCGTCGTGACGGAGAATGCGCTCGGCGATGGGTTCCGCGCGCAAGCCCGACTCAGCGGCCCGCATCCGGGCAACTCTCGCCGAGGACCGGATGCACGCAGCGTCCGTCCCCACAAACCTCGAACGGAAGATAGTTGCAGGCGACGCCTGCCGGGCAGAAGCAGCTCATGGGCCGCCCATCGACGCAGCACGGCGACCACGTCCCGCCCGCGTCCGTTTCGGCGTCGGACGTCGCGGCGTCGTCGCCGCCGCCATCGACTCCGCCGTCGGTGCCGCAGATGCGCGCGCGTTCGGTCGGGTATGGGAACGGCTCCGTGACCATCGCGTATCCGCACCGCCCGTCACCACAGTCGATGAGGCCCTGGCCGTAGTTACAGGTCGCGCGCGGCGGGCATAGACACGTCGTCAACCGCCCTTCCTGACAGCAGCGCTCCCAACATCCGGCGTCGTCGCATCCCACCGGCGGGCCGTCCGTGGACGGAGAATCCGCGGTCGCGACGTCGGCCACCGACGCGTCCGACGAAGACGGCAGGGTATGCGAACGGCGGCATCCGACGCCCACCGCGAGGAGTCCGGCCGCGACCAACACAAGCACAGCCCAACCAGGTCCGCTCGCGATCAGCCCACAACCGCCCAGCCACGGGACGGCGAGCAGCAACACCGCGATGCAGAGGACGGGGCCCCATGTGGACCGAGCACGTCGGTTCACGGCGCTCACCGGGATCGGAGTCGTCGGTCCGCGGCTGGCTGAGCCCGCGATTCGTGGGAAGTGTCGTTCCCGTGAAACAGGACGCATGGTCACCCGCATCATGACACCGATGCGGTTCTTCAGGCCACGTGCCCACGACAGGGCAATGAAATTCCCTCCGGATGTGCCACTGTGTTCCAGGAGGTTCCGTGGGGACGAAGCTCCACGGGCTCCCGACCGGACACCCCATCCCGCCCTCGGAGAAGCTTCCCTTGGCGTTCGAGTCCGAGCTCGAGCCGAAGTCGGAGGCCGTTACGGAGTTCGAGCCCGACTTTGAGTAGGAGTCCGGAACTCAGGCCGAGAACGTTCCCGCGATCGAGCGACTGGACCGGCGCGCTCGGACACGATGGTCCTGCACAGCCCCGGCGACTGGCCATGCGCCGGGGGCCCGCGCGCCGCCGCCCACCGCGAAGCGCTCATCGAGCCGTCTCGTTTCGCGGCGCGGACGACTCGCCGCCCGACGCGCCCGCCTCGACCGGCCGGTCCCCGGAAACCGGCTGGCGGCTCGTCGTGCGCCGGGTCGGTGGGCGTAGCGGCTCGCCGTAGTCCTCGAGGAGCTTGCGCTGCAGTCGGTCGAGCAGCATCCGCTCCACGTACGTCGGCATCGCCGCGATCTGCACCGTGACGCGGATCTGCTCGTGTCCGTCGACCTCGGTGCGCAGCAGCTCCACGCTGCCGGGCGTCGCGCGCCTTCCCTCGATCCAGTCGAAGAGAATGAAGCCGATCTCCGAGTCGCGATCGCTGATGGGCAGGCGCAGATCGACCCGCAGCAACCGGACGGTCGCGCTCCAGACCTGCTCGTACCGATACGCGAAGGGCTGCGCGAGGCGAGCCTCGGCACGCGGCGGGATCACGAATCCCACGAGGAGCGCGAGGAGCACGGCGAGCCGACGCATCGGTGGGCTCACGCTACGGCGGGCCGACGCCGGAAGCCAAGTTTTCGCCCGGCGCGTGCGTCACGCACGGTTTCCGAGTCCGACCCGGCCGGAGTCGGAGCCACGGCGGCGGACACGTCGGTGGATGTTGGCGCGCGGTAATGCGAATCCGAGCCCGAGTCCGAGCCTGAGTCCGAGTCCGAGCCCGAGTCGGTATTGGGTCGGGCTCAACCAGGCTGAACGTCGCCGTCGGACGGCGGGAACCGCCACTTACGAAAATCTGCCGCTCGAGGCGTGTGGTGAGCGTCGGCTCAGCGACTCGCGGCGAGCGGTGGCGCCCAGCGCACCGTCTCGACCGGCCCCTCGACGACCCGCGTCTGGTTGTAGCCCTGCGGGCTCGACAGATACAGGCCGGGCGCGCCGCGCCGGTCGGACGCGAACGCAATCATGCGACAGTCCGGGGACCAGGCGGGATCCTTGTTGGTGCCCTGTCCCTGCGTCAATCGCGTGTACGTGTTGGTCGCCAGATCGATCGTGAAGACGTCGAACGTGACGTCGCGTCCGCTGAACGCGAGCAGGCGGCGGCCAGGCAAGGGGCACCAGGCCGGCGTCTGGTTGTGGTTGCCGCGGTACGTCAGGCGCGTCGGGTTGGAACCGTCCTCGCCCATGACCCAGATCTGCGGGCTGCCGTGCCGGTTCGAAACGAAGGCGATCTGGCCGTCTGGACCGCAGGCGGGGCTGACGTCGATGCCTGGGTGGTTCGTCAGCCGACGCAGCCCCGTGCCGTCCAGTCGCGCCGAGTAGATCTCGCTGTTGCCGTCGCGCGACGAGGAGAACAGGAGCCGATTGCCGCACGGCACCGGCCCCATGTTCATCCCGCTGCTCTCGATGATGCGCGCGCCGGCCGCCTCGCTGTGCGTGATGAACACGCCGCGCGGCGTCAGGCGCGTGAACCAGACCCGGCCGTTCGGCTCCAGGCCAGGCAGCATGCTGATGCCCTCGGCCGGAGAGACACGACGAGGTCCGTACCCGTCCATGTCCGCCACGAACACGTCCTTGCGCCCCCTGCCCTCCCGGCGCGCATAGGCCACCTTCGTTCCGAACACACCGCGCACACCCGTGATCGCGAAGAGCACCTCGTTGGCGAAGTCGTGCATGAACCGCCGCAGCTCGGAGGGGGCGCCGGTGTACGTGCGCTGCAAGACGGGCCCGCCGGCTCGGGCCAGCTCGTGGAAGCGCATCTCGATGCGCAGCGCGTCTTCCTCGACGCGGACCTCACCCTTGATGACGCCGTTGGCTTGCAGCGCGGCCCACGCCGAGCGCTGGATGTCGAGCCCCTCGGCCCGCACGTCGTGCCGCACCGCGCGCTCGTCGATGACCCGGTAGCCCGGCATGATCCGGAAATCGTTGCGGAGGACCTGGGCGCCGTCGACCGCGTGCGGTGCGGCACCCAGCAGGTCCGGGATGCCGATGCGGTACGCGGCCGCCTCGACGGCATGGATGTCGATGGTCACCATCTCCGCCGGCAGCGGCTCTTCGGTCTGGGGGGCGGACACCGGAGGTTGCGAGGCCGCCCAAGGGCGAGCGGCCACAATCGCCAGAGCGGTCGCGAGCAGGATCCAACCGCAGCGAATCGAACGAAGTGTTCGCTTCATCCTCTCCTCCGACGTCGAGAGCGCATTCTCATTCACCGCGTCCGATCAGCGCGCGTCGCGCCCGAGAAATCGCAGTCGCACCGTCGCGCCCAAGTAGCGCTCCGCCTCGTGCTCGGGAGGCTCGGGCAGCTGCGCGCCCTCGGCCTGGGCCAGACGCGTGCGCACCGAGTCGTCGAACTCGTCGTTGCCCGATCCGGCGACGACGCGCGTGGCGCCGACGCGCGCCTCGGGCGTGATCTCGACCTCGACGGTGCACACCAGCTCGCGCAGCGCTTCCTCGGGGATCGTCGTCGGAACCTGCCAGCCGCGACGAAAGAACGCGTACAGGATCCCCGCGTACACGTTGCCTCGGTCGCGCCGCTCGGTTCCCTGCTCGATGCCCTGCGGGTCGCCTTCCTGCGGCGGCAGCTCGTCGGTGCGCGCCAGCTCTTCGGCGCGGGTCCCCAGGCGTGTGAGCAGGTCCTCGAGCGGTCGGGGCGCGACGGCGGCGTCGGGCGGCGTGACGCGGCGTGCCTCGCGGTGCGGCGTGCGCGACGGTTGCTCGGGGGCGCTCGAGCGCACCGGTCGTGCCTTGCTCGGAAGCTGGCGCGGGTCGAGGATGCGTCCGAGCTTGACGAAGCGCGTTTCGGTGACCTCGACCACGCGACGTTGTTCGAGGCGGCGTTCGATCACGTCGCGGTGCGGCTCGACGATGCCCGCCGCCTCGAACATCAGGACGAGCAAGGCCAGCAGCAGCGGCACGCCGAGGTGCGCCGTCAGCACGCCCATCAGCCCGCCGAGCACGACGAGGGGCCGCACGGGCCGGGCTCCGAGCAGGCTCGGCGGCGACAGATCCTCGCGCGCGACGCGCATGGTCCCCAGCCTCACTGGCGCGCCAGCGGGTCGGTGACCAGCCCCGTCTTGTCGACGCCCGCCTGGCGCATCACAGCCATCACGCGGATCACCTCTCCATAGGGTACGCCTTCGTCGGCCTGAAGGTACGCCTCGCGCGCGCGCCGCACGTGGGGATGGCCGCGCAGCCGATCCTCGAGCTGAGCGAGGGTGACCTCGTCGTTGCCGAGGAAGACCCTGCGGTCGTCGGTGACGATGACGAGCGGGATGTCGCGCACGACGTCCATCGCGGGCGCCTCGGCGTTGGGAAGGTCGACCTGGATCCCCGTCGTGAGCATCGGCGCGGCGACCATGAAGATGATGAGCAGCACGAGCATCACGTCGACGAGCGGTGTGACGTTGATCTCCGAGAGCGGGGCGCGTCCGCCCCCTCCGCCCGTGCTCATCGCCATGGTTCAGCGCGTCAGGAAGTAGCGGCGGACGATGTTCAGATAGTCGCTCGAGAACGCCTCGATCTCGGCCTCGAGCACCCGGATGCGTCGGACGAAGTAGTTGTAGGCCATGACGGCCGGAATCGCCGCCGCGAGCCCGATGGCGGTCGCGATGAGCGCTTCGGCGATGCCGGGGGCGACCACGTCCAGGCTCGCGTTCTTGTTGCCGTGGATGGCGATGAACGAGTTCATGATTCCCCAGACCGTGCCGAACAGCCCGACGAAGGGAGCCGTCGAGCCGGTCGTGGCGAGGAACGGCACGAAGTTCTCGATGCGCGTCAGCTCGTCTTGCGAGGCCCGCCGCAGTGCACGCTCGACGTTCTCGAGGTCGCCACCGGCCGGCGCCTGGCCGCTCGCGATGCGTGCCAGCTCCACGTAGCCGGCGCGGAAGGTCGCGGCGACCGGCGAGCTTTCCAGCTCGCGAGCCTTGACGTAGATGGATTCGAGACGCTCCCCGCTCCAGCCCTGCTGGCCTTCGCCTTCCCAGAACGCGTCGAGGAAGCGGCGGCTCGCGTGCGTGGCGGTCGCCAGCCGAACGAGCTTGGCGCCGATGATGAACCAGGAGACGAGGCTCATGACGACCAGCACGATCATGACGAGCTTGACGACCGGGGTGGCCTCGGCGAGCAGCTTCCAGACGTCGAGCGCCCCCTGCTGACCCGAGGCTCCCGACGCGGGAAGCTGCGTCTGCAACGTGACGAAGTAGAGCGTCGAGTTCACGGCGCCGTTCAAGCACGTGCCCCCGTCGGCCGTCAACGCGCATGTGACTGCCGAGGCGTAGATGGAATCGGCGCCCAACCCCGAGGCGGAGGTCAGGACGGAGAGCGTGGCCCAAGCCGAACCGGCGGTCTTCGCCGACCCCTGGGCGTTCGTGATCGTGGACATCGAGGTCGTCCGCCGAAGCGCGTGCCACCGCCGGTCGTTCGCCGACCCCTGGGCATTCGTGATCATGGGCATCGGGCACGAGGGCACGCCGTTCTAGCGCACTGCGTCATGAACCGTCACCTACAACCCCGCGAAGAGAAAACAGAACGATTCAATGGATATACCTTCCATGTCGACCCGAACTTCGACCCGCGTCTTGACGTTGTGACGCGCCGCGTTATAACGCTCTGCGTCAAACGGAGGTCCACATGGACTCGTTCGCGAGCCAGATCGAGCGCAGCCGCAACAACGTCGAGCGGGAAGCCCGCAAGCTCTGGGAGACGACCAACCGCGCCGGCCGGCAGTTCGCCGCCGAGACCGGCCAGGCCGCCGCGAGCTTCGGCCGCTGCCTCTCGCTCGAGGCCGACGCCTGGAAGCAGTTCGCGTCGCGGCGTTTGCAGCGCGAGCTCGAGCGATTCGTCCCGAGCCGGATCGAACGCGACGCCCTCCAGCAGGTCGACCGCGTCCTGCGTCGGGCCGGAGGGGCAATCCGCCAGCGGCTCGCCGCGACCGCCGAACGAGGCGGCGCGGGCACCACGCCGAGGACGGGACGCGCGCCCGCGCGCAGGACGCGCCGGCGACAGGCCGCAGGACGGGCGACGCAGGCCTGAGCTCACCAAGCACGTTCGCCGACGTCGGCGCTCGGTCGTTCGATACAGGTTGGGAGTCCGAGCTCTGGACAAAGCCGGGGCCCGGACCGAATCGGAGTCCGATCCCGATTCCGAGCCCGCGTCCGACTCCGAGCCTGAGCCCGAGCCCGAGGCCGAGGCCGAGTCGGAGCCCGAACGGGCCTCGCCCGTGGCATGCTGCGGCGCCCGGTGCCCGACGCCCTGCGCCGACGTCCGCTCCGCGAGGCGCTGTTCGCGCTGCTCGCCGTGGGCAGCACCGTGCCGCTGTGGCTGGTCGATCGCCCTCCCCTGCAGGACCTTCCGCAGCATCTGGCCGCCATTCGCGTCTGGCTCGATTACGGCGATCCCGAATTGCGGTTCGCCGAGTATTTCGAGCTGCAGCCGTGGCGCACGCAGTACCTCGCGTACTACGCGGTCGGCTGCCTGCTCGCGTGGCCGCTCGGCGTATCGACCGCCGTCAAGCTTCTCGTCGGCGCAAGTCTCGTGGCGTTGCCCTACTCCATGCGGGCGTTGTTGCGGGCGCTCGGGCGCGACGAGCGCGTCGCGTTGCTCGTGTTGCCGCTCGCCTGGAACGCGCACCTCGTTCTGGGCTTCCTCAACTTCGTCGCGGCGCTGCCGCTGTCGCTGTGGGGCGTCGCGCTCGCCGCTCGGCTGCGGCGCGCCTGGTGCCTCCGCACGGCGGTCCTGCTCGGCGTCGTCGCGCTGTTGTGCTTCTACACGCACGTCGTTCCGTTCGCGTTGCTCGTGATGGGAGCGGGGCTGCTCGCCGTGGGCGACGGCTGGGGCCCGAGCGCGCGCCGCCTGCTGCCGCTCGTTCCGAGCCTCGTCGCGACGGCGCTGTGGACCCAATACGCGCCCGCCGGTCACAGCACGCTGGCGGCGGCCTCGGGCGCCGAGATCGCTCGCACACCTGTGCCGGAGGCGCTGCGTGAGCTGTGGATGTGGCTGAGCGACGTGCTGCACGGCCCCGAGGACGACGTCGCGCTCGTGCTCTGGGGGCTGCTCGTCGTGCTCGGCCTCGCGCTCGGCGCCGGCCCCGACCCGCGCGACGCGCCCCCGTCGCCCGACGAGGCGCTCGGCGCGAGCCTGACGCGACGCGTCGGGCTGCTCTGTCCGCTGTGCGTGGCGGCCTACTTCGTCGCGCCTGCCTCGCACGACTGGATCTGGCCCATCGCGGCCCGCTTCCCCCTGCTCGCCGCGCTGTGGCTCGTCCCGCTGCTTCCGGCCCCGCGCCGAGTGCCAGGTGCGCTCTGGGTCGTCGCCGCCGCCCTCGTCGCGGTGGTACACGTGCGTGCCGTCGCGACCGCCTTCGTCGAGGTCGAGCGGCACGAAACGGGCGAGCTGGACCGCGCGCTCGAAGTCATTCCCCGCGGCTCGCGCGTCGCTGCGCTCGTCTTCGATCGCGGCTCGCGGTACGTCGGGTTCTCGCCATTCCTTCATGCCGCCGGATGGGTGCAGGCCGAGCGCGGGGGCGCGGTCATGTTCAGCTTCGCCGACTTTCCCCACTCGCCGTTCGTCTTCCGCGAGCACGACCGTCCCCCGCGCGTCCCCCCACGCTGGGAATGGATGCCCGAACGCGTCGATCCCGTCCGGGACCTCGGATGGTTCGAGTACGTGCTGGTGCGCGGCGGCCCGGGTCGCATCGCGTTCGAACGAGATGTGTTCGAACCCGTATTCCGCGGACCGCGCTGGAGCGTGTGGCGGCGGCGGGTTGCCGCGGAACCCACCCACGGTGGCTGACATCCGCGCGAGCGGAGACCGTGTGCGAGTCCGAGTCCGAGACCGAGTCGGAGGCCGAGTCCGAGTCCGAGTCCGAGTCCGAGTCCGAAAGAGCTCTCGGTGTCCGCTCACGCGCGGCGCGGACGCCTCGTGGCTCCAGCTCGCTCCGCGCGCCGCCACGGACCACTCCGGCCGCCGCGCTTCTCGAGCAACGCGATCCGCTCGATGACCATGCCCCGATCGACGGCCTTGAGCATGTCGTACACGGTCAGACACGCCACCGCCGCGCCGACAAGGGCCTCCATCTCGACACCTGTTCGATCCGCCGCGCGCACCCGGACGCGTACCTCGAGCCGACGCGGGGCCTGGGCCTCGAAGCTCACCTCGACCTTGCCGAGCGCGATCCCGTGGCAGAGCGGGATGAGCTCCGCCGTCCGCTTGGCCGCCGCGATCGCCGCGACGCGAGCGACGCCGAGCACCTCGCCCTTGGCCGCCCGTCCGCGCCGAAGCAGCTCGAGGGTTTCGGGCCGCATGCGGACGAAGCCCGCGGCGAGCGCCTCGCGGGCGGTGATGGGCTTGTCGAGCACGTCGACCATGCGCGCCTGCCCGCGCGCGTCCAGATGGCTGAGAGGTCCGGGTCCGGGCATCGGCGCGCGTCGAGACGGGGCGCGCACGCATGCTAGCGTCGCGCCCCGTGGCACGGAACGGCAAGAAGACGGTCGCGGTCATCGCCGGCGACGGGATCGGTCCGGAGGTCGTCCGCGTGGGGGTCGGCGTGCTCGAACGGCTGATCGAGCTGCGCGGCTACCCGATCGAGATCGTTCCGCTCGATGTGGGCGCCGAGCGGTACCTGCGCGATGGGACGAGCTGGCCGCCGGCGATCGCCCGGTTCGTACGCGAGCAGTGCGACGCCGTGTTGCTCGGCGCCTTGGGTGACCCGCGCGTTCCCGATCTCGGCTATGCGCGCGACATCCTGTTCGGGCTGCGTCAGGGCCTCGATCTGTACTGCAACATCCGGCCCGTGGTCTGTCTGCACGACCGCCTGATGCCGTTGCGGGGACGGAGAGCGGCCGACTGCAACTTCGTCGTCTTCCGCGAGAACACCGAGGGGATCTACGCGGGCATCGGGGGCACGCTGCGTCGCGACGGCATCGACGAGATCGCGATCAACGAGGACGTCAACACGCGCCGCGGCGTCGAGCGCATCGTGCGCGCGGCGTTCGACTGGGCGCGGCGGCACGGCAAGCGCCGCGTGCACATGGCCGACAAGAGCAACGCGATGCCGCACGCGCACGGGCTGTGGCACCGCTGCTTCTTCGAGGTCGCCGCCGACTACCCCGACATCGAGGCGCGACACCTCTACATCGACGCGCTCTGCTACGAGCTGGTGCGCGACCCGTCGCCGTTTGAGGTCATCGTCACCTGCAACCTCTTCGGCGACATCGTTACGGACCTGGGCGCGGCGCTCCAGGGAGGGCTCGGCATGGCCGCGAGCGCCAACGTCCATCCGGGACGGGTCTCGATGTTCGAGCCGGTGCACGGCAGCGCGCCACCGCTGGCCGGGCGCGACCTCGCCAATCCCTTCGCCACCGTGCTCAGCGTCGGCATGATGCTCTCGCACCTGGGCTGGCCCGAAGAAGAAGTACGGCTTGTCGAGCTCGTTCGGAACGCCATTGAGGCGGGCCGTTGCACGCCGGACGTGGGCGGCTCGCTCGGCACACGCGCTGCGGGCGAGGCGCTCATCGCGGCGCTCTGAGCAGCGCGAAGGCCTCGTCCGGGCGGCCAGACAAGTACAGGTATCGCGCCAGGTGCCCCGTGACGCGACGGACGTAGTTGCGCGGTTCGTCGATGGGAATGCGCTCGACGAAGGCGTCGAGTGGCAGACCGGGCCAACTTCCGAGCCAGCGCTCGAGCCGGTGTCCGCCCGCGTTGTACGCGACGAGCGCGAGTGGGAAGCCGAAGCGCGCGCGCTGACGCGCGAGGTAACGCGCGCCCCAAGCGATGTTGCGCGCGGGCTCGAAGAGCACGTCGGGGTCGTCGACGGAGGCGCCTTCCACTCGCGCGATGGCCTGCGCGGTGGCGGGCATGAGCTGAAGCAACCCGCGCGCGCCGGCGCGCGAGACGGCCCGTGGATCGTACGCGCTCTCCTGCCGCATCACGGCCCAGATCAGCTCGGGGTCGATTCCCTCGGCGCTCGCCGCGGCTCGCACGTGTTCCTCGTGGGGCCGCGGATAGGCGACGGCCCACACCCATCCGTCGGCCGCGTCGGGGGGACGCGCGAGGCGCGCCCCATGGCCCCGCACGGCGAGCCGGTATGCGCCGTGCACGTCTCCGATGGCGAGCCGCGCCGCCGCCAGTTCCGCGTCGGCGCGCTCGGGCGGCAGACGCGCGCGGATCAGCGGAGCGTGCCGTTCGAGGTCGGCGCGCGCCTCTTCGAGCAATCCGAGCCGCGCGTGCCAGCTCACCGCCGCCGGCAGCGGCAACGAAGGAACCGGTGGCTCGGGGTCTCGGACCGGCGGCGCGGCGAACGCGTCCGCGAACGGCGCACCGAGGCGCGAGAGCCAGTCGCGCGCGAGCAAGGCGTACCAGCCGAGCGGATCGGGCTCGAGCGCGGCGCGCAGGGCACGGATCGCCGCGTCGCGGGCGCCGCCCTGCAGATGCGCGCGAGCCGACCAGTACAGCGCGCGCGCGCGCGACATCCCGTCGGGCGCGGCGTGGCGCGCCCGCTCGAAGCGCTCGATGGCTCGGCCAGCCTGCCCGCGGTCGAGCGCATGCAGGCCGAGGCGCATCGCCGCTTCATGCACGTCGGCGTCCTCGCCCGAGGGCGCCTCGCGCAGCCAGCGTTCGAGCGCGGTGGGGCGCCCCGCCTGCATCTCGAGCAGGGCGGCGCGCCGGATCGCATCCGACGCGCGCGCGGAGCCCGGATGCGTCCGCGCGAACCGCCGATAGGCGGCGATGGCCCTCGCGTCGAGCCCGGCGCGCTCGAGCGCGCGAGCGTGCCAGAACGCGTCCTCGACGGCCGTCGGCCCGCCGAGCCGCGCCGCCGTCGCGAAGTCGCTCGCCGCGGCCTGCGCGTCGCGCCGCGCCGCGATCCGCGCCCTGCCCCGCAGGTGGTGAAAGCGCGCGCGCCGCGTCGGGCTGGCGGCCCCCATCGCGAACGCGACGCGCTCCAGTTCCTCGAGCGCCCGCGGAGCGAGACGGATCGCCAACCAGCGCTCGGCGCGGTCGAGTCGCTCGTCGACGGTGGGCTCGGCAGGACCACCGAGCTGCGCGATCAGCCGCTCGACGTCCTGCGCGCGGGGGTGGTCCGGTCGACTCGCCCGAAGCCCTCGAAGGCGCTCCAGCGCCGAACGCGTCCGGCCCGCCTGCGCCTGGAGCGTGGCGAGGGCGAGCTCCAAGTCCATCGCATCGACGTCGCCGGTGCCGTGGGCGAGCGCGCGCTCGAGCGACGCCATGGCTTCGTGCGCGGAGCGGGTGCGGACCGCGCACAACGCGAGCAGGGCTCTTGCCTCCTGCTGGAATGGTCCCCGATCGGCCTCGAGACGTTCGAGCATCGCGGCCGCCGGGTCGCAGCGCCAGGCACGCGCGGCCGCCATGGCGCCCAGGGCCGGCAGACGCGCACGAACCTCCTCGGGCACGGTCCCGACGTCCGGCGCGACGAGCACCGCGGCGTACGCGTCCGCCGCCGCCTCCCAGCTTTGTAATCTATCATACAGTCGAGCCGCCAGGTACCGCCCCGCAGCGGACGGCTCGTCTCCGAGGGCCTCGAGCGCCGCCCGCGTCCGCCCCTCCCGCGCGAGCGCCGCGGCCCGCTCGAGCGGCTGCGTGCGTGCGACGGCCGGCAGCGTGAGCGGGAGCGTCGCGGCGAGCCTCAGCAACGCGCGCACGGCACGACCCGGACGCGCTCGGTCGGCGCGTCTCAAGTCTATTCGTCGGCGTACGAGAGGGAATCGGTGTAGAGGTCGAGGACGACCGGCCGCGAGCCGCGCGCAGGCCGCAGCGAACCATCCGCGGCCACCTCGAACATCGCGTGGTGCCCCTCTTCGGTGACGCGCACCTCGGCGCCGAATTGCCCCGGCTGCTCGAAGTACCACGCCCGGGCGCCTCCGTCGTGCAATGCCATGCGCAGACCCCGCGCCGTACGCACCGGCGTCGGTCGCATGGACCACAGTCCTGCGTCACAGCCGAGGTCGTGGTACGGCTCGGCGCGCACGACGAGGGGCGCCCCGATGCGCTCGAGCGTTCGGGCATCGTGCTCCGAGACGGCTCCGACGCCGGTGTCCGGCGACCACGCCGTCAGCACCAGTCGGTCGCCGTCACGCACCAGCTCGATGTTCGTATCGAAGCCCGGAATCGGTCGGTCCCACACCTCGTAGTCGAAGGCGGGCACGCGCCGATCCGCGCGGACGATCCAGACCCGAACCGCGACGGGACTGCCCTCGTCGTCGGGGCGATCCATCCACTCGATCTCGGCAAACTCCGCGGCGGAAAGCGGGTGCCGCAGCCGTCCGTCGACCCGGAACGACGCCGGATCCCAGCTCGGAGCGGCGGGTCGCAGGTTCCACCCTCCGGGCGGCTCGAGCGGATCGACGGCCGCGACGATGTCGGAAAGCGGGCCATACAGCAGACATTCCCGCAGGCTCGTCGGGCACGCCTTCAAATAACGGACCGCCACCGTCGCGCCGCGCGCGGTCTCCTCGTCGAGCTCGTTCGTCGAGGACGCTGGCGCCCGTTCCACGAGCGGATGCTCGGGCGAACCGGCCGCATCGGGCTCCAGCTCGCGGAAGCCGTCGGGACCCAGCGCGAGCGCGCCGGCATCCCAGTCGACGTCCAGCATGGGCACCAGCCGCTCGCCGGGGCGCAGTGCGTCCGGCGCGACGCAGTACTCAGTCGCCACGGTGTCGCCCTGATAGAATGTCCAGACGATGGAGCCCGAGGGATGCGTCACGACGATCCACGGATCCGCGCGGCTCCAAGTGGCCTCCGTCGGCAGTTCCTCGGGGCGCACGTAGGCCGAGAGAACCCTCAGCGCAGAGAGCCGCATCGACCCGTCGGCATCGGCGATGTAGCGAGCCCCCGCGAGCACGTCCTCGAGCGCGGGAGGGCGGTTCGACCCAGGCGCTCGGCCATACATTCCGCATTCGACCTCGGCATGGATGGATGCGCCCTCCGGTCCCGTCCCCGCCGAATCGGACAGTTCCATGGCACAGCCCGCCGCCGCAATCGCGAAAACCATGACGGCCCCACGATGGGACCGACTCTCGACTCGACGCAGCATGGGGGAAGCCTATTGCACGCGCCGTTCCCTCGAAAAGCGAGCCGACGCCGGCGCTTGGCCACACTCAACACGCGGCGCCGCGCACACGGAACTGCGGTCTAGAGTACACGTCCGGCGGAGTGCCGTCGGTTTGCCCCGCGCGGGCGTTCGTCCACCGGCCTCCAGCAGGAACGCACGAGGGGCTTTGGGCAACCGGTTCGAAGTCGAGTCCCGCCCCGAGTACCGAACTGGAGTCCGACAGCAGGGGCCACGTTGGGTGGCCGCGGTTCCACCTCGGTCTCGGGGGGGGAGTCGGGCTCGGAGCGCAGGCTCGGCCTCGGCCTCCGGCTCGGGCTCTGAAACGGCCTCGGAATCGCCATGCCCCTCGGCATCGTCGATCGACGGGATCGCTGCTATCCGGCTCGAGCTCGGGATCGGAGTCTGACTCGGGTTTGGACTTGGACCTGAGCTCGGGGCTTGATTCATAACAGCCCTCGGGCGCGTCGTCCCCAGGTGACCGCCGCCGTGGGTCCGAGGCGGCAGAGCATCGTCGCACCGTTGCGCATCGCTCCACGGGGCAACGTGGACATCCGGCGGCGCATCACTATGCTCCACCCTTTGTGCGAGCTTGCCTATTCTTGATCGTCGCGATCGGGTCCGCGTGCGAGCCGCGGATCGGCGACGCGTGCGAGACGAGCGTCGACTGCTCCGTCCAGGGGGATCGGATCTGCGACACCGCCTCGCCGGGGGGCTACTGCACGATGACGCCGTGTGAGGAGGGCACCTGCCCCGACGACGCGCGCTGCGTCGAGTTCCGATTTGAGCCGCCGCGTCTAGCGGTCAGCTACTGCATGGCCGCGTGCGAGGACGACGCAGACTGCCGACGCGACGAGGGCTACCGATGCGTGCGGGCCTCGGCCCTGCGTGGACCGGACGGCGCGCCGCTCGCGCGGCTGCTCGGATCGCCCGAGACGGCGCGCTTCTGCGCAGTGGGGCCCTGAGCCCGTTTCGTCCACGCCGTGACGCGCGTGTGGCGATTCGTCGTGATTCGACTCGGGCGAGGGCTTCTGACCGTCCTGTCGGTCGCGCTTCTCGTCTTTCTCCTGGTACGCCTCGTTCCAGGCGATCCCGTCGATGCGATTCTCGGCGACCAGGCGGCGCCCGAGGACCGCGAAGCGATGCGCAGGGCGCTGGGGCTGGACAGACCCCTCGGGGAACAACTCGCCTCCCAGACGCGAGCGTTGCTCGACGGATCGCTCGGCCATTCGTTCCGACGTCCGGATCGCACGGTCGGCTCGTTGATCGCCGAGGCGATGCCGCACACCGTCGCGCTCGCGCTGGCCGCGCTCGCGGTGGCCTGGGCCGTGGCCCTTCCGCTCGGCGTGCTCGCGGCGGCCAGCCGCGGCCGCAGGATCGACCGGATCGTCTCGGGGCTCGGCGCGCTCGGCGCCGCCGTGCCGACCATCGTGCTCGGTCCGCTGCTCGTGCTCGTCTTCGGCGTCGTGCTGCAATGGCTCCCGATGCCGGGCGACGAGGAGGCCCGCGGCGTGCGCGGCCTGCTTTTGCCCGCGCTCGCCACCGGCGGTGCCATGGCCGCAACCCTGCTGCGACAGTGCCGGGCCGCAACCCTCGAGGCGATCGGAGAGCCGTGGGTGGCCGCCGCGCGCGCGCGCGGACTGTCCGGAACGCACGCGCTCGTGCGGCACGCGCTGCCGACGGCGCTCGGCCCCGTGCTGACGCTCGGCGCCGCGCAGGCCGGGGCGCTGCTCTCCGGCGCCGTCGTCGCCGAGCGGCTCTTCGAACGTCCGGGGCTCGGCTCGCTGCTCGTCGAGGCGTTCTTCGACCGCGACGTGCCCGTCGTGCAGGGATGCGCGCTGCTCGCCGCGGCCCTGCACGTCGGGATCTTCGTGGTCGCGGATCTGCTGCACGCCGCCGTCGATCCGCGGGTACGGGAGGCGGTGTCGCCCTGATGCGCGCCGAGGCGCGCTGGCCCAGGCTCGTCGTCGCCGGCTACCTGACCGCGGCGCTCGTCGGACCGGCCCTCGCTCCGCACGATCCGCACGCCATCGATCTCGCGCGCCAGTACGAGGGGCCGAGCCTGCGGCACCCGCTCGGCACCGCCGACAACGGCGTCGACGTGCTGTCGGTGTTGCTGCACGGCGCGCGATTTGGCGGCACGATCGCGGCGAGCACGGTCGTCATCAGCCTCGTGCTGGGTGCAATGCTCGGCACGCTCGCCGCGATGCGCGGTGGGCTCGTCGAGCACGCGGTGATGGCGCTGGCGGACCTCGTCTCCGCGTTCCCGTCGCTCGTGTTGCACGTCGCGCTGCTCGCGCTCGTCGAACGTCCCGGACCGGAACACCTCGTCGTCGCCCTCAGCGCGAGTGGCTGGGTCGTCTTCGCCCGACTGGCTCGGTCGCGCGCGCTCGAGCTGCGCAATCGGGACTTCGTGCTCGCGTCGCGGGCGCTCGGCGCCTCCGAGGCGCGCGTGCTCCTCCGGCACGTGCTTCCGCACCTGGGTGGGCCGCTGCTCGTGCAGGCGAGCGCGGCCATGGGCGGAGCCATCGTGGCGGAGGCGACGCTCGGGTTTCTCGGCATGGGGCCGGCGACGGAGACGAGCTGGGGCGCGCTGCTCGACCAGGGGACGTCGGTTCTTCTGCGCTTTCCGCACGTCGCGCTCGAAGTCGCGGCGGTTCTCGCCGTCGTCGTCCTCGCCATGCATCGTACGGGCGACTGGCTCCGCGACCGGCTCGATCCTCGCACCGGGCGCTGACGATGGGCTGCTCCGTTTCGCGGAGACGACCCCGATGCCTTCGCCCCGGCAAGGTGCGCTTCGAGGTCGCAATGGCCCGGCGGTCCGAGCTGGAGCCCGCGCTCCGTGTCCGACGCCGGTTCGGAGACCGAGCCCGAGTCCGAGTCCCAGCCCGAGTCTCGACTCGGTCCGGACCTCGACCGCCAGTCGTGCGGCAGCCGACCGCCGACCGTCGGCGTTGCGCGTGCGCGTGGCGGGTTGCGTCCTGCAGCGGTACTACACGACCCGATGAGCATCGGCATCGAGGCCGCTCGCCTGTTGCTCGTCTCCGGGCTGCTCGCCGTCGGGATGGCCGCGATCCGCGGGTTGCCCACGCTCCCGCCCGCTGCCCCCGAAGCGCTGACGTGCGCACCGCCGGGAGCCGACTCGGAGGCTGCGACGCCCGCACCCGTCACGGAGGGCACGTTGTCGTGGATTTCGCCGGACGATGCGGCCGCCCTGTACGGCCGGCCCAGCGTGGTGTTCGTCGACGCGCGCGGGCGCGCCGCGTTTGAAGCCGGTCACGTCGCCGGAGCCATCTCGGCGCCGGTGGCCGAGACGGGGGCCGTCGATCCGTCGATCCTGGCGGTGCTGCGCGAGGCACGGACGGTCGTGACCTATTGCGACACCTCGGGAGGCTGCGCCGCTTCGACGCGACTGGCGCGTCTACTCGCAAGCGCGGGAATTGCCGACGTTCGCGTGCTCGAGGGTGGAATCGCGGCATGGCTCGAGCGCGACTTGCCTGCGGAGGCCGGAGAGTGTCGGCACTGTCCCTGAGGAGCCTCGGCGTTCTCGCGGCGCGGCTCGTGCTGGCCGCGATCTTCGCGACCGCGGCCGTGCCCAAACTCGTCCAGCCCGATGCCTTCGCGGCGGCGCTCGACAACTACCACTTGTTGCCGGCCGCACTCGTCGGGCCCGTGGCCGTCGCCGTCCCCGTCGTCGAGCTGGTGCTCGCCGCGAGCCTGCTGACCGGGGTCGATGCACGCGGCGCCGCCGTCGTCGCCGCCGGGTTGCTCGTGGTGTTCGGCGTCGCGATGGCCTCCGCGCTCGTACGCGGGATCGACGTCGAGTGTGGCTGCTTCGGAGGCCGAGTCGCCGCGCGCGTGGGCGTCTGGCCGATCGTTCGCAATGCCGGGCTCGTCGTGCTGGCGGTGCTCGTCGCCCTCTCCCCCCCCGTCTCCTGGCGCGAGCCGTGGCGCGCGCTGAGACGCGGGATCGGTTCGCGGCGCATTTCGTCGTCGAGCCCCGGGCCGTCTTGACGAGGTCGACGCTTCGCCCATCCTGTTCGAATGTGCGGTCCCGGCGGAGCGTAGCGTTGCTCGCCCTGAGCACGACGGTCGCATTCGCCCTTCCGGGCACGCTCCCCACCGCTCGCGCCACGCTCGCGGCGGCGCTCGACCTCGAGGCGCTCGTGCGTAGTTCCACGCTCGTCGTCGAAGGCCGCGTCGAGCGCGCATCGAGCCGCTTCGACGCGCTCGGCCGCATCGTTACCGACGCCGAGGTTCGCGTGCTGCACGTGACGCGGGGCCACGTGGCCGTGGGCACGAGCGTGATCGTCCGCTCGTTCGGTGGCGAGATCGGCGAAACAGCGATGCGGATCGAGGGCGAGCCCGCGTTGGAGCCGGGGCTGCGCGCGGTCTTCTTCCTGCGTGCGGGTGCCGGCGGCGGCTACTTTCGGCCGGTGGGAATGTCTCAGGGCGTTCTTCCTATCGTCGAAGCACCCGCCGGGGACCTGGTGCTGCCGGGAGCAGGAGGCCTGGCGCTCGTTCGCCAGGATGCGCGTGGCGTGCTCGCGCCCGCTGCGCCAGCCCTGAGCGGCCCCACGCCTCTGGCGGAGCTGCGCGCTCGCCTCGCGCGCCTGGCCCACGTCACCGGTGAAGTGCGCCGCTGAACCTGTACGGCGCGCGGGGATCAGCCTCGCGCTCGGCGTCGCGCTCGCGATGCTGTCCACGTCGACGACCGCGCGCGCATGGTGTCGCATGACGACCAGCCGGCGCCCACCCTCGTTCATCGGGGAGTGCGTGATGGAAGGTATCCCGCTCGAGTGGCGGCGGCGATGCATGAGCTACGCCGTCGACGCGCGCGGCGCGCGAGACCTCGACGACGCCGACGTGCTGCGGATCGTCGATGTTTCCTTCGAGGCCTGGCTCGCGCTCGACTGCGGACCCGGCCCGCGCTTCGAAGTGCGGCGCGAATCACGCCGCGCACGTTGCGACCGCGCCCAGTACGTCCAGGACGGAGGCAACGTCAACGTGATCGCCTTCGTCGCCGATTGGACCGAGAGGGACCACGACCCGCAGGCCTACGCGCTCACCACGGTGTGGCATCACACGCGCACGGGGGAGATCTACGACGTCGACATGGAGATCAACGAAGAGCGGGGTCGCTACGGCGTCTGCCCTGCGCCGGCGGGATGTACCGACGGGACCATCGACCTGCAGAACGTGATCACCCACGAGGTCGGCCATTTTTTCGGGCTGGCGCACTCGGCCGACCGCAACGCCGCGATGTACGGCTACTCCGAGCCCGGTGAAGTCGACAAGCGCGTTCTGCGGGGGGACGACGTGGAGGGCTTCTGCGCCATCTATCCCTCCGGGGCCCTTCCCGAGGCCTGCGATCCCACCCCCCGCGGGGGCCTCGATCTCGACTGCACCGACGCCAGTCCGTCCGGGTGCGGCTGTCGGGCGGCCGGACACGGTACGTGGCGTCTTTCTGGCTCCGTGGGGCTGATCGCCCTCGCGGCCGTGATCGTCCGGCGCCGACCACGCGTGCGGTGCTGACGGCTGGAACCGCTCGAGCCGACGTCGAAGTCGGGGCCCGGATACCTCGGGTCGGGCTCGGGAATCGGACTTCAGCGGGGGCTCTGGCTATCACTCCGTCTCGGACTCCGATTCGGTCTCGGCTTCGGTCTCCGTCTCGAGCTCCGACTCCCACTTGGACGAGACGGACTCCGACGCGACTCGGACCCGGTCTCACAACATGCGTCGGCTACATCGAGCCCACGTGACCGCCGCCGTCAGACTCCCACGCCGACCCGAGACACACCTCCCGTCGGTGATCGACCTGCTCGGCGAGGCCATTGCGCCGTCTGGCTCAGTTCGCGGGCTGAGACGGCCGAGCCCCCTCGCCTGCCGCGGGCTCGTCGGAACGTAGCTTGAGCCGTTCGGCGCCCTCGAGCGCTGCCAGAAGCACCTCATCCATGCGGCTGACCGGAACGAACTCGAGCGTCTCGCGCACCTCGGCCGGAACCTCCTCGAGGTCCGCCATGTTCCGTTCGGGCAAGATGACGCGCCGGATGCCCGCGCGGTGCGCAGCGAGGACCTTTTCCTTGATGCCACCGACCGGGAGCACCCGGCCGCGCAGTGTGATCTCTCCGGTCATCGCGACGTCGTGCCGCACCCGCAAGCCCGCGAGCAACGAGACGAGCGCCGTCATCATCGTCACGCCGGCGCTGGGGCCGTCCTTGGGCATCGCCCCGGCCGGAATGTGGATGTGCACGTCGCTCTTCTCCAGGAAGTCCTCCGGCAAGCCCAGCGCGGCCGCGCGGGCGCGCACGAAGCTCAGGGCTGCCTGCGCGCTCTCCTTCATCACGTCGCCGAGCTGCCCGGTGAGCTGCAGCTTCCCCGAGCCGTGCATTCGAGTCGCCTCGATGAACAGGATCTCGCCGCCCGTCGCGGTCCAGGCCAGGCCGGTCGCCACGCCGGTTTCCGACGTACGCTCGGCGACGTCGCTCGTGAACCGGGGCGGTCCGAGGAAGGGTCGCAGATCGGCCTGGGTGGCCACGCGCCACGGTCCGCTCTTGCCCTCCGCCACCTGCACCGCCACGCCCCGGATGACCGCGGCGATCTGCTGCTCGAGCCGGCGGACCCCTGCCTCGCGCGTGTAGTGGTCGATGATCTCCTCGAGCGCCGCGTCCTCGATCTGCAGCACCTCGGCCCGGATCCCGTGCTCCTCGAGCTGCTTGGGCAGCAAATGCTGGCGTGCGATGTCGAGCTTCTCGCGCCGCGTGTAGCCTGGGATCTCAATGATCTCCATGCGGTCGCGCAACGGCGGCGGGATCGTGTCGCCGACGTTCGCCGTCGCGATGAACATCACCTTCGACAGGTCGTAGGGAATCTCGAGGTAGTGGTCCGAGAAGGTGTCGTTCTGCTCCGGGTCGAGCACCTCGAGCAGCGCGGCGGCCGGATCGCCGCGGAAGTCGTGACCGATCTTGTCGATCTCGTCGAGCATGAACACGGGATTGATCGTGCCCGCCTTCTTCATGCCCTGGATGATCTGACCCGGCAGCGCGCCGACGTAGGTGCGACGATGGCCACGGATCGCCGCTTCGTCGTGCACACCGCCGAGCGAGATACGCACGAACTTGCGCCCGAGCGCCCGCGCGATCGACCGGCCGAGCGACGTCTTGCCGACGCCAGGTGGCCCGATGAGGCAGAGGATGGGCCCTTTCTTGTCCTTCTTGAGCTTGCGAACGGCGAGATACTCGACGATGCGCTTCTTGACCTTCTCCAAGCCCGAGTGGTCCTCGTCGAGCACGCGCCGCACCTCGGCGATGTCGAGATTGTCGACCGTCTCCTTGCGCCACGGCACGTCGAGGATCCAGTCGATGTACGTCCGCACGACGGTGTACTCGGCCGACCCGACCTGCATCGAGCGCAGGCGCTTGAGCTGCTTGCGCGCGACCTGATCGGCCTCCTGCGGCAGCTGTGCCTTGTTGATGCGCTCCTCGAGCGCGTCCAGGTCGCCGCCATCTCCGTCCTCCTCCCCCAACTCTTCCTTGATCGCCTTGAGCTGCTGCCGCAGGACGTACTCGCGCTGGTTCTTGCCCATTTCCTCCTTGATCTGGGAGTTGATGCGCTCGCGCATCTTGAGGACCTCGAGCTGCCGGGTGAGCAGCCGAAGCACCTTGCGAATGCGCTCCTTGGGGTCGATCGTCTCGAGCAGTCCCGCCTTTTCGTCGACCGGCGCTTCGAGGTTGGCGGCCACCAGATCGGCGAGCTGACCCGGATCGGTGATCGAGTCGATGAGCGTGCTTGCCTCGCGCGGCAGCTCGGGCATGAGCTGGATGACCTGCTTGGCGACGTCACGCAGGCTCATCGCGAGCGCCTCGGCCTCGACGTCTTCGGCGCGCACTTCCTCCAGGCGGCTGATGCGCGCCTTCAAATACGGACTGGTCTGCGTCATCTGCTCGAGGCGGACCCGCACCAGACCTTGCAGGATGAGCGAGTAGTTGCCCGAGCTGTGCTTGAGCGCCTTGAGCACGCGCGCCGCGACCCCGACCGGGTGCAGATCGGACTCGTCCGGGTCGTCCACGGAGGGATCGCGTTGCGCGAAGATCGCGATGACGGGCTGCGCGAGGTTCTCGATGTCCTCGACGAGCGCAACCGATTTCTCGCGGCCTACCTCGAACGGCGCGACGGCGCCCGGAAACAGGACCGCGTTGCGGATGGGCAGGACCGGGAGCTCGCCGTCGAGGCGAGGCGGTTCGGGTTCCTCGGGCGTCCGGGAATGCGGCTTGTCGGCCATGGCTCGCTCCGCCTCGCAAGGCGCGACCCACGCAGAGGATCACGCATTGGGCACCATAGTCAGCGCGTCCGACGGCGGCAAGGGCGCGGCGATGCCCTCCGTGCACGAGACTTGTCTGACGAAGGCCGTGGCGACGGCGCATCACTTCGGCATCGAGTGCGCTGGCGCGGATACGCCGGACGCGGAGTCCGAGGCCAGGCTCGATTCCACAAACTCGATCGACCCACGCCGCCGAGCACCGATCGAAATCCGCGCTCGCCAGGTGCGGAGGAGCAGGCCATGGACTCAACCGTTCCGCTGCTGACGCGTTCGCGCGAATCGACGCCGCGCCACGTCTGCCAGATCGACGAGGCTGCGCGCCATCGCCCCGAGACGCAGCTTGCTGCCGCGCACGTCGCGCCAGGCCTCAGTCGGCACCTCGAGTACGTCGTCGACGCGGAGCGCCGGACCGTCGTCGATGCGACCGAGCAGCCGTCCGAGCAGTTCGACGTCGAACACCCAGCGCGCCCTGAAGGGTCGCGCGAGGGCCGCCTCGAGCTCCGGCCCGCTGGCGAACCACTTCGCGCCGCACTGCGTGTCGTAGACCGTCAGATCGAGGGCGAGCGAGGCGAGCGTCGCAAAGACGCGTCCCAGCAGGTGCCGGGATGCGCGTCGTTCGACGCGAGCGCCCAGACGCGCGACGCGCGAGGCGAGGACGCACCCCTTGCCCGTCGTCCGGATCACGTCGAGCAACCGCAACATCTCGGCCGCCGGCGTGGCGAAATCCGCGTCCAGATAGCCGACCCAGCGCGCGCCGCGATCGAGCGCGAGCCGCATGCCCGCGCGAACCGCCTCGGCCTTGCCCCGATTGCGCTCGAAGGTCACGACGTCGACGCGCCCCGGATGCGCGGCGGCAATCGCGCGCAAGCCATCCGCCGTCCCGTCGCGACTGCCGTCGTCGACGAGGACGAGGCCGACGGCGGGCTCGCGCAACAGCGCCTCGAGCTGCTCGCGGTCGAGCCGACCGGCCTCGTTGTAACAGGGAATCACGACGACGGCCGTCGGCGTCGCCAGTGCGCTCACGACAGGCTCCGGCACACCGCCCACCGGGACAGACCCGTCCATGGCAGACGCAGGCGCGCGGCGGCCTCGCCCATGCGGGCGTCCAGCCGCAGCACGCCACGCACGAGGGCGGTCGTCAGGGCTCCTGCCTCCCAGCGCGAATGCAGGGAAGCGCGGCGCACACCGACGCGCTCCAGCGCGGCCAGCGCCGCGCGCGCGGGGAGCAGCGTGGCGAACAGGCCTCCGTGCTCGACCACGTGCAGCCCGGCCGCGCGCAACAGCGCGAGGACCGACGCCGTCGTGTAGCGGCGACGGTGACCGAGCGCCTCGTCGTGCCCGGACCACAGCGAAGGCCACGCGGGAACGGACACGAGCACCGCCCCGCCGGGCCGCAGCGAACGCAATCGGATCTCACGAAGGAATTCGACGTCGTCGTCGACGTGCTCGAGCACGTCGAGCAGCAGCACGACATCGGCCGGCGTCGGTGGCAGGCTCGACAACGCGTCCGGGCCCGCGGCCGGCGGCGCGCCGTCCCCGTAGCCGGAGTCGATGCACCGGATGAGTGCTCCGGGAAAGCGCGCACGCAGCTGATCGGCGAGCCAGCCGTCACCCGCCCCGATGTCGTAGGCGACGACGCCCGGTACGAGCAGTCGGTGCCGACGCAGCAGCCAAACGAAGAAGTCGCAGCGCGCGAGCTCCCACGGGTGCCGCCGTGATCCGAGCTGCGACGACTCGACGAGGTCCACGCAGCCTTCCTTCGGCGCAGTCATGAGGCCGGGCCCCGATACGCGCAACGCGGATGCGGGACGACCGCTGCCTGCCGGCCCGAGGCTCACCGCACGGACAAGTCCACTCCAAGGCGACGAACGGATGGATCGGCCCGCGTCGGATCCGAGGCCGACACCGAAACCGCGGCCGAGTCCGAGTCCGTGTCCGATTCGGAGACCGAGACCGAGCTCGAGACCAGGACTGAGCCCGATCCCGGGTCCGAGGCCGAGTCGGAGACCGAGTCTGAGCCCGAGACCGAGACCGAGACGGAACCCGAGTCCGAGACGGAACCCGACTCCGAGGCGTACGCGGAGTCGACGACCGACGACGACGAGTGCGCGCGGCGCCGTCAGGGTGCAAGGGCTCCCTCGTCGACGATGGATCGCGACACCGGCGCGCCGGCATGCAACAGCGTGCCGTCGACCAGCGGGCGCGCGAGCACCTGTCCTCCGACGGCCCAGATGCCCCCATCGGGATCAACCCAGACCGCGTGCAGTCCGCCGAGCACGCCGATCCCGGAATCGAAGGTCACCCAGCGCCCCCTCTCGCGGCGCAGCATCGCGCCGTTGAGGCCAACGGCCCATCCCCCATCCGCGGCGTCGAGCCAGACTCCCATCGTCATGACGGCGCCGCGTGGCGTCGCGTCCTGCCAGCCACCCTCGCGCCACTCGAGCACGACTCCCTCGCCTGCCCCGCCCACGACGGCGATTTGGTCGTCGCGTGCGTGCACCGTGAACAGCGTGCGCGTGGTGCCGGACGCGACGCGCTCGAAGCGCTCGCCGTTCCAGTGCAACAGCAGACCGCGGCTCCCGCACAACCACACGTCATCACGACCGCGGCCCCAGACCTTGAAGAGCGAGGCGTCGGTCACTTCGTCGGGCAGCGCCACCGAGCGCCAGGACAGCCCGTCGAAGCGCCACGCGAACGCACCGGACGTTCCCGTGCCGCCCACCGCCCACACGTCGTCGGGCGCCGCGGCCCAGATGCCGAACACCGTGTCGGTGCCCGGCGTCGGCATGCGCTCGAATCGCCCGTCCCGCCAGCGGAGAATCACACCGCCGGTGCCTCCCACGTAGACCGCGCCGTCGCTCGTGCCGTGCACCCACCACAGCTCTCCGCCGTCGAGCCCGGTCGACACGCGTCGCCATATGCTCCCGTCGTAGCGCAGCACGATCGGGCCGCGTCCGCCGCCTTCGTCCCCGCCGACCGTCCAGACCTCCGTCGCGGATCGGCCCCACACCGAGATGAGGGCACCCGGAAGATCTTCGAGCACGACCTCGAACCGCGGCGGATCGTTGGGCGTGGTGCCGTCTCCACACCCCACGGCCGCCAGGACGAGGATCCAACTGCACGTGCTGCCGCGCATCGGCTCGAGTCTGAAGGCGACGAACGGGTCCCCGCAACGACGCCCGTCACGCTTGCGTCGGGTCCGCCGCAGGACGACGCCGCGGCGCAACTCTGGATCGGGCTCGGCCCCGGACTCGGGCTCGGACGCGGGCGCGGGCTCGAGCTCAGACTCGGGCACGGTCTCGGTCTCGGGCTAGGCCTCGGACTCGGACGCGGGCTCGGGCTCGAGCTCGGGCACGGGTCCAGGCTCGGAGCCCGACTCGAGCACGGACTCGAACGACCCACGCGGCACGCGGAACCGAACCGATCGCCACGGCCTGGGCGCCGGACGCGGGTCCACGGCGCCGAGGCACTGTAGACTCGCTCAGCGGCGATGAGCGGCACCCAACCCGTGGACGGAGAAACACACGCACACGACGGAACCGAGGACCGGGTCGTGGATGCGTTGCTGCGCGATCCGGCCACCGCGGGCAGCATCGAGCGAATCGCGCGGCATCTGGACGAGGCGCGGTCGGTGCTGTTCGTCACCGGGGCCGGTCTATCGGCCGATTCGGGCTTGCCCACGTATCGCGGCAGCGGGGGTCTGTACGAGGAAGCCGACACCGAGGACGGCGTCCCGATCGAAGAGGCGCTGTCGGGCTGGATGCTCGGTCGGCGGCCCGAGGTGTGCTGGAAGCACATCGCACGCATCGAGAGTGCGTGTCGGGGCGCGCGTCCCAACCGGGGTCACGAAGTGATCGCGGCGATCGGTGAGCGCATCGAGCGGACCTGGGTGCTCACGCAGAACGTCGACGGGCTGCACCGGGCGGCCGGAAGCCGCCACGTCATCGAGATTCACGGCAACGTCTACGCGCTTCGGTGCACGCGTTGTCCCGAGAAGAGCCGGGTACCGAGCTACGCGCATCTGCAAATCCCCCCGTACTGCGCGCGCTGCGGCGCGCTCGTCCGGCCGGAGGTGGTGCTTTTCGGGGAGATGCTGCCCCCCGCCGCCGTCGAGCGCCTCGAACGTGAGCTCGCGCGCGGCTTCGACGTCGTCTTTTCCATCGGCACCTCGAGTCTGTTCCCGTACATTGCGGCACCGGTGGTCGCAGCGCGCGCCGCGGGCCGCCCGGCCATCGAGATCAATCCCGAGCCCACGGCCGTATCCGCCTACGTCTCCGAACGGCTGCGTGCTCGGGCCGCGCCCGCGCTCGAGGCGATCTGGCGCGCCTGGACCCTCGGGGCGTCGCCGTCGTGACCCGGCGCGCACGGCGCCACTGGCTTCTGAAGAGCGAGCCCGACGTCTACGCGTACGAGGCGCTCGAGCGCGACGGCCGCGCGCGCTGGGACGGTGTACGCAACTACACCGCGCGCAATCACCTCCGTTCGATGTCGCCCGGCGATCCGTTTCTCTTCTATCACTCCTCGTGCCCCGTGCCCGCGGTCGTCGGCATCGGGCGCGTCGTCTCGGAGCCCTACCCCGATCCGACGCAGTTCGATTGCTCGAGCCCATGGTTTGATCCGCGTGGCAGCCCCGAGCAGCCACGGTGGTGGTCCGTCGACGTCGAGCCCATCGCCGCCCTGCCCCATCCCGTCACGCTCGCCGCGATCCGCGCCGATCCTCTTCTCCGGGCGATGCTCGTCGCGCAGCCGGCCGGTGCCCGGCTATCGGTGCAGCCCGTCGAGCGCACCCACTTCACCCGCGTGCTTCGCCTGGGCGGACTGCCTGCGTCGGTCGCTCGTGGCGCGCGTACGCGTCCGCCCTCCTGACGGCGCGGCCTGCACCCACTCGGCCGCGGATTCCGGTTCCGACTGAAACGCGGACTCGGCCTCTGTCTCGGATTCGAACTCGGGCCCCGAGTCGGGCTCGGGCTCGGTTTCGGACTCGGTCTCGGAGTCGGATGCGGGCTCGGTCTCCATCTCGGCCTTGGTCTCTGTCTCTGTCTCGGACTCGGACTCGAACTCTGTCTCGGTCTCGGTCTCGGGAACCGAGTCCAACCCGGACCTCCATTCGCGTCCGAGATGCCACAGCGCCGAGCAGCCTCGCGGTCGACGCGCCACCGTCAGCCGCGTTGCGTCTCGAGCCATCGCGCGAGGCGCCGACCCTGCGCGAGCGACAGATCGAGCAGCCGCGCGCGCACTTCGTACTCTTTCTCGCCGAGCCTGCGGCACGTGGAAACCTTGATCGAGAGCGGTGCCGCCCCATCGGGGAGCTCGAAAACCAGGTCCAACGGCCGCCCCGGCGGGAGGGGATCCTCGGCGCGCAACCGAACCTCCTTGCCCGCCAGCTCGACGAGCCACACGCACGAGCCATCGGGGCGCCGCGCGACGAGGCTCATCGTCGCCGGGCCACCACGGCGCGCGCCTCCCGTCGATCGAGCTCGGCGCGGATCTGCTCGCGTCGGTCCGCCTGCTTGCGAACCCGGCCGAGCGCGAGCTCGACCTTCGCCCACGGACCGCGGAAGTAGAGCCGCAGCGGCACAAGCACCATGCCGCCGCCGCTCAGCCGGCCGCGCAGCCACTCGCGTTGGCGGTGCTTGACGAGCAGCTTGCGGACGCGACGCGGCTCGTGGGCGAAGGCGCCGGCGTGCTCGAAGGGACCGACGTGCATGCCGTGCAACCACAGGTCGGCGCCGTCGACCCGCACGAACGCGCCCTCGAGACTCGCGCGGCCCGCGCGAAGCGCCTTGACCTCGCTACCCGTGAGCACGAGCCCCGCCTCGAGACGTTCCTCGACGTCGAGGCGCGCCTGCAGCTTCCGATTGCTGCACACGAGCGTCTCGGCACGACTGGACACGTCGCCAAGCCCCTACCACGACGCCGCGTTCCCCGCGAACGCGTCCCGCGCGTCGTCGTCGGAATCGCCCGTGGCCATCGCGAGCGTGACGGAATAGACGGATCCGACGCCCGCGTCGCGCAGCACGCGCGTGCACTCCGCGAGGGTCGCCCCCGTCGTCCGCACGTCGTCGACGAGCAGCACCGCCCGGGGCAACGGTCGCTTCGACGCAGCGACGAACGCCCCTCGCACGTTGGCCGCGCGCGCCCGCGCATCGAGCCCGGCCTGCGGAGGGGTCGGTCGAACGCGTCGGAGCGCCTCGAGTCGGTGCGGCACGCCGAGGGCGCGCGCGAGCGGAGCCGAAAGCAGCGCCACCGGGTCGAATCCGCGCTCGCGCAGCCGCGACGGATGCGGGGGGACGGGCACCACGGCATCGACGAGGTCGCCGTACGCGGGTGCGGCCGCGGCGAGCAGGTTCCCCAGGGGCCGGGCCAGCTCGGAGCGACCTGCGTACTTGTAGCGGCGAAGCGCAATCGCCATCGCGCCGCCGTACTGGAACACGGCCGCGTGCGGGGCCGGAGGAAGCGCCGACGGGGGGGCCGGCTCGCACGCCGTCTCGCAGGCGGCGCACCAGGTCGACGAGCCGGCCGGGAGCACGGCGTCGCAGGCGCAGCAGCGGCGCGGGGCGACCAGATCGGCGATCGCGCAGAGCAGCATGGTCGGGCGCACGCACGTTTCATCGCGCGATCGACGCGCCTCGTTCCCGGCACGCGACGCGTGCGCGCGACGGCGACCGACGGCGGCTGTCGTTTTGGTCGATGTCGCCTGGCAGTTTCCCGACTCCGTGCCCGAGACCGACGTCGGACCCGATCCCGAGTCCGAGTCCGAGACCGAGACCGAGACGGAGAGGAAGACGGTGCCAGCGTCTTGGGCTGAGACCGGGTCCGGGGCCGATCCGGAGCTCGAGCGGCAGGCGAGCAAGCCGACGGTCGGTGTGAGATGATGGGCATCCCATGCGCACACCCGACCGCCGGCTGGCCACCCTCGTGCTGTGGGGTTCCGTTCTGGCCACCACGTCGTGCAAGGGGCGCGACGCGGGCCGTCGCTTCGAGGACGCCGGCCATGACGTCGGCGCCACCGATGCCGGCGTCGACGCGGGCCACGATGCGGGGCTGCCGCCGAGCACGATTTTCGGCCCGTGCCTCGACGATTCGCAGTGTCCCGGCGAGGGCGCGTTCTGCCGCAAGCCGCAGGACGGCTACCCGCAGGGACAGTGCACCGTACCGTGCGCGGCACCGGATCGGACTCCCTGCGACGATGGCATCACCTATCATCACTGCCTGCGGCGCCCCGAAGGCGACTTTTGCGAGTACCGCTGCCTGAACGGCCTCGACTGCGGCCGCCGCGGGTACACGTGCGCGGGCGTCGACGAGGTCGCCGCGGGCTCGGGTTTTTGCATCGGGGTGTGCGCATCGGACGACGAATGTGGTGGGGGAGCGCAGTGCAACGTCTGGAGCGGCCGCTGCATGGCCGCCGGAACGGTTCCCACCGAGGGCGGCCGTCACGGAGAGCCGTGCCGAGGTGATGCGGATTGCTTGTCTCAGCTCTGCATCGAACAGCGCGCGATGGCCCCGCGGTGGCTCGGCGGCTATTGCGTCGGGCCCTGCATCCTGCCGGCCGGATACAACACGAACACGTTGTTCGCGGGCGAGCGGCTACCTCGCGCCAGCTGCCCGGAAGGCAACGTCTGCTTCGTGAACGGGACGTTCGCCGAGGGCGACCTCGGCGTCTGTTTGCGGGAGTGCGCCGTCGACGAGGATTGCAGAAGTAGCGACGGGTACGTCTGCGTCCGCAGCTTCCGGCTGCCGGGCGGCACCGCGCGCTACGAAAACGGCGTGTGCGTCCCCATCGGCCTGTTCGGCTAGCGCTGCGCGTCGCCACCGCGCTACATTCGTGCTTCGTCATGGCAACATCGCGCGTGGCTCGAGGAATCGGGATCGTCCTGCTCGTCGGCCTGACGGCCTGTGACGGCCGGCGCGACGACGGGGGTGACGGCGTGACCAACGCGGGCGCCGGGCCCGGGGATGCAGCCGGCTTGGATCTCGATGCGGGCACGTCGGTGGACGCCTCGCCGCCTCGCTGCATGGCACCGCCCGAGCCCTACGGAACCAGCCTCGGCCGCAGGCTGCGACCGTTCGAGCTGCAGCAGTGCGATGGAACCCCCTACGCCTTCTACAACGAGCATTGGTGCGACCCGGCCACACGGCTGACCGTGATCAACATCGCGGCCGAGTGGTGCGGGCCGTGCCGCGAGGAGAGCCGGAGCCTGACGGCGCGCATCACCGAGCCCTATCGGTCCCGCGGCGTGCGGGTCATCCAGATCTTGGTGCAGGACGCCGAGTACGGCCCCCCCGATCTCGCGCTGTGCCGCCGCTGGGTCGAGACGTTCGGATTGACGAACATCGAGCTCATCGACCCCGAGCAACGCACGCAGATCTATTTCCCGGGCAACTCGCTGCCGGCGACCATCATCGTCGACCACGAGGGCATCATCCAGTTCCGCGAGAACGGAGCGAGCGAAGGGCTCGTGACGCTCCAGGCCGCCCTGGACCGCCTGCTTTCGTCGTAAGTCGCACCCGACGGCGCCGGCCACTTTCGTGGACGGCGCCGAGGCGCGTTTTCGCGGCCGGGCCGGCATCCGGTTCCGAACCCGAGGCCGAGCCGGGACCGAGGCGGAGCCTGAGTCCGAGACCGAGAGCGAGTCCGAGTCCGAGTCGGAGACCGAGCCCAAGACCGAGTCCGAGACCGAGTCGGAGACCGAGTCCGAGTCGGAGACCGAGCCCAAGACCGAGTCCGAGACCGAGTCGGAGACCGAGTCCGAGTCCGAGTCCGAGTCCGAAGCCGAGTCCGAAGCCGAGACCGCGATCGAGTAACCTGTCTGCCTCCGTGAGCTGCGCCGCATGGCTACTGGCCGTCGCGATTGGCGCGCCGGTCGCGGCCCAATCGTCCGACGCCGGAGGGACGGCCGGTCCAGGCGAAGAGCCCGACGCGCCACCTCGTCTGCCGTTGCTCGGGCCGACCAGCCTCAGCGCGACGAGCAGTTCGCTTCTTCAGTGGCGCGGCGACGACCTGGACGTGCACGAGCACGACGACCGCGTGCTCGTCGGCGTCGAGCGCCTCGAGATGCTCGCGCAGGGCGATCGGGTCTCGGTTTCGCTGCGTCTCGACGCCCTGCTTCCTCTCTTCGTGCGTGACGGGGCGTCCTGGCGCCAGCCGTGCCCCGAAGGGCTCGAGCCCACCTGCCGGATCCGTCCCGACTTCCGGCTCGAGCGGCTCAGCGTGCAGTGGCGATCGGAGCCGTGGCTCGTCGAGCTCGGAGACGGCACGCTCGCGCTCGGCCGCGGCATCGCGCTGTCGTTGACGAGAATCGACACGCTCGGCGTCGACACGAGCCACCGCGGATTGCGCGTGGGACACGACGACGGACGGCTGTTCGGACAGCTCGCCGGGGGCCTATTCGCGATTCCTGCGCTCCGCGACGCCCGAGGTCCGGCCGGCACCCTGCTGCTCCCCGTCGGCGGCGCCGTCAATCCGCAGAACGTCGATCGGCTCGAGGACATGGCCGTCGTGCCCGACGGGCGCGACGTGCTGCTCGTCGCGGAGGGCGGCGGCCGCCTCGGCGCGCATCGAGACATCGAGCTCGCCGCGCACGCGGTCCGCGCCTGGTTCGACGAGGACCCCGAGAGCGCGATCACCGCGGACGGCTGGGTGCTCGGCTGGCGGATGACGGCGCCATCGCTGTTCGACGGCTCGATCGCGGTTCATCTCGAGGCCGACGCGATGCGGCTCGACCACGTGCAGCGTCGCCTCGGCCTGCACCGACGGCGCTGGGGTCGCGCCGCCCTCGCGCAGGTCGTCTGGTCGGCGGGGCCGACGAGCGTCCAGGTCGATGTACAAGATTTGCGAGCGTTCCTACTCGCGCCTGACGGCGCGCCGCCCCGGCGCACCTACGGGACCGCCCCCGTGCTCGATCGCACGGGCGAGGTCATGGAAGACGCGAGCAACGCGCGCGGGGCGGCCCTGCGCGTGGGGCACGGCTTCGAGCCAGGTCCCTGGAGCGCGACGGCGGGCCTAGCCGGCTACGGTCACTCTCCCGACGCCCGCGAGGACCCGTGGACGGGCTCGAGGGCGCGCGCGGTAGGGCACGGATGGCTCGAGATCGAACGGCGCGCGATCGGAGCCGAGACCGACTGGTCGCTCACCGTCGTCGCCGGCGTCCGGCGGCATGTGTTCCTCGAGCAATCCCCCTATCCAGGCGTGGGTTCCGGGGATCTCGAATGGAGCACCGTCCACGGTACGGTGGACTTCGGCCTCTCGTCGGGCATCCACGCGCTGGAAATCCGCCTCGAGCACCGCGAGGAACGCCGCCGCGACGTCCGCGGGCGGCTCGCGCCATGGCGCCGTGGCGGCCTCACGATCAGCTACGCGAATGCCGACACCGATCTGTCCGTCGCTCCCATGCTGCTGTGGAACACCGAGCGCGACGTGCCGGGCCTTCGGCTCGGTCCGCTCACCGCGGGCCGCAATCTGTACCCCGGCCTCGAAGCGCGCTGGCAACTGGGCGATGGTCGGCACACCCTGCGCCTGTTCGCAGGGCGGACGCCGGCCACAAGGCTGTGCTCCAACGGCGTGTGCCGGGACGTGCCGGCATTCGAAGGCGTGGAGCTCGAGGCCGTCTTGCGCATCTAGAGGCGCGCGGGTCAGGCTCGATGCGACCCATGCGAGTCATCGCCCGACGTAGCGCGACCCGTTGCTTCGTCGCCGCCGCGGCCCTGTCGATGGCGACGGTGTGCGCGGCGGCCGTCGCCACGGGAACGGCGCGCGCGCGCGTCGGCGCGCGTCCCGCGACGTTCACGTTGCCCGCGGTGCCCGGGGGGCCGACGCAGGGGCGTTTCTCGCTCGCCGAGCACCTGGGTCGACGTCCCGTGGTCATCCTGTTCTGGGCGACGTGGTGCGCGCCGTGTCGGCAGGAGCTCCCGCTCTATCAACGCCTCTACGAACGGTTGCGTGGGCGCGGGCTCGTCGTCGTCGCGATTTCGATGGACGACGCCTCGAGCATCGGTGGCGCGGGGCCCATGGCCCGACGGATGGGTCTGACGTTTCCAGTCTTGAGCGACCTGGACACCTCCGTGACGACCCGCCTCAACCCGAGGCGCGCCGCTCCGTTCAGCATCTGGATCGACCGAAACGGGCTCGTCGTGCGCGAACGGGAAGGCTTTTCCATGGCCGAACGCGAGCAGATCACGCGTGGGGTCGAACGGCTGGTGGCGATGCAGCGCACTGCGCCGTAGCCATACGCCGAGCGGGGTCTGTGCACGCCGGTCGGTTCGAACGAGCTCGCCACGCAGTCCTCGGGGTCCGAGACCGAGACTGAGACCGAGACCGAGCCGGAGTCCGCGTCGGAGCCAGAGTCGGAGCCTGAGTCCGAGTCCTAGCCCGAGCCTGACTCCGGCTCCGAACCCGAGTCCGAGTCCGAGTCCGAGACCGAATCCGAGTCCGAGACCGAGTCCGAGACCGAGTCCGACACGAAGCCCCAGCCCGCGAGCAGGCTACGACCGATGCGCGATCGAACGACGTGACCGCCGCCTTCAGACCTCCGGCGGAAGCGGGCTGTTCGGTGGGTCGTAGTCGCCGTCTCCGTCGACGTCGACGAAGATGGGATTGGTGAAGCCGACGGGACGCGCCGAGGGGAACAGCGTTCCGAGCGGCTCGGGCACCGCTCCGAGGTCGATGCCGCCGAGCCTCGCGTCCTCGGCGTCGATGTCTCCGTCGCCATCGCGGTCGGTCGCATCCGCGACGCCGTCTCCGTCCACGTCCGCGACGGGACCCAGCGCGAACCCCGCTTCGGCGACGATGAATCCATCCGAGCCGACGGCCGGGAGCGCGACCGTGCGTTCGAAGCGCACCACGCCCTCGGTCCCAAAGGGGTCGGTCGGGTGCGCGAGCATCGCACGCCCGATGCGCACGACGACCTCCCCATTCCACCGAACGCGGATCTCGTCGACGGGAATCCATGGGGCCGCGTGCACGCTCAGCGCCAGCTCGACGCGCCCGCTCGGCGCGCGAAGCACCGTACGTCCGGGTTCCACCGGCGAGGCTGAAGAGCCCACCTCGCGCGCGCGCGCCCAAACGAACGGTCCGGCCATCCCCGCGACCGCGCCCGAGCCCAGCGCATCGCGCAATCGCGTGGCCGTCAGCCCCGCCAAGCCTTCGGGGACGCGCAACACCGTGACGGGCATGCCTGCCTGGTCGAAGACGAGGCGGTGGCTGTCGCTGTTGGCCGTGGCCACGGGAAGCCGCCCGCCGGGCGCTTGACGGAGCACCGCGAGCCAATCGCGCAGGTTGTTGATGTACGTCGCGTCGGCGACGCCGTTGAGCACCTCCATCGCGTCGATGTCCCACGGCCGCGTGCCCGCCGCGGATACGCCAGACCAACACGGATGCGCCGCGACGATGGCCTCGGTCGGGTCGAACCCGCACGAATCGAAGTAACCGAGCCAGACCACGCCCGCGCGAATCGAGCGGCCGTGGTTGAGCTGCACGAGCGGCGTGCCTGCCGGGCCGACGAGGGCTCGGATCCGGTCGTACAGCGCGCCCGGCTCGACGTATTCGTCGTCGGGGGCGCCGCCGGCGCGCGCGCCGCTGACCACCGCGAGCGGATAGGCGTTGTAGTGGCCGATGGTGTTCGGGAACGCCCCGTGCGGAACGGAGTTGGTGACCTCGACGCCCACGAAGGCGCGCAACGCTCCGCGACGCGTGGGGGGAAGCTCGGCCTCGAGCGCCGCGAGCGCGTCGGCGTAGTCGTGCACGACGTCGTGCTCGGTCGAAACGACGACGTCGACGCCCTCCGCCAGATAGCTCAGCAATCGGTCGCGGTCGGGAAGGGAACTGTCGAAGCTCGCCGCGCCGTGCACGTGGAAGTCCGCCGTCAGCATGTCCGGCGGGACGACGTCGAGGCGCACGAGCTCCAGTTCGACGCTGCCGCCCGCCGCGCCGACGTCGATGCGCCTGCGCGCGACCGTGTAGCGCTGGCCGTGCGTCGCATAGACGTCGTACCGGCCCTCCGGCAAGCGCAGCTCGAGCTCGCCGAACCCGTCGGTGAGCGCGAGGTTGAGCGACGGCGACGGTCCGCCGTCGGGACCGAGCTGCGGCGTCGGCGTCCCGTCGACGCCGACCACCGTCACGCGCGCCGGCAAGCCGACCGGGCCGCTCGCGGTCCGCTCGCGGACGCTGACCGAGACGACGGGCAGCTCGGGCACGTCGAGGACTCCGAGGTCCAGCGTCCCACCGGGCTCGACGCTTCCCCCATCGCCACGCCGCGCCGGGCGACCGGGCGCGCGCAGCTCCCAGCCGATTCGTCCGGCAATGACGCGCGCCGTGAAGCGACCGTCGGAACCGACGCGCGCGATCGTGATGGGCGTCCAGCGCGCCGGGTCGAGCGGGTCCCCCTCGGCGGCAGGCGTCGCGAGCAACACCATCGGCCAGAGGTGCTCGGGCAGCGGCCGCCTTCCTCCGACCGCGGGCGCCGGAGCGACGCGCCCCGTCACGGTGGCGATTTGCAGCCGTCCCTGCGCCGCGAGCGCCTCGAGCGCGACGTCGATCGACGAGGCCCCGTCCGCCCGCCCGCCGACCGCAATGGCACGCCGATAGGTGCGCGACTCGCCCATGAACAGGTAGTCCACGCCGGGCTCGAAGTGGCCGAACGTGGAGACCTGCGACGAGTGCACGCCGACGAACGGCCCCGCTGTCGGATCCTCCGGGTAGAACGCGAACGAGGCCGGCGGCCCCGCCACGCTACCCGTCGAGCCGATGTACGGCGAACGCACCAGGCTCGCGAGTGGATTGGAGAAGTCGAACGGCCGGCACCGGTCGCCCTGCCCCGCGACCGGGCAAAACGGCTGCAGCGAGCGTCCACCCCACAGCATCAGGTCGAGCACGCGCAGGGCGGTGCCCGAATAGACCTCGGTTGTGCTGGCGTTCGTCAGCGTGCTTTCGAGGTGCACGACGCGCTCGCCACAGCGCACCTCATAGCGGGTCGTCACGGCGAGATTCGTTCCCGGATGCGGCGAGATGGGATCGGTGCCACCGGGCGGACGAGGCGCGAGCTGCACGTGCCCGCGCACCTCCACGATCGCGCGCATCTCGCTTTGCTCGACGACCTCGAGCTCCGTGTAGCGCACCTGCGAGGCCTGTGCGGGGCTGCCGAGCTGGGACAGCTCGTTGAGCGAGTCGCCTTCACCGAGCAGGTGCAGATCGACGAGCGTGCCTCCGCTTGCCGCGTAGTGGGCGGTGCGTGCAGGGGCGGCGATGACCGCGCGAAGCACGCCGTTGACGATCTCGAGGTCCCCGCTGCCGCCGATGCCGTCGGGCGACGCGCGCCGGCCGTCGGCCCCGAGCGTCCGAACCCGGACGCACGGTCCGCCCCCGTCCGGTTCTTCGGGCTGTTCGCCCGTCACGTCGACGGCTGGCCGGTCGGTGACCGGAACGTCCGCCGGGCCCGCGTCCGAAGGGGTCGTTCCGTCCCCGCAGTCACAACCGACCACCAGCACGAGCCACAGCAAGGGGTGCCATTTCATCGAGGTTCGCACGGCTCCGCATCCTAGCGCGCCGCACGCCTTGGTGCGTCCCCGATCGAACGACCGACCCGCGCGCAGGCACTGGTCGACGAACCGCATCCGTGGCCATGTGCGCCCGGAGCGCCGCGCGCGGTACGATTCGAGCGCCGATGGCCCCCACGTCCGCGCGAATAAAGATGCGCCGCCGCCTCGCCGCGATCGTCCCGGCATGGACGTGCGCGGTGTGCAGGCTGCTGCTCGGGCTCGGGGGGATCCTCGGCTGTGGACCGAGCTCCGAACGACGTGATGCCGCGACGCCCGATGCGAGCCCCGACGGGCGCCCCGACGTCGACGCCGCCGCGGCCGATGGACCGAGCGACGAGGTACCCCCGATGCGGGTGAACCGTTGCCGACCCGACGCCCCCGCTCTCGGCCCCTACCCGGCGCCGGACGCGCATCCCAGGCTCGGAGGCCCCGGCGGGCCAGCCCGTCGCTTCGAGCCCCATGAGCTCGGCACGCACTGCGCGTACATCGACGGCGGCGAGGGCGACGTCAGCGACCACCACAACCTCGTCACGATGCTCGGCGGCTACCTCGTGATGCCGTGGGCGCCGGAATGGGGCGGCGGCGGCATTTCGCTGTACGACGTGCGCGATCCGTGCGCGCCGCGCCGCGTCGGCTACGGCTACTCCGAACGCACGCGCGAGACGCACGCCATCGGCTTTTCGCGGCTCGGGGGCCTGTGGGCGGTGGTCGACGGCATCGACACGAGCCGGTTTCCGTTCCGAGGCGGCGTGCAGTTCTGGGACCTCTCGGACCCGACGCAGCCGACCGAAGCGTCGCACCTCGCGTTGCCAGGGTTCGCGTATCCGGACGCCTACGCGCGCGTCACGCTCAGTACCTTCTGGCAGGTCCCGTTCGTCTACGCAGGCGGGGCCGACAACGGCATCTACGTCATCGACGCGACCGACCCGCGTCGGCCGGTCCACGTGGCCACGTACGTGCCCGAGCCCATCATGCGCGTCGGACAGGTGCAGGTGATCGGCAATCTCCTCATCGCGACCACCGCGGAAGGACCGCGCACGCTGCTGCTCGACGTCTCCGATCCGGAAGCGCCCCAACCGATGCCCGGCGGAGACTTCCTCGCGACGGACGCCACGGGCCGGCCGCGCGAGGCCTACTTCAGCACGTTCGCCGACGGGTTCATCTACTACGCGCTCAAGGACGCCGGTGGGGGGCTGCTCGTGTGGGACGTGCGGGACCCGAGGGCGCCGCGCTTCGCCGGTTTGCGCGAGTCGGGTGGCAATGGCGGCTACGTGTTCGTCAAGGAGGGCTTCGCGTATCAAGGAGAATCGAGCTTCGCGGTGGTTTACGACGTACGCGATCCGGCCCGCATCACCGAGGTCGCCCGCTACGCCCTAGCGGGCGACCTCGATACGGCGACTCCCATCGGCAACGTGGTCGTGCTGAGCGTGGATGCGGACGCCGAGCCCGATCGCGGCACCGCGGTCGTGCCGCATCAGGCCGAGCCCGATCGCAGCCCGCCGCGCGTCAGCTGGCTGTGGCCTCCCGACGGTGCCGTGGGCTTGCCGAGCACCTCGCGCTTCGGCGTTTCGTTCAACGAGCACGTGGACTTCGAGACCGTGTGGGAAGGCTCCGTGCGCCTGTGGGCCACGGATCGGGGACCCGATGCCGGCCGCGTCCGGGGACAGTTGTCCGCGCAGGAGGCCATCGTGAACTTCACCCCCGATTGCCCGCTCGAACCGAACACGTCCTACACGCTCGAAATCGTCGCCGGCGGCGTCGCCGATCTGTCCGGCAATCGAATGGTCGAGGGCTTCCGTGCGACGTTCCGCACCGGCCCGTGAACGGCTCCGACGCACTCGCAGCGGCCCATGACGTGCGGCGAGCTCGCAGGACTCCAGCCGCATCGCGCGGCTGCGAGACGCGACGACGCGTCGCGGACGGAGAGGAGACATCCACTCGAATCGCGCAGGGCTCGCAGCGCGCGACGGATCGGGGCCGGCCGCGTCGTCTGGCGAGCGGTCCGCTCGGCTTGGGGTTCGTCGTCCTCGCCGCGTGCGGTGGGTCCGGACGATCCGCCGACGCGTCCGACGGCGCCGTCGACGAGCCTCCTTTCGACGGCACGGCCGCTGAGGGCGCGATCGAGCCCCTCGTGGCCGAGGCCGGGCCTGCGCTGCGCGCGTTCGTCGGGGACGATGTCGTCTTCGACGGCAGCCGGTCACGCGGTGCC
Source organism: Myxococcota bacterium (assembly GCA_025054695.1). Classification (GTDB taxonomy): domain Bacteria; phylum Myxococcota_A; class Polyangia; order Polyangiales; family JANWZI01; genus JANWZI01. Next base: position 33,087 of record JANWZI010000006.1, on the reverse strand, counting down.
GTTTCCTTCCGGTGGAGCTTCGGAGATGGGACCCAGGAGCCTCGAGCCGACGAGGATCCGACCGCGCGTCACCGCTACGGCGCGCCCGGCCGCTACACCGCGGTGCTCGAAGTACGGGACGCGCTTGGGCGCCGCCGCTCCGACGCGACGAGCGTCAGCGTGACACACCGGCCCGTGTTTCGACCATCGCGCTCTTCGTCCGTCGCCGTCTGGCCCGGCCAGCGTCGCGTCGCGGTCGTCAGCCCCGACAGCGCGGAAGTCACCCTCGTGCGCTGGGACGACGAGGGCCGATTCGAAGTCGAGGAACGGCAGCCCACCGCGGCCGATCCACGCACCGTGGCCGTGGTCGGGGCTCGTCTCGTGGTCGCCTGCCAGGACGGTAACGCGGTCAGCGTGTTGTGGCCCGGACAGCCCGATCGACGCATCGACGTCGCCGCACCGCACGCCTCGAGGCCGTTCGGCGTGCTCGCCGTCTCCGAGCGCGAGGCGTGGGTGAGCCTGCAAGCGCTGGGCGCCATCGCGCGCCTGCATCTGCCCGACGAGGGCGCCCCTCGCCTCGACCCACCGCTGCCGGCCGTCGAAGACGCCCGCGGACTGGCACTGCTTCCCGACGGACGCATCGCGGTCGCCCGCTGGCGCTCGCCGGACGACGGTGCCCAGATCGCCGTCGTCGACCCCACCGACGGGCGGCGCGAACTGTGGCGGCTGCGCGTCGACCCTCAGGACGCATCGGACACCGAGATCGGAGGCGTCCCGAGCTACCTCAACGATCTGCTCGTCTCGCCCGACGGCCGCACGCTCTACGTGCCCTCGTTGCAAGCGTCGCTGCGCGAAGGGCGATTCCGTGGGCCCCGACCGTTGACGTTCGAGACCACCGTGCGCGCGGTCGTCTCGGTGCTCGACATCGCCACGGGCCTGGAGCGTTTCGAGCTGCGCAAGCAGTTCGACAATCGGGGCTTTGCGGCCGCCGGCGCGCTCAACGCGCACGGCGACGAGCTGTACGTGGTCGATCGCGGCATGCGCGCGGTCGAGCGGCTCGACGTGCTGCGCTGGACGCAGTCGGGAAGCATCCTCGACGTGGGCCATGCGCCCCAGGGCGTCGCGGTCTCCGAGGACGACCGGTGGCTGTTCGTCGATGCCTACCTGTCGCGCCGGCTCGTCGTCTTTGCGCTGGGCGACTGGAGCAGGCCCCCTACGCCCGTCGCGACGCTTCCCGTGGCTTCCCACGAGCCGCTCTCGCCGTCTTTGCTGCGCGGCAAACGACTGTTCAACGATGCAGCCGACCGGCGGATCGCGCGCGACGGATACATCGCGTGCGCCCACTGTCATCTCGACGGCGCCTCGGACCGGCGCGTCTGGTACTTCACCGATCGGGGCGAGGGCCTGCGCAACACGATCGATCTGCGGGGTGGGGGGGGCACCGCGCACGGCCCGATCCACTGGTCGGCCAATTTCGACGAGGTGCAGGACTTCGAGCACGACATCCGCGGAGCGTTCGGGGGCACGGGTCTGCTCGACGATGCCCTGTTCCGATCCGGCGGTCGTGACTCGCCCCTGGGCGCCCCGAAAGCCGGCCTGTCGGCGGACCTCGACGCCCTCGCGGAATATGTGAGCTCGCTTACACATCCAGTGCCCAGTCCCCATTGCCCACCGGGCGTCGAACGACCCGAGGTCGAGCGCGGCCGGCGTCTATTCGAGGCGCGCTGCACGGGCTGTCACACCCCGCCGCGCATGACGGACAGTGCCTGGCTCGAGCCGGCGAGGCCGCGTCTGCACGACGTGGGCACGCTGACCGTCGGCTCCGGAAGCCGCCTCGGCGGCACGCTCGACGGGCTCGACACGCCGACGTTGCTCGGCGTGTGGGACTCCCCCCCTTACTTGCACGACGGATCGGCCGCCACGCTCGAAGAGGTGCTCGTCACGCGCAACCGCGACGACCGCCACGGGCGCACCTCGGACCTCGACGCCGCGCAGATCGCGGACCTGGTCGCGTTCCTGCTCTGTCTTTGACGCGCGCCGACGTCGAGCCCGAGTCGGACCCCGAGACCGAGAACGTGTCCGAGACCGAGACCGAGTCGGAGCCCGAGTCCGAGATAGAGTCCGGGTCCGAGTCCGAGACAGAGTCCGAGGCTGAGCCCGAGGCCGAGCCAGAGTCCGTGGCCGAGTCCGAGAGGGGGCCCGCGGCCGAACCCGAGCCCAGAGACCTCCGAGGTGGCCGGGAGCATCGTTCGACTCGGTGTGGACCTCGCCCAAGACGCGCCGGTGCTCCGCCCGACGCATCGCATCGCACCCGCGACACACCGAGCCCATTGACACCGCTCGCCCGGCGTCCTAGCGATGAACGTCGCCATCGTGGTCGACGCGGCAGGACTCGAAGCACGATTGCGTGCCGGCATCGAGGGCGTGGTGCACGTCGCCGTCGAAGATCTGACCGGAGGCGGAGACCACTTCCGCGCGACGGTGGTTGCCGCGGCCTTCCGCGGCAAGAGCCGCCTCGAGCGGCACCGCATGGTTTACGATGCGCTCGGCGAGCTGATGCGGGGGCCGGTTCACGCGCTCGCCCTGGAGACGCGGGCCCCCGACGAGGTGCCGGCCCCGAAGGAGTGAGCCATGGACGATGCGTTCCGCACGCGCATGCAGGCGATCATCGACGCCCACCCGATCGTGCTGTTCATGAAGGGCACCAAGAACTTTCCCCGTTGCGGCTTCAGCGCGACGGTCGTCGAGGTCCTGCGTCGCCTCGGCGTCGACTTCGAAGCGGTCGACGTGCTCGCCGACCCCCAGGTCCGCGAAGGCATGAAGGAGTTCAGCAACTGGCCCACCTATCCGCAGCTGTACGTCGGCGGCAAGTTCGTCGGCGGCTGTGACATCGTCCGCGACATGTACACGAGCGGCGAGCTCGAACCGCTCGTGCGCGAGGCCGTCGCCCGCGCCGCCGAGCGAGCGGGCTGAATCGCCGGGCCTCGAGCGACGTCCATCGGGCGATGCGATTGGCACACACGCACGGGACGCTCGCGGCCCTCGCCGCGCTGGGCGCCGTGCTGGCCACGCGCACACCGGGCACGTTCGCGCAGCCGCCCCCAGCCGACGCCCGGCAGGTCGCCGCAGCGGTCCAGTCCTTCTACGAGCAGACGCGCGGGGTACGCGCGCGCTTCCATCAGACCTATTACGAGCGGCTGTACGACCGCTACCGCCGGTCCCACGGCACGGTGCTCTTCGTCAAACCGGGGCGCATGCGTTGGGACTACGCCGAGCCCCGCGGCAAGGTCATCGCGTCCGACGGCCGTCTGCTGCGCTACTTGGAGCCGGCCAGCGGCGGCCTGGCCGCGAGCTGCGTCGAGACCGAGGTCGACGAGGACCAGCTCCCGGCGGCGTTCTCGTTCCTGACGGGAGTCGGCCGCCTCGAGCAAAGCTTCTCGTTTCGCCTCCTCGACCGCGTGCGGCACGGCTATCCCGAAGGATTCGTGCTCGAACTGCGCTCGCTCCAGCCGAGTCCCCACTTCGAGCGCATCCTGCTGTACGTGCCCGAGCACCAGGGCCGCGCGGCCGGCGTCGTACGCCGCGTGCTCATCGTCGATGCCGAAGGCAACCGCAACCGGTTCGACTTCAGCGAGATGCAGTGGAACCCATCCGCCACGGACGCGCTGTTCCGCGTGCAGCCCCCGCGTGGCGTGCGCTGCACCCGTCCGTAGTCCGTGGTCGACGTGCGGGCCCGGCGGGCCCGCGGAGCCCACGCTCCAGCCCGCGCTTCGGCTCGACCTCGGCCTAGGTCAGGGGTCGGCGCCTCGTGGAGCCGCTGACGGTTGCGCGCTCGCTTGAATTCCTCGGCGGACGTCGTCGAGGAGGAGGGCCGCGGCGCGGCGTACCGTTTCGCGGTGGGCCGCGCAGAAACGCTCGACGCGATCCACGACGTGTGCGCCGGGCCACAATCGCGGCCGACGTGCGAGCACCGAGCACAGTCGCAAGGTCAACGCGCGCGGCTCGGCCGAAACGACGTCGAGGCCTGCGTGTGCGAGCCGTTCCAGGAGCGCCTCGAGCGGCGCGAGCGCGCCCGGCTCGCCGAGCGCGCCCGCTCGCAGCAGTGCGCGTCCGTGGGCGAGCGCCGGCACGTAGCGCTCCCGCACCGGGTGCTCCTCGAAGGCCACCGCGTCGAGCCACAGCTCGGTGCCTACGTGGGCGAGCGCGCGCGCCGGGGCGCCGTCGATGCCGCACGCTCGCAGCTGCTCCCGAGCGACCCTGCACAGCCCGAGGAACGTCGCGCTTCGGTGGAAGGCCTCGTCGGTCGCATGGTGCAGCGCGACGCCCTCGCGAATCTCCGCGTCGAGCGGATCGAGCGGGCGCAGGCGTGCCATCGCGAGCAGATCCGGCAGCATCGCGCCGAAGACGACGCCCGAACGGTCGGTGCGTTCCCGCGCGATCGCGGCGTGACCGAAGAAGTTCACGCCGCAGGCTTACGATGGACCGCGGCATCGGACGAGTCGTGGCGCGCGGGCGGAGCGTCCTCCGACGCCGGCTCGAGCGCCGCGGCGCGCCGCAGCCGGTCCCGTAGCGTCGAGCGCGGCAGTCCGAGGGCGCGAGCCGCCTTCGAGACGTTTCCGCCGCACCGCTCGACGGTCCGCTGCCACAGCTGCTCGGGACGCGGCGGCTCGCCGAGCGAGGCGACGCGCGCGAGCGCCCGTTCGACATCGATCGCCTCGACGACCTCGCTCGCGGCGGCACCGGCCGCCGCGCACACGACGTTGCGCAGCTCGCGGACGTTGCCCGGCCAGCGATGTGCGCGAAGGCGCTCCCGCGCCTGCGGCGCCAGCACGCGCCGGCCGACCTCGGCCTGGATCTGCAAGAGGAAGTGTTCCGCCAGCGGGACGACGTCCTCGGGGCGCTCGCGCAGCGGCGGGACGCGAACGACCTCGTGTGCGATTCGGTAGTAGAGGTCGCGGCGGAACCCACCCGAGGCGACCATGGCGGCCACGTCGCGATGCGTGGCGCACACCAGGCGCACGTCGACGCGCCGGGTCGCTTCGGCGCCCACCCGGCGCACCTCGCCCGTCTCGATGACGCGAAGCAGCCGGCTCTGCATCTCGATCGACAGCTCCCCGATCTCGTCGAGGAACAGCGTGCCCCCGTCGGCCTGCTCGAACGCACCACGACGCGCCGCCACGGCGCCGGTGAACGCGCCCCGTTCGTGGCCGAACAGCTCGCTCTCGACCAGCTCGCGCGGCAGACCGCCCGCATTGACGGCGACGAAGGGACCGCTCGCCCGCGGCCCCCGATCGTGCAGCGCGCGCGCGATGCCCTCCTTGCCCGCACCGCTCTCGCCGAGGACGAGCACCGGCCACCGATAGCGAGCGAGGCGCTCCACCTCGCCGAGCAGCTCGAGCATGGCCGGCGAGACGGCCACCAGGCCCGTCGCCCGAGCGTCCCCCGGCTCGCCGCGCGGCACGATCCACAGATCCGTGCGCCCCACGCGCAACCGTGTCCCCGCGCCGATCCGCGCGACCGAGATGCGCACGCCGTCCACCCACGTGCCGTTGCGACTGCCGAGATCGCGGACGATCCATGCCCCCTCGAGCATCTCGAACCGGCAGTGGCGCGCCGAGACCGTCGGATCGACGAGCACCAGATCGTTGTCCGGCGCCGTCCCCACCCACGTCGGTCGTCCGTCGAGACGTCGCCGCCGCGCCTCGGCGCCGCGACCGACGACGACCGCCAGCGGCTCGCGCGCCAGCGACGGGGCGATCAACGGCTCGGTGCACGGGGTGCGCGCGGGTGAGGGAGCCACATCGGCCACGCGCTCCACCTCGAACGTCCCCAGTCGGACGCGCTCTCCGACCGGCCACGGTCGCGATCCCGAACGCCGCTCGCCACGCACGTCCTCGATGCGCACGAGCCCCTGCTCACGCCACACGACCAGCGCGCGCGCTGGAACGGACCGGTCGTGCACGACGACGTCCGCGCACGATCCGCTCCCGATCTCGAGCACGCGGTCGCCGATCGGAAATTCACGAATGGGATTGCCTTGATAGCGCAGTAGCAGCGCGTCCATCCTCGATCCCTCCAGCCACGCGGGCGGTCGCCTTATCGAACCCGTGCAGCCAACCGTTCCGCCTTGACGGGCCCGAGGCGAGCGCGCATGGAGCCACCGTGCGCCCGTGGTTCATCGCCCCGGTGGCCCCGTCTGCGGTCCTCGCTTCCCTACTCGTCGCCGCATGCGGGGGCGACGAAGGGCCCCGCGCGACGGACGGCGGCGACGGGACGGATGCGCCGCAGCCCGACGCTCCCACGCCCGACGCCGGCTGCCCAACCGGAACGCCCGACTATCCCCTGCTCTACCCGGACTTCGGTGCGGACTCCCCTCCGCTTCCGTCCGGCGGGCGGCTGGACGGCGGTCTGCCCGCGTTCCTGTGGGGTGCGGCCACGGCCGGCCATCAGGTCGAGGGCGGCAACCGCGCGAGCGACTGGTGGGCCTGGGAGCAGATGGAGGGGCGCATCACCGGCGGGGATCGCAGCGACGACGGCCCCGACCACTGGACCCATTACGAGCGGGACATGGACCTGCTCGTCGCGGGAGGGATGAACGCGTATCGGATGAGCATCGAGTGGGCCAGGCTCTTCCCGAGGCGCGAGGACTTCGAGGCCGATCCGATGCGACCGGACGTCGAGGCGCTGGCTCGCTATCGCGACATCGTGCGCGCCGCGCGGGCTCGCGGCATCACGTTAATGGTCACGCTCCACCACTTCGTCTCTCCGATCTGGTGGCTCGACCCTCGGGCGCCGCTCGACGAACGACGCGCGATGGGCTTCGCGTCGGACCGCGCGCCTGAGGATCTGCGCCGATGGGCCGACTTCGTCGGGCGCCAGTTCGGCGCAGACGTCGACCTGTGGGTCACGCTCAACGAACCGATGGTGCTCCTGCTGGCCGGATATCTGGTGGGGCGCCATCCACCCGGGATCGTCTACGAGCCCGGTGACGAGCTGCCGCTGCGCGTCGTGCGCAACCTGATCCGCGCGCACGCCGCCGCCTACGATGCACTGCACGCCGCGGACACGGTCGACGCCGACGGCGATGGCCGAGCGGCCCTGGTGTCGGTGGCCCAGCATCTGCGTCCGCTGTACGGCCTTCGGCCCTGCAGCGTCCGGGATGCGACCGCCGCCCGGCGTCTCGAGCACCTCAACAACTGGGTGCTGCTCGACGCCATCGTCCGAGGCGACCTCGACGGTAACGGCGACGGCGATCTCGACGATCCGGGCGACGTGCGCGCGGACCCCGCCCTGGTCGGGCGCGCCGATTATCTCGGCATCAACTACTACTCGCTGACGCTGGTCGACGGGTCGGTGCCGCTCTCCGATCTGATTCCCGGCCTTCCGCTCGAGACCGAACGGCGCACGGGGCTCGCCCACACCGATCTGGAGTGGAGCATCTACCCGGGAGGTTTCCGCGTGGTGCTCGAGGAGGCGTGGCGGCGCTACCGGCTCCCGATCCACGTCACCGAGAACGGCGTCGCCGACGCGACCGGAGCGCTCCGCGGTCGATTCGTCGCCGAGCACCTGCACGTGCTCGCGCGCGCGATGGCCGACGGCATCGACGTGCGCGGCTATTTCCACTGGACGCTCATGGACAACTTCGAGTGGTCGGAGGGCTTCTGCCCGCGTTTCGGTCTGTACCGCGTCAATTACGAATCGCCGGACCGAACGCGCACCGAAACCGACGGCCTGCGCGTGCTGCGGCGCATCCTGGGCGAGGGCCGAGTGACGGCGACCCTGCTCGCCGAGCTGCCGCCCTACGGCGCGCCGTCCGTCTGCCGCTGATCGGTCCGCGCACGCCCGGCTCGATCGCGTCGGCGAGGCGACGCCGGAGCGTCGTGCGAGCCGAAGTCCGAGGCCGATTCGGAGCCCGAGTCCGAATCCGGGCCTGCGTCGCGCGTCGACCCCGCGTTGGCGCCGCAGCCGGAGCCCGTGCACAAGCCCGAGAGCATGTCCGTGACCCGTCGCTCCCGCCTCGCTCCCGAGGCCCCTCGCGGTGGGCGACGCCGCGCCCACGCAATCGAAGCCGACGGCACGCATCGGCGCGCGCCGGCTCGCCACAAGTGCGCCTCGGCGAGGGGACGGTTGATCGAGACGCGAGCATCTGTTAAGGAGCGGGGCTTCGCGGGGCTTGCTCCGCGGGCACGGCAAAGGCGGTCATGCTGTTCGACTGGCTCGGAGGCGTCTTCTCGAACGACCTCGCGGTGGACCTGGGCACCGCGACGACGCTCATCTACGTCAAGGGCAAGGGCATCGTCTCGTGCGAGCCTTCGGTCGTCGCGGTTCAGCGCGACGCCCGCGGAGGCAAACGCGTCCTCGCCGTCGGACGCGAGGCCAAGGAAATGCTCGGACGCACGCCGGGCAACATCGAGGCCATCCGCCCCCTGCGCGACGGGGTCATCGCCGACTTCGAGATCACCGAGGCGATGCTCAAGTACTTCATCAGCCGCGCGAGCGACCGGCGCACCTTCGTCAAACCCCGCATCATCATCTGCGTGCCGTTCGGCATCACCGAGGTCGAGAAGCGCGCGGTCAAGGAAAGCGCGGAGGGCGCCGGTGCACGCGAGGTCTTCCTCATCGAGGAGCCCATGGCCGCGGCGATCGGGGCCGGGCTGCCCATCACCGAGCCGAGCGGCAACATGGTCGTGGACATCGGCGGGGGCACGACCGAGGTCGCCGTCATCTCGCTCGCCGGCATCGTCTACTCCCAGTCGGTGCGCGTCGGCGGCGACAAGATGGACGAGGCGATCATCGCGTACATGAAGCGCAAGTACAACCTGCTCGTCGGCGAGCAGACCGCGGAGCGGGTCAAGTGCACCATCGGCAACGCCTACCCCGGCGAGGCGGTCGAGACGATGGAGGTCAAGGGCCGCGATCTGGTCGCGGGTGTCCCCAAGACCGTCGTCGTCACGAGCGACGAGATCCGCGAGGCGCTCGCCGAGCCCGTCAACGCGATCGTCGAGGCGGTCATGACCGCGCTCGAGCGTACGCCCCCCGAGCTGTCCGCGGACATCGTCGACAAGGGCATCGTGCTGACGGGCGGCGGCGCGCAGCTTCGCAACCTCGACGTGCTGCTGCGCGAGGAGACCGGTCTGCCCGTCATGGTGTGCGACGATCCGGTCTCGGCGGTGGTCCTGGGCTCCGGCAAGGCGCTCGACCACATCGAGCTGCTGCGCGAGGTGACCATCTCGTAGCCCCCGGGGGCTGCGCGGGGCGCACGGCCACGTGGAGCTGTTCCGCCGCCTCCGGGACGCCGCGCTGTCGGCCGCGCTGCTCGCGCTGCCGTTCTTCCTGCTGCGCGCGAGCCTGATCGATCCGTCGCGCACCACGTGGCTCGACCGCGCGCTGCTGACGGTGGCAGCCCCCGTGCAATTCGTGGCGACGCAGCTCGCGCTCGCCGTCTCCGAGCCCATCGAGCGCTACGTCTGGCTCGTCGAAGTCAAGAAGGAGAACGACCGGTTGCGGGCCGAGAACGCACGCCTGCGCGCCGCGCTGCGCGAACTGCGCGGCGTGCACGAGGAGAATCGCCGCCTGCGCGACTTGCTCGCCGTGCGCCAGGCCGTCGGCGTCGAGACGCTCAGCGCGCGGGTCATCGCGCGCGAGGTCACACCGTTTTTCCGCGTGGTCCGCATCCGACTGGACCGCGGAGCCCGCGACGAGCTGCGGGCGGGTATGGCCGTGATCGCCGCCGATGGGCTGGCCGGCCAGATCCGACGGGTGTGGGACCGCTACGCCGACGTCCTGCTGAGCGTCGATCCGACGAGCGCCATCGACGTCGTCGTCCGACGGACCGGTGCGCGCGGCATGCTGCGCGGCACCGGCGCGAGCGACCGGTACCTGTCGCGGGTCGAGATGCTGTCGCGCGAGGACGAGGTGCGCCCGGGAGACGAGGTCTACACGAGCGGGCTCGGACAGCACTTCCCGCCCGGCATCCTCGTCGGGCACGTCGTCCGCGTCGAGCGCGCCCCCTCGGGTCTGTTCCAGCGCGTCGAGGTGACTCCGGCGGTCGACTTCTCGCGACTCGACGAGGTGCTCGTGATCCTCGGCGGCTCCCGGGAGCAGCAGGCGCTGCCGCCGGACGATCTCGCCCTCGACCCGGACATCGCGCCGCCGCTCGATCCCGCGGGCCCCGAGTCGGGTGAGACGCCATGAGTAACGTGCTCCTGGTCGCGTTCGGCGCGGCCCTGCTCGTCGTCGAGTCGGCGCTCGCCGCGCGCGTACCGTTGCACCCGTGGATGCCCAATCCGCTGTTGCCCATCGCCATCGCGCTCGGCGTCTCTGCCGAGGTCGGCATGGCGCGCGGCTCGGCCCTGTGCTTCGTGCTTGGCTATCTGCTCGACGTGTTCTGCGGCCTGCCCATGGGGCTGATGACGTTCGTCGTCCTGGCCACGTTCCTCGTCGCCCGGGGCGCCGGGCTGCGCTTGCTCGTCCGCGGGCCGATCAGTGGCATGGCGCTCACGTTCGTGGTCTGCCTGCTGGCGAGCAGCGCCGTTCTCGCTCTTCGCGCCATCTTCGAGCGTCCAGCTCCCTTCCCGCTCGACGACGCTCGACCGGCCCTGCTCTCCGTCCTGGCCCCGGCGATTTCGACCGCCCTGCTGGCACCTGCGTTGTTCGCCCTGGTCCGGCGGATCGAGGCGGTCGGCGTCACGCGCGGCGGCGCGCGTCGCGCGGAGCGCTGAGATGCGGCTGTCGGGCACACGCCGCGACGTCGGCGATCTGCGCCGTCGCTATCGCAAGCTCGCCGTCGGAGCGACCGCCGCCTTCGTCGTGCTGGCCGCGCGCGCGGTGCAGCTCCAGGGCATCGAGCACGAAGCGTGGGCCGCCGCCGCGCAGGAGAACGTCACGCGACGCATCCCGCTTCCGGCGAGCCGCGGCCTGATACGCGATACGGTGGGCCGCATCGTCGCCGACAACCGGCCCGCCTTCGACGTGCTCGTCACGCCGTACCTGTTCGACCTCGAACAGGACCTGCCTCGGCTCGCGAGCGTCGCCAACCTCGACGAGGCGACCCGACGGGACATCGCGGCGCGGATCGAACGGCTTCCGCCGCGCCGTCGGACCCATCAGATCGTCGTGCTGCGCGACGTCGACCGCGATCGCGCGGCGGCCATCGAGCAGGCCTCCCTGTCGCTTCCCGGGGTCGACGTCGTACCGCGTGCGCAGCGCATCTACCCGTTCGGCACCCTCGCTGCGCATGCGATCGGTTACCTCAACGAGGTGAGCGCGGCGGAGCTCGAGCGGGACGTTGACGACGTGTATCGCCCGGGCGATCGGGTCGGCCGCGCCGGCGTCGAGCGCGAGTGGGAGGCGCTGCTTCGCGGACGACGAGGGGAGCAGCGGCTGCTGGTGGACGTACGAGGACGCCCGCAGCGGGCTGCCGACACCGGGGGACTTGCCGCGGGCGCCGTGCGGCGCGACCCGGTGCCGGGCCGCGATGTGACGCTGACGATCGACATGGACCTGATGCGGGCGATCGACCGCGCCTTCCGCGGTCACCCATCTGGCGCCGCCGTCGTCGTCGAGGTGCACACGGGGCGGGTGCGCGCCCTGTACGCCAAGCCGGCGTTCGACCCGAACGAGCTGAGCGGACGCATCCGACCCGAAGCGTACGCCGCGCTGCTGGACAACCCGTTTCGGCCGCTCATCGACAAGACGACGTTCGAGACGTACTTCCCGGGGTCGACCTTCAAGCCCATCGCCGCCCTGGCCGCGCTGGCGCAGGACGGCTTCGATCCGGGCGCACGGGTAACTTGCACCGGCGTCCACGAGATCGGCCGCGAGCGCAAGCGCTGCACGCAGGTGCACGGCGAGGTCGATCTCCGCGCGGCGATCGTTCGGTCGTGCAACGTGTACTTCTACCGCCTCGCCGAGCTCGTCGGTCTGCAGTCGCTCAACCTGATGGCGCAGCGCTTCGGCTTCGGTGAACCGACCGGCATCGGGCTCCCGTCGGAAGCGTCTGGGTTCCTCGCGACGCGCGAATGGTACGAGCGCCACTTCGGTCGCTGGCGCACGGGCTACGCGCTCAACACCGCCATCGGTCAGGGCAACACCCGCGTCACGCTGCTGCAACTGGCCATGGCGTACGCCGCGATCGCCAATGGCGGCACGCTCTACCAACCGCTCCTGGTCGAGCGCATCAGCGAGCCGGACGGGACGCCGATCGCGCACTTCGAGCCACGCGTTCGCCGTCGCGTCGGGGTGCCGCGGGAGCACCTCGCCCTGCTCGTCGACGGCCTGTACGGGGTCGTCAACGACCCGCAGGGAACAGCGTACGACGCGCGCATCCCCGACGGGGTGCCGATTGCGGGCAAGACGGGGACGGCCGAGGTACGCGGCCGGCTGGCCGGCGCCGAGGAGCTGAAACGGGCCTGGTACTTCCGGCGCGATCACGCATGGTTTGCGGGATTCGCTCCCGCCGGAGACCCGCACGTCGCGATCGCGGTCCTCGTCGAGCACGGCGGTGGCGGCGGTCGCTACGCGGCGCCCATCGCCATGCAGATCCTTCAAGAGTACCTCGGCACGACGGGCGCGGCCGAAGCGTCCGGACGAGGCCGCTGATGCGGCTCGGACGTCGAGCGCGTGAGGCGTTCGACTGGCCGCTGTTCATCGCGGTCGCGGCGCTCGCCGTCATCGGCGTCATCAATCTGTACAGCGCATCGAGCAGCGAATCGGCGCGATTGGCCGAGATCTACGTCACGCAGATTTACTGGCTTACGCTCGGTGCCGGCACCGCGGTCCTCGTGGCGGCCATCGACTATCGGCACTACGAACGACTGGCCTGGTGGCTGTACGGAGGCGCGACGGTGCTGCTGGGCCTCGTGTTGCTCGTGGGCAAGACGATTCGGGGCTCGTCCCGTTGGATCGAGGTCGCCGGCTTCACGTTGCAGCCGAGCGAGATCGTCAAGCTCGCGGTGCTCGTCGCGCTCGCCAAGGTGCTGCATCGGGATCCGAGGAGCGAGGAGCGCTCGCTGCGCGATCTGCTCGCGCCGGGGCTGGTGCTCGCCCTGCCGATGGTGCTCATTCTGCTTCAGCCGGACCTCGGCACCGCCGTTCTGCTCGCGCTCATCTTCGCGACCGTCATGCTTTTGGTTCCGCTTCGACGCAGGTCCCTCGTCACGCTGCTCGCGCTCGCGGTGGGCGCCGCGCCGCTGGGCTGGCACTTCGTGCTCGCCGACTATCAGCGTGACCGTCTGCGCGCGTTCTTCGATCCGACCACGGACGTCCTCGACAGCGGCTGGCATGCGCGCCAGTCCCTCATCGCGATCGGTTCGGGCGGATTGTGGGGCAAGGGCTTCATGCAGGGGACCCAGAACCAGCTGCACTTTCTTCCCGACCAGTACACCGATTTCCCGTTCGCCGTCTGGGCGGAGGAACAGGGACTGCTCGGCGTGCTGCTGCTCCTCGCGCTCTACGCGTTCGTGGTGCTCCGGGGGCTGCACGTCGCGAGCCTGGCGCGCGACCGCTTCGGCGCCGTCCTCGCAGTGGGCGTCTGCGCGTTCCTTTTCTGGCACACCGTCATCAATCTCGGCATGGTCATGGGACTGCTGCCGGTGGTCGGCGTGACGCTGCCGCTGTTCTCGTACGGGGGTTCGAACGTGTTCGCGACCCTCGTCGGCATCGGCTTGCTCACCAACGTCTCGATCCGGAGGTTTTCGACTTGACCGCGACGACGCCGCGCAACGGCCAGCCGCCCACGGCGAGCGAGGCGATTCCGAAGCCCGCGCCTCCGGTCCGGGTCGCGGTCGTGCAGATGTGCTCCGGACCCGACCTCGAGCGGAATCTGCGCGTCGCCGAGCGCCTCGTGTCCGAGGCGGCGTCCGACGGAGCGCGGCTCGTCCTGCTGCCGGAATGCTTCGCCCTGCTCGGCCCCGAACGGCTCAAGCTTCAGGTCGCCGAACCGCTGCCCGAGGGAGGCCCCATTCTCGATCGCTGTCGCCGACTCGCCCGCGAGTCGGGCGTCGATGTCGTGCTCGGCGGCTTCTGGGAACGCGGCGAACGACCCGATCGCGTACGCAACGCGTGCGTCCACGTCGACCCGACCGGCACGGTGCGCGCCGTCTACCGCAAGATCCACCTGTTCGACGTCGATCTTCCGGACGGGACGCGAATCGCGGAGAGCGACACGATAGAAGCCGGTCCGCCCGATCAGGCGATCGTGACCGAGACGTGCGCGGGACCCTTGGGCCTGTCCATCTGTTACGACGTACGGTTCCCGGAGCTGTATCGAGCGCTCGTCGACCGCGGCGCGCGGCTGCTCGCGGTTCCCGCCGCGTTCACCTTGACCACCGGCAAGGATCACTGGCACGTGCTGCTGCGCGCGCGCGCGATTGAGAGCCAGTGCTGGGTCCTGGCCGCGGCGCAGGGCGGCCGGCACTTCGGTGATCGCGTCAGCTACGGCCACGCGCTCGTCTGCGATCCGTGGGGCACGGTCGTCGCCGAGCACGCCGATGGCGACGGTTACGCGATCGCCAGGGTGGACCTGACCGCCGTCGAACGCGTCCGTCGCGCCCTACCGGCCCTCGCCCATCGCCGCATCGGAGTCGCCGTCCGCTGAGCTGTGCGGTCCGGTCGAACCACCCTCCAGCGCGGTCTCGGACTCGGCCTCGGGCTCCGGCTCGGGCTCGGACACGGACTTGGACTCGAACTCCGACTCGCCTCGGACTCGGACCCGGGATCCGTCTCCGCCCCGGGCTCGATCCCCGGCTCCGACTCGGGTCACCACACGACGGGGCGAGGCATCCACCCCATCGGCGCTCTCACGGGTCCGCATTGAGCCCCTCAGCGCCACGGCGATACGTGCTTCCGCACGCGACGCACCGCCCGCGCTCCCCGGCGAGCTCGATCTTCTCTCCGCAGCGACAGCGCCACCCGGCCAAACGCGCCGGGATACCGATGACGAGCCCGTGGTCCGGGACGTCGTGCGTGACCACGGCGCCAGCGGCCACAAACGCCCACCGTCCGATGGTCACGCCGCAGACGATGGTCGCGTTCGCCCCGATCGTCGCGCCCCGTCGAACGAGGGTCCTGCGGAACGCGTGCTTGCGCTCGATGGCCGCGCGCGGTGTGGCGACGTTGGTGAACACTGCCGAAGGACCGCAGAACACCTCGTCCTCGAGCTCGACGCCCTCGTAGACCGAGACATTGTTCTGGATCTTGACTCCGTCGCCGATTCGCACCCGAGGCCCGACCATCACGTTCTGGCCCAGGACGCAGCGCGCCCCGATGCGCGCGCTTCCGTAGACGTGACAGAAATGCCAGATGCGCGTCCCCGCGCCGACCTGCGCACCCGGATCGACGACCGCGGTCGGATGGACGAACGTCGCGGCACCGGGGGCGCACGGGGTGACAGGCACCCCTCCCTGCGCCGCCGAGCGCGTCGCGGCCTCGAGCACGGCGAGCACGTCGAGCGCCGATTGCGCCGAGACGCGGGGGGCCTTCCTCGTACGCACCGCGGCGACGAAGTCCTCGGCCTGCGCCCGCAGCGGCTCCATCGGCTCGAGTGCGACGACGTGCTCCGTGCCCCCCACCGCCTCCCATGCCCCCACCTCGTCGCGCCGCAACTCGTGGCGAAGGATGACCAGCTTCTCGGACCAAGGCCGGCCGTCGTCAAAAACGGCCGACGCCATCTCCCCGACCATCCGTAGGCGGTGTTCCTTGACCGGCTCGAGCCACGAAACGAAGAGCTCCGCACGACTGCCCGACGCGAACTCGAGGCCGACGACTGCAGCATCGGCGCGGTTCGTGCCGAGCACGCGCAGCAGACGCGCGCTGACCTGGGACGGCATCTCGCCGAGCAGGTCGCACAGCACCGCGACGTCGTGAGGGGCCAGGCTGTACAGAACGTCCTCCTCGGACCGAACGCGACCCCAGTTCGCGCGCGTCGCCCGAGCCATCCGCACTCGCCCGAGCTGTCCCTCCCGGAGCCGGCGCCGCAGCTCGACCACGGCGGGGTGGTGCAGGAGCAGATGACCGACGGTGAGCACGCGCCCGCGTGCCTCCGCGAGTCGGACAAGCGCCCGTGCTTCGTCCAGGTCGAGCGCGAGCGGCTTCTCGACGAGCACATCCTTGTCCGCTTCCAGGACGCGGCGCGCGACGGCCGCATGCGTCGCGGCCGGCGTGGCCACGACGACGGCGTGGATGTCGCAGCGCGCGAGAAGCGACTCCAGATCCGCCGCGACCGGCACCTCAGCGAGCGCGGCCGCCGCGGCCGCGCGTTCCGGCTCGACGTCGCAGACGGCGCCGAGAACCCCGAGCTCCGAGAGCACCCGCGCGTGCCGCATGCCCCAGCGACCGCAGCCGACCAGGCCGACGCGGACTTCGCTCACGGCGCGATCGCTCCCAGGGCAGGCGTCACGGTCCCGTGCCGCGCGCGATGCCACTGGTCGTGGTGGCCCCGCGCGACTACCGTCCGCGGGCGATGTCGACGAATCCGCGCGTCCGCCTCGCGGAGCTCGGCCGCCAGCACGCTCCGCTGCGCGACGCGCTGCGCGACGCGTTCGAGCGCGTACTCGAATCGGGTCGCTTCATCCTCGGCGCCGAGGTCGAGGCATTCGAGCGCGAACTGGCGCACTCGGCCGGTGTCCGGCACGCCATCGGCGTCTCGAGCGGCACCGACGCCCTGCTCGTGGCGCTGATGGCGCTCGGCGTCGGCCCCGGCGCCGAAGTGGTCACGACGCCGTTCAGCTTCTTCGCCACCGCGGGCGTCATCGCGCGCCTGGGTGCGCGCCCCGTCTTCGCGGACATCGAGCCCAACTCGTACAACCTGGACCCGGATGCGGCCGCTGCCGCTGTCGGACCTCGCACACGCGTGGTTCTGCCCGTCCACCTCTTCGGCCGACCCGCCCGCCTGCCCTCCGTGTCCGTACCCGTTGTCGAGGACGCCGCGCAGGCTCTGGGCACCGGGCCGCCGCGGGGCCGCTGCGCGTGCGTCTCGTTCTTTCCCACCAAGAACCTGGGCGCGCTCGGCGACGCAGGCGCGGTGCTCACCGACGACGCCTCGCTCGCGGAGCGCATCGGGCTCTTGCGGGCACACGGTGCGCGCCCTCGCTACGTCCATCACGAGCTCGGAGGCAACTTCCGGCTGGACGCCCTGCAGGCTGCGTTGTTGCGCGTGAAGCTGCCGCACCTGCGGACGTGGACGGCCGCCCGACGTCGCAACGCGACGCGCTATCGAGAGCTGTTCGCCGCGGCGCGCGGGATTCCCCCGGAGCTCGAGCTGCCGCAGGACGATCCGGCGCACGTCTATCATCATTTCGTCATCCGCGCGCCACGACGTGACGCGCTGCGCGAGCACCTGCGGCGGGAAGGCATCGAGACCGAAGTCTACTATCCCGTGCCGCTGCACGAGCAGCCGTGCTTCGCGGACCTCGGATACCGTCGCGGACAGTTTCCCCACGCCGAGCGGGCCTGTACCGAAGTGCTGGCCTTGCCCGTGCACGCCGAGCTGACAACCGAGGAGCAGGAGCTCGTCGTCGATGCCGTCGCCCGCTTCTATCGAGGTGGACACGGCTCGCGCCGATCGACGGCGGCCAGCGATTCCGACGGTCCGGAGACGCACGCCGGATAGCGGCGGTCACGTTGCTTGACGTGGCGGCGGGGTGTTGCGAGCCCGAGCCCGAGTCCGCGTTCCGCTCCTCGCCCCAGCCGCGCGAGCGTCGGCGTCAGCAGGTCGGTGGTTCGAGCCCCGCGCGCCGGTAGGCCGCCTCGATGGTGTTGGCGAGCAGCATGGCCACGGTCATCGGACCGACACCCCCGGGAACAGGGGTCATCCAGGCAGCGTGCTCGGCGGCCGACGGATCGACGTCCCCGCGCAGCTTCCCGTCGGCTCCGCGCGTCGTGCCGACGTCGAGGACGACCGCCCCGGGGCGGATCCAGGAGCCTCGGACGAGGCCAGGACGCCCCACCGCGACGACGAGAACGTCGGCCCGCTTGCAGAGCGATTCGAGGTCCGTACTGCGGCTGTGGGCGATCGTGACCGTGGCGTCGCGTTCGAGCAGCATGAGCGCGACGGGCTTGCCCACCAGCGCGCTGCGTCCGACGACCAGCGCGTGCCGACCGCGAACGTCGAAGCCGACGGCGTCGAGCAGCCGCATGCAGCCGGCCGGCGTACAAGGCCGCAGCCCCGGACGACCGGATGCGAGCCGGCCCGCGTTGACCGGGTGAAGACCGTCGACGTCGCGCTCCGGATCGATGGCATCGAGCACCGCACGCGCGTCGATTCCCGACGGCAGCGGAAGCTGCACGAGGATGCCGTCGACGTCGTCGCGCTCGCCCAGTCGTGCGACCAACGTCCGCACCTCGTCCTGCGTGCTCGTCGCGGCAAGCCGGTGCACGTGCCCGCGGATGCCGCACTCGACCGCGGCGCGCTCCTTGTTGCGCACGTACAGATGCGACGCCGGGTCGTCGCCGACGAGCACCACCTCCAGGCCCGGCGCGCGGCCCGTCCGCTCGGAAAACCTGGCCGCCGCGGCACCCACGGCACGCCGCACGCACGCCGCCACCTCACGACCGTCGATCCATCTGGCCGGCATCGACGGCCGCTTGTAGCATGCCGCGGCGGTGCGTCGGGTTCTGCGGCGCGCGCCGACGGGTACGCCGGTTTCCGCGCGTGGCGCGCCACGCCGCGCCCGCCGCCCACCCGGCGGCCTGCTCACGCTGCTCGCCCTCGCCTCGCAGCCGGCATGCGGCGGCGCCGACCCTGCGCTGCGCCACGCTCGATCGACGGTCGATCTGGCCGGGCGCGTGGTCGCCGAAATCGACCGCGCCGAGACCCGACGTCGTCCACCCGAACAGGCCCGCGAGGTCATGACCGCCCTCGCACGCGTCGAGCAGTGGCTCGCCGACGCCAACATCGCGATTGCGCGCTGGTCCGAAGAGCCGGAGATGCAGGGTGCGTGGGAGATCGTCGCACCGTGTCTGGCCTCCTCGCTCGTCGCGCTGCGCCGCGCGCTCGAGCGCGCACGACTCCCGTTGCCCTCCGATCTGGAGCAGGCGCACGCGATGGCGTCCGGCGTTTCGGAGGCTCCGTGCGCTGGCGACTCGGAGCGCTGAGCACGACGCACGAGCCGACATCGGCTTCTGGCGGATCGAAGCCGCATTGGCGACGGCGCCCGAAACGGATTCCGGGTCTGACAGCGGCGGTCACGTTGCTTGACGTAGCCGAGGAGTGTTGCGAGTCCTGGCCCGAGTCCGAGGAGAAGGCGCAATCCATCAACCTGGCCGGCGCCGCGAGGCGGAGCGCGAGAATCCGGGTCGCCGTATTGCCTCGACCCACGCGACCGTCGTTATCCGTCCCCCGTCGTTTCGCCGTCCGACTCTCGGTCACGGCGACGCACGGCCACGGTAGGTCGCGAGCGGATCTCGGGGCGCAGCGCGCCGGCCTCGTTGGGAACGAAGCGGATCTCCGTGCGGATCTCGAACGAGAGACTCGTCAAGGCCTTGCGGACCTCGGCCGCGATGTCGGTCGCTTCGAGGAACTCGCGCACCTCGCGCGCGACGACCCGCACGAGCGCATTCTTGGTCTCGTCGAGCTGCGCGAAGACGAACCCGACCACCTCGCGAGAGAGGTTCTGGCCGCTGCCGAGGATCTCGCCGATCGCGCTGTTCGTCTTGCCGAGCCGGTCGAGGCCCACCTCGAGCCCGCGTTCGAGCGCCTTGCGCACCAGATCCCGGAGCGCCCGCTCGATGCCCCGTCGTCGTTGCTCCCGCTCCGAGACGTCCTCGTCGGCGCCGTCGGGCGCACTCGACGGGCCCTCTGCCGCCGGCGGCGCGTCGGCGGGCGGAGGCGGCTCGGTGCTCATGGAATCGAGCATAGCGCATGAGCGGGCCCGGTTCGCTTCGCCGTCCGCCGACCCGAGCGAGGCACCGCGCCGCGGGGGTCGGAGGCTGCGCCGTCCGCTGGCGCGTGCGGCAGCCTGCGGCTAGCTCCGCAGCGCGTGCGGAGCGTCTTCGTCGTCAGCAAGCCGCTCGAGCCGCCCTGGACCGACGGCAGCAAGAACCTCGCGCGGGATCTGCTCCTCGGCCTCGAACGATACCCCGCGCGCGGGATGGGTCGGCAGGGCGGTGCCCGCCACATCGGCGGGATCGCACTCGAGCCCGTCTACCCCCGCCGGTCCCCCTCGGGCGGCCCGGGCTTCGGAGCGCACGAAGCGCTGTACGCGCTGCGCTGGCTCGCGTTCGGGGCGAGAGCGCCCCTGTGGCACTTCTTCTTCACGCCCAATCCGAGAACGAGCGGCGCCGCGCGCCTCGTCGCCCGCCTCCGAGCCGTTCGCACGGTACAGACCGTCTGCAGTGCCCCAGCGCTGGTCGGCTCCTCGCTGCGATCGCTCTGCTTCACTGACCGCATCGTGGTGCTGTCGCGGAAAACCGAGCACCTGCTGCTCGACGCCGGCCTCGAGCGGGAGCGCGTCGTACGCATCGCACCCTGCGCGCCGCCACTGACCCCGCCGGCCGCGGCGGCCCGATTGCGAATCCGCCGCGCCCTCGGGTTGCCCGCCCAGGCCCCCGTGGTCGTCTATCCCGGCGACCTCGAGCACGAGGCGGCTGCGCTCCGCGTGCTCGAAGCCCATGGGCGGCTGTCGCGTGAGGCGTGGCTCGTCATGGCGTGCCGAACGAAGAGCAAGCGGAGCGCACGGGCGTACGAGCGGCTGGCGGAACGGGCCCGGCGCTTGGGGACCGAGCCGCGCGTGCGATGGGCGGGCACGTCCGCGCGGATCCTGCAGTGGCTCGCGGGCGCGGACGTGGTCGCGCTGCCTACCGAAACGCTGTGCGGCAAGCTGGATCTGCCGCTCGTGCTGCTCGAGGCGATGGCGCTCGGCCGGCCCGTGATCGTCTGTGAAGGGACGAGCGCGGCGGAGCTGGCCGAGGACGGGGCCGCCGTGGCGGTGCCGCCGGACGCCGATGCCCTCGCCCACGCCCTCGCTCGCCTGCTCGACGACGGGCAACTCCGCTCGGACCTGGGCGAGAGGGCGCTGCGGACCGTGCGCGAACGTCACGACCGGTCCGCGATGGCACGGGCCTACGAGGCGGTGTACGACGCGCTGTGGTGACCGAGGCCGACGCCCAGGAGGACGCCCAGGAGGAGCGCGCACGACGCTACTACGACGCGTTCGCGGCCAGCTATGAACGGTGCAGGCATCACGGCTACCACGCGCTCGTCGACCAGATGCAGTGGGAGGCCCTGCGGCCGCTGGTGGCGGGGCGCGACGTGCTCGAGGTCGGATGCGGCACGGGGCTGCTTCTGCGCCGCGCGGCCGAGGTGGCGCGAACCGCGCGGGGCGTCGATCTGTCGCCGGGCATGCTCGCGCACGCCCTGCGTCGCGGGCTCGACGTCCGCGTCGCGAGCGCCACGGCCCTGCCCTTCGACGATGCCAGCTTCGACGTGGTCTACGCGTTCAAGGTTCTCGCCCACGTGCCCGACGTGGGCGTCGCGCTGGCCCAGATGGCCCGCGTCTGTCGCGACGGCGGAGCCGTGCTGTTCGATGTCTACAACCCCTGGAGCCTGCGGTGGCTCGCTCGACGCGTCGCGGGGCCTCGTCCGATCTCGCACCAGCACACCGAACAGGACGTGCCGACACGCTGGGATCCGCCGACGCGCATCGCGCGCTGGCTCGCGCCGGGGCTGCGCATCCGACGCGTCGAGGGGATCCGGGTGCTGACGCCGGCCGCGGCGCTGCACCGGTTCGCCCTCGTCGCGCCGTGGCTCGCTCGCGCCGAGCGGCGCGCTGCGCGGGGACCGCTGCGCTGGTTCGGCGGCTTTTTGCTCGTGCACTGCGAGCGAACCGCGCGTGGTTCTTGAAAGGGCCGCGGACGCGGGTTATACGCTTGCTGCATGACGCGACGCACGCAGGGCACCGCGCACGCGCGCCTGCTGCGTCTCGCCGAGCAGGCGCTGCGTCGCAACCGTCCGCGACGCGAGGTCGAATCGTTGCTCGAGCGGCTTTCCCACGTGGCGCCGGAAGGCAGCGAGGCGTGGACGTTCGCGCATCGCCACCTGGCGGAATTGCTGATCGAGGAGCATCCGTGGCGCGCGGCATTGCACCTCCGACGGCTCGTCGCGGCGCGCACCGGTGGCGACGTGGCGCACGCGTTGCTGGGTTTGTGTCACGCGCTGCTCGGCAATTTCCAAGCTGCGGTCGCCAGCTATCGACGCGCACTGCAGGAGTCGCCGCACAATCCCTGGTACCACCACAACCTGGGTCATCTTCTCGACGTCGCGCTCGGTCGTCCCGACGAAGCGGTCGGTCACCTCGAGATTGCCCATCGCATCGAGCCGCTCGAGCACGAGATCGCCGCGTCACTCGCACATTGCCTGGCGCGCCTGGGGCGACTGGACCGCGCCCGCACCCTCGCCGACGAGGCCGTGCGCGCGGCGCCGCGCAATCGCGACCACCGGGAGCTGCTCGCTTGGATCGAACAGGGTGCGGACCGGTCCGGCCCACCCCGCTCCCCGCGGACCTCTGGACTCGGGCACCGGTCCGCCGCGCCGCACGCGAGCGGACGCGCGGCGTCCCCACCCGATGCAGTGGTTGACGCGCTCGAGGCGCGCATGGGCGCCGCTGGGTTCTCGGCGAGTCAGATCCACGCCGCCCTCGCGCTGTGGCGAGACTTCCGGCACCACGCGCGGCGACCGGCGTGCCGGCCGGAGAGCTACGCCGCGGCGATCGAATACGCGATCGCGGTCCTTCACGGGGTTCGCGGCGTCACCCAGGCCTCGGTCGCAAGGCGCTACGGGGTGACCGCGGGCACCGTATCGAATCGGTTCATCGAGATTCGCTACGCCCTCGCGCTAGTGCCGGGCGATCCGCGCTACGCGGGACAGCGCTGAGCGGTTGGCGTGGACGCGAACGGGGTCGCGACCGTCGATTGCGGATCACGCGGCCGGATGGTGGGGTGGCCGGAGTCGATGCGAATCGTGCGACCGAGCGCTGCGCTCTCGCTCGCACTGCTGTTGGGCTGCGAGACCGTGCACTGCTCCGGCGGCCCCTCGACGGCGCCCGAGCCACGTGCCCAGGGCGCAAGGTCATCGGGGCAGCGGGCGCGGCTCGAAGATGGCACGGAGGTGATCTTCGCCGATGAGCCCACCGCGGGGCCGCAGCCGTCGCGGCCGGGCGAGCAGCGCGCCGCGCGTGAGCGCGAACGACTCGTCCTCGAGCCGACCGAGCCCGATCCGCATGGCGGCCAGTTCACGCTCGAGGAAGCGGTGGCCGGCCTTCCTCTCGATGGGCAGCTCGTCGCGGAAATCGCGACGGACCTCGGTGTGCTCTTTTGCGATCTGTACGCGGATCGCGCGCCGCGGACGGTGGCCAACTTCATTGGCCTGGCGCGAGGCCTCAGAGCTTTCTGGGATCCGCGGGCCGGGGCGTGGGTGCGGCGACCGTACTATCGCGACCTCACGTTCCATCGCGTCATTCCGGGCTTCCTCATCCAGGGTGGCGATTTGCTCGGCGATGGCACGGGACGCGTCGGTTACCAGTTACCCGACGAGATCCACGAAACCTTGCGCCACCACGACCGTGCCGGGCTGCTGTGCATGGCGAACGAGGGACCGGGGGTATACGGCGCCCAGTTCTTCATCACCGACGGACCGGCACCCCAGCTCGACGGCGGCTCCACCATTTTCGGCCACTGCGTCCCCACCGAAACCGTCTCGATCATCGCCCGCGTCCCGCAGACGGGTCGGCCCGATCACCGTCCGCTGACACCCGTTCCGATCACGCGGCTGCTCATTCGCCGCGTCCCCGGCGGCGCCGCGGCCGCGCGGCCGACACCACCTCGCGAGCAGCCCGGTGTGACGTTCGACCGCCCACGCGGCGCGAGTCCTGGACCCACCGAGCAGGGGCCTGAGCGCCGCCGACGCGGCGACGAGCCGAGAAGCCGCTGACAGCGGCGGCCAGGTGAGCGGACCGCGGTTCGAGCTCGGGCTTGATCTCCGGACTCGGGCAGTGTCTCGGACCTGGGCTCTATCTCGAGCTCGGTCTCGCACTCGGGATCGGTCTTGGACTCGGACTCGGGCTCCGACTCAGACTCAGTCTCGGACTCGGACTCCGACTCGGTCCTGGACTCGGTCTCGGACTCGGACTCGCAACAGCCCTCGGTTACGTCCACCCATGTGATGGCCACCGTGCGTCCGACGACGACGGCGTCCCGGAATCCGACGACGAGCTCGACGCGGGTGGGTTGCGGCCACGGGGGGCCTTCGAGTGCACGTCCGCAACGGAGCCCGCGCGCGAGGCCGCAACCGCGCTCGAAAACATCGAAGCGCGGCCGTCAGGGGTGGAACGCGATGCCGAACGCGAGCACCCAGAGCTTGTAGCCCTCGACGACGTTCGGGACGTGGAAGCTCACCCGCAGGTCGGTGCCGGCGTTCGGCCCCCTGCCCGCCGTCGTGCCCGCGAAGAGCTCGAACCCGACGTAGGCATCAGCAGGCTCGTCGTTGCCACCGACGAGCTCGAGGTAACCCCCGCCCCCAACGAAAGCCCGCCCGGCCGGGTGCACGGCCAGTTGAACGGGAAACCGCATCGAATATGCGGTGGGCTCTTCGGGCAGCACGCCCGCACTGGCGCCCGTATCGAGCCGGACACGCGGACCGAGATGGACGAGAACCGGCGCGAGCAACACGAGCCCTGGCCTCTGCCCCAGCCGCACGAGCAATCCGAGACCTGGCTCGACGTCCCCGCGCGAAAGCCGGCCGAGCACGTAGGGCTGCACCGGCTTGCCCTCGAATCCGGGCGAAATCTGGAAATGAAGGAGCCACGTCCCCAGCTCGAGGCCGTCGAACAGACCCACCCCGAAGCCCGACGCGAGATCCATCCCGAGCTCGCGAACGGGTTGCTCCACGCGGCTAGAGGTCAAACGCACGACCAGGTCGATCCGCCACTGCGACGTCGGAAGGGTGAGCGGTCGTCGCGAAAACACGGCAGGCAGCCCGTCAGCGGGCGTCTCCGATCCCGATGGACGCGACCGCTCGTTCTGCGCAAGCGCACGCGGCGCGACCGCAGCAGCGACGTGCGCGACGACCAAGGGCACGAGCAGCCGGCACACGCGGCGAGTGTACACAAAACTGACAACCCGAGGGTGCCGACGGCGCCCGCGGAGCGCCGAGCGAGATCCATCGAGGCGCGGTCGGAGTCTGAGCAGGAATGCTGGGTACGAGCCCCTGGCTGACAGCGAAGGCCTCACCGGCGGCCGTCGATGGCAGGCGGGGGCTCCGGACAGCGCAGGGCCTCGCGCAGACCCTCGGCATCGACGATCGGCGGGCCGCAGGCGCCCCGGCTGCACACGTACGCCGTCGGTTTCCCATCGACCGAACGCAAGGCGCCGTCGCCCAGTCCGGGCTCGAGGTGCAGGAGCACGCGCCGCGGCACGTACGCGCGCCGCACGACGTCCAGCAACGCGACGGTCTCCGGAGCCCCGGACGTCCCGACCACGCGCACCTCGATCGGTCCGTGCACCGCGAGGTCGGCCGCGCACAAGAGCGACGCGTGGCCCATCGGTTGGTCGAGGGCCTGTTGCACGTACCGCTGCAGCAGATGGACCGCACGCTCGCCGAGGTCTGCCTGCCCTCGCAGCGCGGCGATGCGAAGCATCGCGGTCGCCGCCGACGCGATCGCGCTCGGCGTCGATCCCTCCATCGCGTCGGCCGGCGCCACGATGAGGTCTTCGACGTCCCGGCCTGCGAGGCGTAGCGAGACGCCATCCGCATCGCCGAAGCGCGCGAGCATTGCGTCGACGAGGCTCCCCGCGAACCCGAGCGCATCGGCAGCGCGCGGCGATCCGTCGCCCGCGTACGCCTCGGCCACGTCCAGCGCGGCGCACGCGAGCTCCGCGTAGTCCTCGAGACAGCCCGGATGGGCGGCCCGACCGTCGAACGAGATTCGCGACAGCCTCCCGTCGCGCCAGAGCCGCGCCCGTACCGCCTCGAGCGCACGCCATCCGGCCTCGACCAGTTCACGCGCTCCGAGGGCCATCCCCGCCTCGCACAGAGCGCCGATGGCCAGGCCGTTCCAGGATGCGATGACCTTCTCGTCGCGGGACGGCGGCGGTCGCCGCGAGCGCGCCTCGAGCAAGGCGCGACGCGCGCGCTCCAGGCGCCGAGCCGTCTCCTCGACGTCGAGCCCGACCTGGGCCGCGAGCGCCTCGAGCGTTCGCGTGCGGCGGGGCACGCTCGTACCGCGTTCGAAGTTGCCGCCCGGCGCGATGCCCCAGTACATGCGCGCCAGGCGCCCCTCGTCCGGTCCGCAGACGGCGTCGACCTGCTGCGGGGTCCAGACGTAGTAGCGACCCTCCTCGCCCTCGCTGTCGGCGTCGAGCGACGCGTACAGCGCCCCATCGGGCGCCCCCAGCGTATCGAGCATCCAGCGCGCGGTGCTCGCGCACAACTGGGCGTACGAGGCATCGTGCGTCACCCGGTACGCATCGGCGTACAGGCGCAAGAGCAGCGCGTTGTCGTAGAGCATCTTCTCGAAGTGCGGCACGCTCCAGTGCGCATCGACGGCATACCGGTGAAATCCGCCCCCGATCGCATCGTGGATCCCGCCATCGCGCATCGCGTCGAGGGCGAGCCGCACCCGAGCGAGTAGCGAAGGTTCCCCTCCGCTCGCGGCGACGCGCAGCAGCAGCGCGAGCGCGAGCGCATGCGGAAACTTGGGCGCAGAACCGAACCCTCCGTACACGTCGTCGAAGTGGCGCAGCAGCGCCCGAGCCGCGCGCTGGAGCGTGTCGGCGGGCAATGGAGCAGCCGCCGTGCGCGGGCCGAGCAGCTCGCGCAAGGCACCGGTCACCGCGTCGGCACTTCGGTCCACTTCGGCGCGATGCTCGCGGTACGCATCGGAGACGGCGCGGAGCACCGTGCGGAACGCGGGTAGCCCGTGACGATCCGTCGGCGGGAAGTACGTGCCCGCGAAGAAGGGACGCAGGTCCGGCGTCAGGAACACCGTCAGGGGCCAGCCCCCGCCGCGGCCGAGCAGTTGCGCGGCCGTCTGATAGACGTGGTCGAGATCCGGCCGTTCCTCGCGGTCCACCTTCACGTTGACGAATCGCTCGTTCATCAGCGCCGCCGTTTCCGGGTCCTCGAACGACTCGCGCTCCATCACGTGACACCAGTGACACGCGCTGTACCCGATGGAGAGCAGCACCGGTCGGTCTTCGGCCCGCGCGCGCGCAAGCGCCTCCGGACCCCACGGGTACCAGTCCACGGGATTGTCGGCGTGCTGTCGCAGATACGGGGACGTCGCGTCGGCGAGACGGTGACCGGACACGAGCCGATGCATGGAGCCGCGCGCCGTCGGGGACAAGCCCACCGTGCCCCCAATCCACGGCGCCGCCCCGCGGGCGCGCCGGCCTTCGGGGGCGAGGCCCTTTCGGATTCGATGGCCGACCGGGAGTCTGACGGCGGCGGTCAGGTTGGTTGATCGCGACTCGGGCTCGGACGCGGACTCGAGCTCGGGCTCGGCACATCGGTTCGTACCCTCAACCAACCTGATCGGCGCTGAGCGTGCGAGCCCGGCGTCGCATCGCCGGTCACGGCGGTCGGTTCCACCGAGGCGTACTGCGAGTCCGGAACCGAGGTGGAGTCCGACTCCGACTCCGCGTGGCAGTCCGGGCCCGAGCCTGAATGCGCGCCCCTCTCCGAAGCCCTCGCCGCAGCTGTCATCGACGCAGCCGCGCAGTGCCGTCAGGCGGGACGTTCGACGGGCAGGCCGTCGGCTTCCCAGTGCAATAGCCCACCGGCGAGATAGCCGACGCGCACCCCACGCGAGGCGAGCCGTTCGGCCAGTTCGCGCGCTTCGTCGGTGCTGCGGCCGTAGAGCACCCGGATCCGACCGTCGAGCGAGCGCAGCTCCGAGATGCGCGTCTCCACGTCCGCGGCGGGAATGTGCAGCGCGGTCGGAATGCGATGCCGCCGGTAGCTTGCGGCGTCGCGCACGTCCACCGGCACCGCGCGGCGCTGGCGGATGAGTTCGGCGAGCTCGGACGGCTTGACCTCGGCGTCGTTGCGCGGCAGCGCCGCCTCGACGAGCCGCAGCAGGCCCTTGCGGTCTAGCGCGCCGACGTGATGGGCCACGACCTGACCCCCCGACATCACGACGAGCGTGGGGATGGATTGGATGCCGAACGCCGCCGCGACACGAGGGTTGCGATCTGTGTCGACCTTGACGACCTTGAGACGTCCGGACAGCTCGCGCGCCACCTCGGCGACCACGGGTGCGAGCGCACGGCACGGCTGACACCAGTCGGCGTAGAAGTCCACCAGGACCGGCAACTCGCTGCGCAAGACCTCGCGCTCGAAGGTGGCGTCGGTGACGGGCTGGACGGCAGACATGTCGCACTCAGTGTCATCACGCCGCTCCGACGGCGCAAGCGTGCGGCCCCCCGGCGCGGGCTCAGTAGCCGCTCGTGCCGCCTCGACCGGAGACGATGGCCACGCTCGCGCTCGCCCCGATTCGCGTGGCCCCGGCCGCGACCAGCCGCTCCGCCGTCTCGCCGTCGCGCACGCCGCCACTCGCCTTGACCCCGACGTCGTCGCCGACGATCGCGCGCATCAGCGCGACGTCCTCGACGGTGGCCCCACCCGGTCCGAAGCCCGTGGAGGTCTTGACGAAGGCGGCGCCGGCGGCCTTCGCGAGCGCGCATCCGATGACCTTGCCATCCCGATCGAGCGCCCCGGTTTCGAGAATCACCTTGACCGGGTGTGGCCGGGCGGCCTCGACCACCGCGCGGATGTCCTCCAGCACCGTCCGGTAGTCGCGGCCCTTGAGCGCGCCGAGGTTGATGACCATGTCAATCTCGTCGGCTCCGTCCCGAATCGCCTGACGGGTCTCGAAGGCTTTGGCGTGGGTGCTGGCGGCTCCGAGCGGGAAGCCCACCACCGCCACGGTCCGCACGCCACTGCCCCGAAGTCGCTCTGCGCAGAAGCGCACGTTGGCACTGTTCACGCACACGCTCGCGAAGCGATACTGGAGGGCCTCGTCGCACAGACGCGCGAGATCCTCGCGGCTCGCATCGGGTCGCAACAGCGTGTGGTCGATGATCGCAGCCAGATCGGAGCGCACCGGTCCGATCCCCGGCGAGGCGCCCACACGCACGGCGCCCGCCTGCTGCACGCGCCGCACGTCGTCGGGTCGCCGCACCGCACACAGCCCGTCCCCCGTGCACTGCTCCGCCGTGGCCTCGCAGGGCGTGGCGCGCAACTCCTCGATCAGCCGCCGTTCGACCCGACGCGCCACCGCGTCGGCGAGGCGCCGCAGATCCTCGCGCACGCTCCGACGCTAGCACGGCGTCGCCTCGGCGGGCAGCAGACGCCATCGGAGCTCGACGACGTCCCGTGGCCGGTGGTTCCCGTGGTGTGCGGCCCCGAATATGCTAGTCGCCGTCGCGACCATGGACGTCACGTGCGAGCGGTGCGGAACCGAATACGAGTTCGACGAGACGCTCGTGAGCGAACGGGGCACGACGGTCAAGTGCACCAACTGTGGCCATCTTTTCAAGGTCTTCCGCGACGCGGCCGCGGCACCCCGCCCCTGGACGGTCCGCAAGGCCGACGGAATCAGCGTCACGCTGACGTCGCTGCGCGACCTGCAGCGGCTGATCGCGTCGGGTGATCTGACCCGCGACGACCTCATCTCACGCTCGGGCGAGGGCTGGAAACGACTCGGCGACATTGCCGAGCTCAGCACGTTCTTCGCGGCCGCGGAAGCACGCTCGACGGCGCCGTCCATCCCGACGCGCGATCGCACCCCGCCAGCGCTCGTTCCACCTCCGGCCTCGACAGCCGCCACCTCCGAGCCGACGGCGCACGGATCCCGACCCATCCGTCCCCACGCCCCCACCGCCCCCATGCCAGGTCCGCCGATTCCTCCCCCGACGCCGACGAGCGCCCGGGATCCGCTTACGCCGCCGCCGATGGCCCCGCCGCCGGCGCCAAGCCAGACGGTGACGGCGGCGATTGCCACCGTCGAGCCTCCGCCCACGCGCACGAAGGGGACTCTGCTCGGCGTCGGCGCGACCTCGACCCCGCAGCCCGTGCCGCCGCCGCCCACGGTCGCCCCGCCGTCCGTGAAGACCGCTCCGTTGCCAGCAGTCCAAGGCCCATCGACGGCCTCTCGTGCGGTCCCGCCAGCCCCTGTCGCGCGACAGGCCACCCCCACCGTGCCCCAGGCCCCGCCTCATCGTCCCATCGCGCCCACGAGGGCCTCGTTCGACGTGGAGCACGACTTGCCGCCACGGCCCGCTCCGTCGATGCGCGCGTCGGCGCGCCCGGCTGCTTCCGCCACCCCCGTCCACGGACCGGCTCTCACGCTCGACGACGATGACGCTTCCGCACCTCGGCCCTCCCGAGGGCGTTCGGGCCTACGGTGGGCGCTAGCGCTCGTGCTGCTCTTCGGACTCGGAGCCGGCGCGGCCTTGGCTTGGCCGACTCTCGCCCCTCGTTTCGGGCTCGCTCCTGCCGCGGATCCAGTGCAGCCGTTCCTCGAGCGCGCGCAGGCCGCGCTCGCGCTCGACACCGAGGAGGGTTATGCGGAGGCCATCCGCGAGTACACGCGTGCGACGGCGATAGCGGAGCGCGACGTCCGCGTGATGATCGGTCTGTCTCGCGCACACGCCGCATTCGCCCAGGCCCTCGCGTTCCGCGCCTCCGATCTGGAAATCGCCGCGGCCGCGCAGCCTGCACTGGCGGGAGAGGCGGCGGCGCTGCGCCGCGAGGCGCGCGAACACGCCGTCCAGGCCCGTTCGGCGGCCGAGGCCGCTGCACGTGCCGCGCCCAATGACGCCTCGGCGCTCGTCGCGCTGGCGGACGCGCAGCGACTCAATGGCGACCTCGACGGGGCGCGCAGCAGCCTCCAGCGCGCGCGCTCCCTCGACCTCGAACCGCACACCGCCGCGCTCGTTGCCTACGTGGAGGGTCTGCTCGCGGGGAGCGCGCCGACGGCTTCTCCAGGCGCCGGCCGCGACGAGCTGGCCGTCTCGGTGACAAGGGACCCGAGCCTCGTCCGAGCGCGGCTTGCCCTCGCGCGGGCGCTGCTCGCAAGGGGCGAGGTCGCGGACGCGCGCACGCAGCTCGACGAGATCCTGCGACGCATTCCGGCACACACCGCCGCGCGATCCCTGCGCGATGCCATCGACCGCGGCCTACCGCCGGCCCCCGCGCGGCTCGCGGTCGTCGCCGACGCCGGAGCCCGACTCGGCCCCGATCCAGCTCCGGATCCCGCTCCGGTGCCCGCCGTCGTCGCCGAGGCACCCGCCTCCGAGCGCGCCTCGCCGCCCGTCCGCGAGCCGTCACGGGCTACGGAATCACGCGACTCGCCGCGCGCCGGTGGACCACCGACGGCTCGCGATTACGGCTGGTACGTACGCGCTGGCAACGAGGCGATGGCGCGCGGTGACCTCGGGCTCGCCCGTGCGATGTACGAGGCCGCCCTCGGCACCCGTCCGTCGGGCTCGGAGGCACTGACCGGTCTCGGCCAGGTCCTGCTAGAACAGGGGCAGGCCGCATCGGCGATCGGCTACTTGCGTCAGGCCGCTCAGCTCGGCTTCGCCGACGCGTTCATCGCCCTAGGCGATGCCTACCTGCGCCAGGGGCAGACGCAGCAGGCCGTGCAGGCCTATCAAGGTTACTTGGAGCGGCTTCCAAGCGGGCCCCGCGCGGCCCTCGCCCGCGCACACATCGAGCGGCTACGTGGTGCCCCGACTCAGCCTTCCCAGCAGCCGCCTTCGTCGTCGACCGAAGGGCCCTCCTCGCCGACGCCGCCTCCATCGAGCGATCCACGCGAGCTACCGGCCCCTCGCGGCGTCGATCCAAACACCCTTCCGCGCAGCGATTCGCTGGCGATCGGCAACGAATCGTGAGCCGGCGAGCGCTGACCAACTGCGCGCCGTGGGTGGGGATGCTGTTCGCGGCGAGCGCCTGTGCGGGAGCGGAGCCCGCGCCGTGGGATCGCCCCGACGACAGTGCCGCGACCCCAGTTCTCGTCGAAATCCGGCTCGACGCCGCGCCGGTCGAGGGAGGGGCCTTCGATCCGTTCGACCGCTCGCAGGTTTCGGTGCTCGACGTCGTTTCGCGAATCGCCACGGTTCGCGAGGCCCCCGAGGCGCGTGGCCTGTTCGTGCGCCTCGGTCCCATGCACGCCGCGTGGGCTCGTGTGCTCGATCTGGCCGAGGCCTTCGCGTTGCTGCGCGCTGCCGGCAAGCCGGTCCACTGCCACTTCGACGTGCTCGACAACGCGGGGTACCTGCTGGCCGCGCGCGCCTGCAACCGGATCAGCATGTCACCCGCGGGCGAGCTCGCCCTCGTCGGTCCGTCGATGCACGTGTTCTACGCGCGCTCCCTGTTGCAGACGCTCGGGATCGAGGCCGATCTGGTGCAGGTTGGGCGCTACAAGGGCGCGGCCGATCCGCTGACCCGGGACCGGATGCCGGAGGAGACGCGCGAGTCGCTCGGCGCCCTGCTCGACGCGCTGCTGCGGACCCTGCTCGACGCGCTTGGCGACGGGCGCGGTCTCGAAGCCGACAGGGCGCGGGCGCTGCTCGACGAAGGACCGTTCGATGCGGCCTCGGCCCTCGAGGCCGGACTCGTCGACGGCGTGCAATTCGACGATGCGGCGCGTGAAACCGCGCGTCGGGCCGTCTCGGCGGACCGCGTGCGGACGCTCCGGCTGGCTCCCGAGGCCGGGTCGCTCGATCTGGCTGAGCTGCTCGAAGCGCTGAGCG
The DNA here is from genome assembly GCA_025054695.1 of Myxococcota bacterium. Lineage (GTDB taxonomy): Bacteria > Myxococcota_A > Polyangia > Polyangiales > JANWZI01 > JANWZI01. The sequence goes on along the minus strand of JANWZI010000006.1, from coordinate 360 downwards.
GCGAGTCCGGCGCCCGCGCACCCCGGGGCCCCCGCATCGCCTTGATGCATCTGACCGACGTCATCACGGACGACGAGGCGCAGGGCCCGGAGTCGGGGCGCGCCGGGCCGTTTGTGCGCGCCGCGCGCCGGCTCGCGGACGACGAGGACGTGCGCGCCGTCGTCCTGCGTGTCGACTCGCCCGGCGGCTCAGCAATCGCGAGCGACCGCATGTGGCACGCGGTCCATCTGCTCGCACAGCGCAAGCCCGTCATCGTGTCCGTGGGCGACATGGCGGCCAGCGGAGGCTACTACGTCGCAAGCGCCGGGACCGAAATTCTCGCCCATCCGACGAGCCTGGTCGGCTCCATCGGCGTGGTCG
>JANWZI010000069.1 GCA_025054695.1 Myxococcota bacterium | reverse complement strand
CTTTTTGATCCATTCGCGTGACGTGTGATACCAGTGCGTGAGGCGATCGATCACGAGCGCGTACTTGCAGGGCTGCTGCAGATCGAACGGCTCGATCGTGACGCGCTCGACCTCGAAGCGGATCGTGTCGCCCCCGATCCGCAGGCGCAGGTCGAGGCGGCGCATCAGGCGCTCGTAACACAGCGGCCAGCAGATGTCCGCGCCGAGCGACAGCCCGATCCAGCGGGTGACCTCCGCCATGCGTGCGCGCCGGCGGCAGCATCGCACGAACCCCGTGACGGCTCAAGAGTGGACTCGGTGCTCGTCCGTGGGTCGTTCCGTACGAGCGGACGAGGGAACGCAACCGCCGGGGCGGACGTTTACAGCCTGGCCGTCGCCAGGATACCTTCGGGCGCATGCGGCCCCTTCGCGCTTGGATCCTCTCTGCGGTGACAACGCTGGCTGCGGGCGTCGTGCGGCCGGCAGCGGTCGCGGCCCAGACGCTCGTCGAGCCGTATTTCGTGGTGATGGTCGACGTGTCGGGCTCGATGACGGCCTCGACGGGGACCGGCAGCAACAGCTGCGGCATGGCGCAGACACGCATGAGCGACCTGAAGTGCGTGCTGCAACGGGTCGTCCACGCGTACGGGGACGTCACGTTCGCGCTCGGCCGCTTCAACCACGACTGCACGGGAACGTGCAGTTCGACGGCGTGCACCAATAGCTGCAGCTGCAGTTGCAGCCTCGCGGCCTGCAACGGCACCGAGAACGCGGGCGAGGTGCTCGTCCCGCTCGCCGAGGGCAACCAGCGGGACATCGTCCGCTGGGTCGACTATCGCTGCGAGACCTGCGGCGAGCCGCGGACGTTCCCGCTCACCGGGCACCCCGAGCTACACGCTCGGGGCAACACGCCCCTAGCCGGATCGCTGCGGGCGGCCCGCCGGTACTACGAGGGTCGCGATCCGAGCTTCCCGGCAAGCCCCATCGCGTCCGATCCGTTCCGTGGCTGCAGGCCGTACGCGGTCATTCTGCTCACCGACGGCGACGAGACCTGTGGGGGCGACCCCCCGATGGCCGCGACGGAGCTGCGCAGCACGATCGTACCCGGGGTAGGCACCTTCGACGTCCGCACGTACGTGATCGGTTTCGGCGTATCCGCCGGCGACGCAGACATCGAAGCCATCGCCACGGCGGGAGGGACCGACGCCCCGGGGCCGCATCGGGGATTCTACGCGACCGACGAGACCACGCTCGCGCTCGCGTTCTCGCAGATCGTCGCGGATTCCGTGCTCTTCGAGGTCTGCGACGGCCGGGACAACAACTGCAACGGGCTCGTCGACGAGGGGTTCACGCTGTACTGCGACCTCCGATCGAACGACGGCACGCCCGCGCGCCACCCCACGCGCAATCTCTGCACCGACCCGGGCGAGGAGTGCGACGGCGAGGACGACAACTGCAACGGCGTCGTCGACGAAGGCGTGCGCAACGCCTGTGGCGGCTGTGGCGCCCCGCCCGCGGAGATCTGCGACGGTCTCGACAACGACTGCGATGGTGCCATCGACGAAGGCGGGGTGTGCGGCGGCTGTCGCCCGACGACCGAGATCTGCGATGGCCTCGACAACGACTGCGATGGAATGGTCGACGAGGGCCTCGAGCGGCCCTGTGGGACGGACACGGGCGAGTGCACGGTCGGCACGCAGCGATGCGTGGGCGGGAGGTGGGGAGCCTGCAGCGGCGTCGGGCCGCGTCCGGAGGACTGCAACGGCCTCGACGACGACTGCGACGGCGTCATCGATGGGATGAGTCGCCCGTGCGGGACGGACGTCGGCGAGTGCCAGGCGGGTGCGGAACTGTGCACGGGCGGCACTTGGGGCGCCTGCGTGGGTGCGATCGGACCCGTTCCCGAGGTGTGCGATGGACTCGACAACGACTGTGACGGCGCAACCGACGAAGGCAACCCCGGCGGGGGCGGCTCGTGCGGCTCGAGCATCGGGATCTGTCGGCCGGGTACGCTGACGTGCGTCGGAGGGCGCCTCGCGTGCACCGGGGGCGTCGGACCGAGCACGGAAGTCTGCAACGGGCTCGACGACGATTGCGACGGGGACGTCGACGACGGGATCGCGACGATGGGGCCGTGCGGCAGCTCGGTCGGCGAGTGCCGGGCGGGCGTCATGACGTGCGTCGGCGGTCGTTTCCAGTGTGTCGGCGCGCGTGGGCCGAGCTCGGAGGTGTGCGACGGTCGGGACAACGATTGCGACGGCGAGACGGACGAAGGCAACCCGGGCGGCGGAATGCCGTGCGGAACGTCCACCGGCGTGTGCGAACCGGGCACGAGCGCGTGCGTGGGAGGCGTCCTCGAATGTCTCGGCGGAGTCGGTCCGGCACCTGAGGTCTGCAATGGGCTCGACGACGATTGCGACGGGCTCGTCGACGAGGGCAATCCGGACGGCGGGGCGCCCTGCGGAACGACGGACGTCGGCGAGTGCGACTTCGGGGCGCTGGCGTGCATCGGCGGGCGGCTGAGGTGCGTCGGAGCGACGGATCCGAGCCCGGAGCGCTGCAACGGGCTCGACGACGATTGCGACGGCACCGTGGACGATGGGGATCCGGAAGGTGGCGATCCGTGCGGAGACGATACGGGCGAGTGTCGGCCGGGTGTGACGCGCTGCGTCGCGGGCACGCTCGCGTGCGTGGGGGCGGTCGGTCCGGTCCCCGAAATCTGCAATGGGCTCGACGACGACTGCGATGGCGTCGTCGATGACGGGCTCGCCGTCGGCGCACCGTGCGGAACCGACACCGGCGAGTGTGTCCCCGGCGTACTCGTGTGTCGCGATGGGGCCGTGGTCTGCGACGGCGCCATCGGTCCGGTTCCGGAGGACTGCAACGCCCTCGACGATGACTGTGACGGGGAAGTCGACGAGGGCCTCGCGGCGGGTGGACCGTGTGGCATCGACGAGGGCGCGTGCGTCGCGGGGACCCGCATGTGCGTAGGCGGGCGGTGGCGCTGCGTCGGCGAGGTTCCACCGGGCCGCGAGATCTGCGACTGCCTCGACAACGATTGCGACGGCGAGGTCGACGAGGAGGCCGGCGGAAGCGGGTTGTGCCCCGCGGGCAGCGCCTGCGTGGGGTGTCAGTGCGCGCTCCCCTGCGTCATGGACGAGTTTGGACCACGGTGTCCGACGGGCCGGCGGCCGCTCGAGTCGGGAGGGACGTGTTACTGCGTCGCGCCGCGGTGCGACGAGGAGCGCTGCGCGGGCGAAACGTTGCGCGATCCGCGCGGGACGGTGCTGTGCGGGCCAGAGCCCGGTGCCCCGGCGCGATGCGTCTGTCGCGGCACGCAATGCACGTTCCCCTGCGACGGGGTGGTCTGCAGCGAGGGGCTCGTGTGCCGGCCCGCCGATGGTACCTGCGTCACCCCGGACTGCGTCGGGCTGGGCTGCCCCGATGGGATGCTCTGCGATCCGGCGAGAGGCGAATGCGTCGAGGATCGGTGCGCGACGGCGACCTGCGCGGCCACCGAGGCATGCCGCGATGGCGTGTGCGAGCCCAGTTGCGCCGATGTCGCATGCGAGGCGGGACGGCGTTGCCGGTCCGGGCGGTGCGTCGCCGATCCGTGCGCTTCGGCGCGCTGCGAGGCCGGATCGGTGTGTGACCCGACCACCGGCACGTGCATCGACGATCCGTGTCGCGGAGTCGCCTGCGGGCCCGGACTCGTATGCGAGGTTCCGAGCGGACGTTGCATCGAGGATCCGTGCAATCGGCTTCGTTGTCCGGAGGGTCAACGCTGCGTCGCGGGCGAGTGCGCCGGCTCGGGCCCGCCCGTGCCCGACGGCGGCGTCGGCGGTCCCGATGGCGGACGCGGAGACGGCGGCGGGAGTCCGACCGCGGGACGCGGGCGCAGATTGCTCGCGACGGGCGGAGGGGGCTGCGTTTGCGATGCGGGGCGGAGCCAGGGTCGGCGCCTACCGTGGGTCTGGCTGGGTGCCGCACTGCTGCTGCTCGCCTTGCGACGACGATCTTCGGTGGGCGTGCGCGTGCTTCGGCGCGGCGCCGTCGCGACATCCCTGGGGGCCGCCGCCCTGGCGATCCCCGGCACCGGGTGCAGCGTGGACCCGTATTGTTACGCGGACTGCGTGGAGGAGGGCGACGCGGGATCGAACGTCGATGGGAGCGCCGACGCACGGCCCGACGATGGGGGGTACGACGGGGGCGCGGACGACGCCGGCGACGGCTCGATGGGCTGTGACCCCGAAGCTTCCGAGAGCTGCAACGGCTTCGACGACGACTGCGACGGATTCGTCGACGAGGATTTCGACACCACGAGCAGCCTCGAGCACTGCGGGGGCTGCGGGATGGCGTGCGAGCCTCCGCATGCGTTTGGGCGATGCGAGCGGGGCGTGTGTGGGATCGACCGGTGTGACGTCGGCTTTTCGGATCGAGACGGCCGCGTCGACAACGGCTGTGAATACCGGTGTCTGCCCACGGAGCCCGACGACCGACGGTGCGACCGGCGCGACGACGACTGCGACGGCCTCGTCGACGAGGACGTGGATCTGATGACCGATCCGGCCCACTGCGGCACGTGCGGCCTGACGTGTCGGTTCCCGCGGGCGACCGCGGCGTGTCGGGACGGGGTCTGCGTGATCATGTCCTGCGAAGCCGGATTCGTCGATCGGGACGGACGGACGGACAATGGATGCGAATATCGCTGCACGCCGGCCGATCCGCCGGAGGAAGTGTGCAACGCACGGGACGACGATTGCGACGGCGAGATCGACGAGGGCGATCCGGGCGGCGGCGCGTCGTGCGGAACCGACGTGGGCGCGTGCGAGGCCGGACGCGAACGTTGCATGGGAGGCACCCTCGTTTGCGCGGGATCCGTGGGACCGTCGACGGAACGGTGCAATGGAGTCGACGACGACTGCGACGGCGAGGTCGACGAGGGCAACCCGGAGGGGGGCGCCGATTGCGGCAGTGGTGTGGGCGCGTGCGTGCAGGGACGCGAGCAATGCCTCGACGGTCGATTGCAATGCGTCGGCGCCATCGGGCCCCGTCCGGAAACGTGCAACGGTCTCGACGACGACTGCGACGGAACGATCGACGACGGCGATCCGGACGGCGGGGGCGCATGCGGCTCGAGCGTCGGGGAGTGTCGAGCGGGGGTCCTGCGGTGCCGTGGGGGCGTCGTCGTCTGCGAGGGCGCGACCGACCCGGCGGAGGAGACGTGCAACGGCCTCGACGACGATTGCGACGGCATGGTGGACGACGGAGACCCCGAAGGGGGTGCGTCCTGCGGTCTCGACGAGGGTGATTGCGAGCCCGGCGTGCGGCGATGCATGGGCGGGCGGCTCGAGTGCGTCGGGGCGACGACCGGGGGACCGGAAGTGTGTGACGGCAGGGACAACGATTGCGACGGCATGGTGGACGACGGCGACCCGGGCGGTGGGGCGTCGTGTGGCACGGACGTCGGCGAGTGCGTCGCGGGGCGGATCACGTGCGTGGGGGGCGCGCTCGTGTGCCGGGGAGCGGTCGGTCCCGCCCCCGAACGCTGCAACGGCCGGGACGACGACTGCGATGGCATGACCGACGAGGACTTCTCGCTCTCGACCGACGTGAACAATTGCGGAGCGTGCGGACGAGCGTGCGGCGCGGCCAACGCGATTGCGCGCTGCGAGATGGGAAGTTGCCGGTACACGTGTCGGACGGGGTTCGTCGATCTCAATGGGGACGTCCGCGACGGCTGCGAGTACGCCTGCGACTTCGCGGGCGCCGAGATTTGCAACGGCCGAGACGACGATTGCGACGGGATGACGGACGAGGGACTCACGCCGCCGACCAGTTTCTGCAATCCCAACGGCGTGTGTGCCGGGACCCGACCGACGTGCGGAGGTAGCCGCGGCTGGGAGTGCCGTTATCCAGGCACGTACGAGTCCACCGAGACGCGCTGCGACGGCCTCGACAACGACTGCGACGGGGCCGTGGACGAGCCGTTCCCGCTGCGGGGGACCTCGTGCACCGACGGCGAGCTCGGCATCTGTCGGGGCGTCGGGACCTATCAGTGCAACGCGATGGGAACGGGGGTGACGTGCGTCTTGTCGGATCCGGGCATGATGGCGCGGGCCGAGACGTGCAACGGCCTCGACGACGACTGCGACGGCGTGCTCGACGACGGGGCGCCGGACGCGTGGGTCCGGCTCGGTTCGGCGAACGTGTGGGTCTACCAGTACGAGGCCTCGCGGCCCGACGCGACGGCTGGCAGCGCAGGCTCGATGTCGCATCGGCCCTGCTCGGCTGCCGGTCGCCTGCCGTGGACCCACGTGAGCTACGCGGAGGCGCGGGCCGCGTGCATGGCCATCGGCGCCGACCTGTGTACCGAAGCGCAGTGGCAACAGGCTTGCCAGTCGTCAAGTGGCTCGTGCACGTGGTCGTATGCGTCGATGTGCACGGTGGACCAGCCCGGAGTGTGCAACACCGACGGGTACGACACGTCGTCCGCGCCGGGCGATCAGGACGCTGTGCTTCCCACCGGTTCGCGTCCCGACTGCTATGCGGCGTGGGGCGCTAGCGCGCGCATCTTCGACATGACCGGAAACGTCGAGGAGTGGGCGTTGCGCCGGTCGCCGGGCGTCAACCCCATTCGGGGCGGCAGCACGACGAGCCCCGAAGGTGGCTCGACGTGTACCTTCAACTTCAAGGTGGCAAGCGACGCGTTCCGCTTCCCCATGCTCGGCTTCCGCTGCTGCCGGACGACCGCCCCCTAGGGCAGGTGTGCCGCCGTCCCCGGCTTACCCGACGGCAGGTGCCACGGAGGGCGCCGGCCGTAAGACAAGGCCTGCGAAAAGAGTCGAGGGGTGTGTAATTTCGCCCGTGAGGTGCAACGCGGGACGCGACAAGACGAGGCCCGGTGTTGGAGAACGGCCACGCCGAGGTGGCTGGGGCTCGAATGGCATGAGAAGACGGGCGAGCAAGCGCCGACGGCGTAGGTTCGGGACGTCGGTCGTCGTGGAGCCGTTCCGAGCGGGCCGCGCCGTGCGGATCGGCGGATTGAGGCGCCGGCGAACGAGCAGGTACGCGGGTTGAGCTCGTCGCAGCTACTGACGGGATGCTCGTGCCGTGAGCGACGAGGGCGAACGGTGCGAGCTACAAAGCAAAGCCTGGCGCCGCGGCCGTGGCGGGACTGTACGCTGACGAAGCGTTCGGCATACGAACGACCGGAACCCCGGACCGCGCGCGGCTTCGTCGAGCGGTGCCAGGAAAACGGTGGACCGCAGTGCAGCAGGGCGAGCTGGCGTTCGTGCGCGACGACGCCCTTCGTCTACTCTCGGGCTGCCGACACCCCTCCGCAACGTCAAGACAACGTGACCGCCGCTGTCAGTACGCGACGTGGTACTGCTCGACGAGCGGACCGCCGTACCGGGGCGTCAGCACCGTGTAATGGGCGTGGCCGCCGCCCGGAGCCTGCCCCACGGAGCCCACGTTCACGACGCGAACCTCGCCCACCATCCGATCGAACGGCACGTGCGAGGCGCCGCAGACGACCACGTCCGCCGGATCGTCGCCGATGCGCGCCGCGATCTCCTCGTCGTCGAGCTCGAACCCGATCTCCACCAAGGGGTCGACCGGGCTCCCGTGCACGAGCACGATCTCGCCGCCATCGATCATCGGGATCCGCAACATGTCGGGGAGGCGACGCAGCTCGGCGCAGACGAGGTCGCCCAGGGCGGCCCGTGTGCGGGCGAATCGTTCGGCCTGGGCTCGCTCCCGGTCGTCGCAAGGTCGCAGACTCGCCGGATCGATCGTCGCGAGGGCCGTGTCGCTGGCTCCGCGCACGCAGCGCGCTCCGACCTCGCGAAGACGGCGCCAGGTGCGTAGCGGCTCGTCGCCCCCGAAGAGCAGATCGCCCGCCACGAAGATGTGCTCGATGCCGAGCGTTCGCAGCTCGTTGAGAACGGCGTCGAGCGCACGGGCGTTGCCGTGTACGTCCGACAGGAACGCGGCGGGGCGGTCGAGCGGAACGGGCTTCACGGCTCGGAGGATGGCACGCGACCCTCGCGCGAGCACGCTCGGCGGAAGGGATAGGAGCACGTGGGGAGCGCAACCGTTCGGGACGCGGGCCAGCGCAGGTCGAACGGATCGAGCCGTCGGAGGCTGCCACGCGATCCGGATGGCTCGAACCGTGCGGCGCCGACCCGTGGATCGGCGTCGGCGCCCGAGCGCGGACCGGGGCCTGCGCGCGGGCCCCGGGGCTGGCGACCGGTGATTCCCTCCGCACGCAAGGACGCCTATTCTCCGGACCGATGCAGGACGAGGAGAGACCCCGGATCACACTGCACCAGTTGCTGCGGGTCATGATCGACCGCGGCGCGTCGGACTTGCACATCACGGCCGGCTCGCCACCCCAGCTCCGCCTCGACGGCAGCCTCGTGCCGCTCAAAACGCCCCCGCTGTCGCCCGTCGAGACGAAGCAGCTCTGTTACTCGGTTCTCACCGAGGAACAAAAAGTCAAGTTCGAAAAGACCAACGAGCTCGATCTGTCCTTCGGGGTCAAGGGCCTGTCGCGTTTCCGCGCCAACATCTATCAACAGCGCGGAGCCGTCGCGGGCGCGTTCCGCGCGATTCCGTTCCGCATCCGGTCGCTGGAAGAGCTGGGCGCGCCGCCGGTGCTCGCCGAGCTGTGCCGCATCCCGCGCGGTCTGGTGCTCGTGACCGGACCGACCGGGTCGGGCAAGTCGACCACGCTGGCGGCCATGATCGACAAGATCAACACCGAGACGCGCCAGCACATCCTCACCATCGAGGATCCGATCGAGTACCTGCACCCGAACAAGCTCTGCGTCGTCAACCAGCGCGAGATCGGCGTCGACACCCACTCGTTCCCCGCGGCCCTCAAGTACGCGCTGCGTCAGGATCCGGACGTCGTGCTCATCGGTGAGATGCGCGACCTGGAAACCATCGAGGCCGCGATGACCATCAGCGAGACGGGGCACCTCGTCTTCGCGACCCTGCACACCAACAGCGCCGTCCAGTCGATCAACCGCATCATCGACGTCTTCCCTCCGCACCAACAATCCCAGGTGCGGGCGCAGCTCTCGTTCGTCCTGCAGGGCGTCGTCACGCAAACCCTCATCCCCCGCGCCGACGGTCCCGGTCGCGTGCTTTGCTGCGAAGTGCTCATTCCGAACCACGCGATCCGCAATCTCATCCGCGAGGACAAGATTCATCAAATCTACTCGATCATGCAGGTCGGTCAGGGCGTCAGCGGGATGCAGACCCTGAACCAGGCGCTCTATGCGCTGTACAGTCAGGGTCTCATCACCCTTGAGGAGGCCATGGGTCGCTCGGGCGACGTCGCCGAGTTGCAGTCCATGATCGAGAAGCGCGCCCCCGTCACGGCGTTCGCGTCGGCCGGCGCCCCGGCCCCCCGCGCGGCCGCGCCCGGGTGAGAGCAACGGTCGGGGCGCTCCATCGCGGCTCGATCTCGGTCTCGGGTCGGTCTTGGTCTCGGAGTCGGTCTCGCAGTCGGTCGCGGACTCCGGCTCGGGCTCGGTTTCGGACTCGCAAGACCCCACCGTGACTTCGACTCGTCCGACCGCCGCCGTCACACGGCCCGCGACGCGGTGCGTCATGGCGGCGTGCTTGACCGGGTCCTCGGGGCACACGCATCCTAAGAATGGCAGTAGGCGTGACCGCGACCGGGGTCAGGGGCGACCGCGCCCGGCGGGCGGGCGTGGTCATCTTCGTCGGGTGGCTGGCGGGTACGGCCGTGGCCACGCGCGCGCAGGACGGTGAGCCGACCGCGCAGCAGCGGCAGGCGGCCGCGGAGGCGTACGATCGCGGCGCCGCGGCGTTTCTCGCGCGCGACTGGGCGACGGCGGCGCACTGGTTCGAAACCGCCAATCGTCTGGTGCCGGCGGCGCCCGCGCTCGTGCAGGCGATTCGCGCGCACGAGCGTGCCGGCAACGTCTTGCGCGCGGCCACGCTCGCCATCCGGCTCGAGGCGCGTCACGCCAACGATCGCTCGGCTCGTCGCGTGTACGAGCCGCTCTTGCGTCGGGCGGAGCGCGCCTACGGCCGGCTGGACGTCGTGTGCGAGGGTTGTACCGTCGAGGTCGACGGCGTGCTGCTCGAGCACCCGAGCTTCTTCGTCGAACCCGGAACCGAAGTGCGCGTGGTCGCTCGCTTCCGTACAGGCGACGTCGAGCAGCATGTTTCGCTGACGGCGGGCGAGCGGCGCGAATTGCGCGTCGAAGCGCCCGCGCCACCTCCGTCGCCGCCGCCTGTTTCCCAGACGCCGGAGCAGCCTGTCCCCGCCCCTGCCCAGGCCACGACGCCCGTGAGCGACGTGACAACCAACGAACGGGACGGGCTGTCGCCGGTGTTCTTCTGGACCGGTCTCGGTCTCACCGTGGCGGCGGGCGGGGTGCTTCTCTGGTCGGGGCTCGACACCCTCGCCGGCGTCGACGACTACGAGGCCAATCCCACGCCGGAGGGGTTGCAACGGGGACAGGCCCGTGAGATGCGGACCAACGTGCTCATCGGGGTGACGGCGGCCCTCGGCGTCGGAACCGCCGTGCTCGCGCTCCTCACCGATTTCGATGGCTCGCACCGCCGGGAGCGGGCCGGCTTTACCGGATGGCACGCGACTGTCGGTCCGGGCGCGGTGGGCGTCGCATGGGTCGGACGGTGGCCGTGACGGCTCCGCGCGCAGACCAGGCACCGGGGGTGAGCCTCGCGGGCCGCAAGCTCGGTCGCTACGAGGTGCTCACGCAGCTCGCCTCGGGTGGCATGGCGGCGGTGTACGTGGCTCGCGCGCAGGGGATCGCAGGCTTCGAACGTCTCGTCGCCATCAAGGTGTTGCATCCGCACCTGGCCCACGAGCAGGAATTCATTTCGATGTTCCTCGACGAGGCGCGCCTGGCCGCGCGTATCCGGCACCCGAACGTTGTGCCGACGCTCGACATTTCCGACACGGAGGGGGCCGGGTACTTCATCGTGATGGAGTACGTCGAGGGCGACCACCTGGGCGCGCTGCTGCGCGAGTTGGCGGTGCGGGACGAGCGACTCCCGGTGCCGGTGGCGGTGCGCATCGTGCTCGACGCGCTGGCCGGCCTCGGGGCGGCGCATGCGTTGTGCGACGAGAACGGTCAGCCGCTCAACCTCGTGCATCGGGACGTCTCGCCGCACAACGTGATCGTGGGCGTCGACGGCGTCGCACGACTGGTCGACTTCGGCGTCGCCAAGGCGGAGGTCCGGCTCTCGTCCACGCGCGAGGGGCAGTTCAAGGGCAAGCTCAGTTACATGGCTCCCGAGCACGCCTCGACGGGGTTCGCCGATCAGCGCTCGGATCTGTTCAGCGCGGGGGTGGTGCTGTGGGAGGCGCTCACGGGGCGTCGGCTCTTCCGCGCCGAGAACAATGCGCACACGCTGAACAAGATCCTCAAGGAGCCCATCCCGCTGCCCTCGAGCGTCGATCCGGCCCTGCACCCGTTCGATCCGGTGCTCGCCCGCGCGCTCGCCCGGCCTCCCGAGGCGCGGTTCCAGTCCGCCGAGGCATTCGGCGAGGCGCTCGAGCAGGTGGCGCGCGCCCACGGAGGGGTGGCCACCGCACGGCAAGTGGGCGAGGCGGTCCGCACAATCGCTTCCGGCAAGCTCGCCGAGGAGGCGCGCCGCATCCGCGCGGCGATCGAGGCTCTCGGTCAAAGCTCCCTTTCTCTCGGCGAAACGCCAATGCCGGTGCCGCGCGAGGGTTCCTCGTCCGCCGTGGGGCGGCAGCAACCGCGTCGGGTCGAGCCCGAGGCGGAGACGCTTGCGGCCGCGCCGGCGGCGATCGACGCGGTGCGTCTTCGCGCTCGGCGCAGGCGACTCGCGCTGCTCTCGATCGGCACGTTCGTAGTCGTCCTCGTGGCGCTGGGGGGCTGGCTCGCCGGCCGGGAACGCGGTGACGGTCATCCGGAGTCGATGCGGCCGTCCGCGTCGGAGCCGCCGGGGCCGTCGACCTCCGCGCCGTCGCGCCCCTCCCTTCCGACGTCGGCCTCGAGGCCGCCCGTGCTCGCGACCGAGGGGGCCGTGAGCCCGATGACGCCGGGGGCTGCGCCCGGAACGCGGTCCACGGTGGCCGAGAGCGCCACCCCGGCCCCCACCACTCCGCCCACCGGTACGCCCTCCCGAGCCGAGGGAAGCCGAGACGCCGCGAGCACCCCTGCACGCTCCCCGGGCCCGAGGGCCGCCGGAAAGACGCGTCGACCGGCCCGGGAGTCGCGTCCGGAGACATCGGACGAAGACGACCTGCTCGTCAATCCGTATCGCCGCTGACGGCGGCCCCCGGCGTTCGAGCGGTGGCCCCGCTCCGCCCGCCATCCCCGCGGCGTTTTGACCCCCGCGCGGACGCTCGCGTACGATGACGTCGCGATGGCGGAGTTCGTCTGGGAAGCGCGCGCCCGAACCGGCGAGGTTCGCAAGGGAATCATGGAGGCCGACAGCGCCGAGATGGTGCAGAGCCGGCTTCGCGCTCAGCAGCTTTCCCCGGTCAAGGTCCGCAAGAAGCCCAAGGAGATCCACATCGCCATCGGATCCCCGGTGTCGGACAAGGATCTCGTCGTCTTCACGCGCCAGTTCGCGACGATGATCGACGCCGGCCTGCCGCTCGTGCAGTGTCTCGAAATCCTCGCCCAACAGGGCGACAACCCGTACTTCAACAAGATCCTCAAGGAGGTCAAGGCGCAGGTCGAGCAGGGCTCGACGTTCTCGGACGCGCTGCGGCGCCATCCCAAGGTCTTCGACGAGCTCTTCGTCAATCTCGTGCAGGCCGGCGAGGTCGGCGGCATCCTCGACACGATCCTCAACCGCCTGGCCGTCTACATCGAGAAGCGCGTCAAGCTGAAGCGCCAGGTCAAGTCGGCGCTTGTCTACCCGTCGGCCGTCGCCGTCGTCGCCGTCGCCGTCGTCTCGGTGATGATGGTGTGGGTCATCCCGGCGTTCCAGAAGATGTTCACCGACTTCGGCGGCGAGGACACGCTGCCGGACATCACGCAGGCCGTGATCGGGATGTCGGAATGGTTCGTCGCCAACATCCTTTGGCTCGTGCTCGGGGTCGTTCTCGCCTCGGTCGGTGTGGCCTGGTCGCTGCGCATCCCCGCGGGCAAGGCGTTCTGGCACCGCCTCTTGCTCACCGCGCCCGTGCTCGGTCCGGTCATGCGCAAGATTGCAGTCGCGCGCTTCACCCGGACCATGGGCACGCTGCTGTCCTCGGGTGTGCCCATCCTCGATGCGATGAACATCGTCGCGAAGGCGTCCGGCAACGTCATCATCGAGTCCGCCATTCGCCAGACCGCCGAACGCGTCCGCGAGGGGCGCACGATGGCCGAGCCGCTCATGGAGACCAAGGCGTTCCCGCCGATGGTCGTCCAGATGATCGGAGTCGGGGAGCAAACCGGTGCGCTCGATCAGATGCTCAACAAGATCGCCGATTTCTACGAGGAAGAGGTGGACGTCGCGGTGGCGGCGCTCACCTCGCTGCTCGAGCCGCTCATGATGGTGGTCATCGGCGGCATCGTGGGCGTCATCCTCATCGCGATGTACATGCCCATCTTCGACATCGCGGGCAAGATCAAGACCGATTGACGCCCTCGGACGGCCCGGAGCTGCTGGCGCCATCGCGGAGCGCGATCCGCGCAGCGCTCGATGCAACCGCGCGCTGGGGTCGCGCGTCGAGCGCCGAGTCACGATTCCGGGAGCATCGGCCGGGACCGCCGCGCCGACCGGGTGTGTCGTGAGCCGCGACGGTACGCGCCCGAACGAGGCGCGCGAGGGCGCAATGCCCGTGCGCCGCCGGATGCTCGTGCTCATGGCCGGCCGGCTGCTCGTCGCAGCGGTGCTGCTCGGCGCGACCCTCGTGCTCGCGTACGACGATGCGCGCGGCTTCGGCGCCCCGACCCCGACCCTCCTGCTCGCGCTCGGCGCGGGCGCCTTCGCGCTCTCGCTACTGTGGTCCTTGCTCTGGGTACGGGGGCTCGCCCCCGAGCGACTCGCCTTGGCGCAGCTCGTCGCCGACGTGCTGCTCGTCACGGGCGTCGTATGGCTCACCGGAGGAGCGCACAGCCCGTTCTCGTTCCTCTATGGCGTGCTCGTCGTCGCCACAGCGCTGATCCTGGGCTCGGGAACGGCCTTGCGTCTGGCGGCCGCGAGCCTGTCCGCCTACGTCCTAACCGTGATCCCGCTCGCGCTCGGCTGGCTGCCGCGTCCCCCCGACCAGAGCGTGCGGGGCTTCGGCTTCGACGGCGCCGCGTTCGGCGTCGCCCTCCTGACGAACGTCGTCGGGCTCGTGCTACTCGCGGGGCTCTCCGCCACGCTCGCCGAACGGCTGCGCCGCGCTCGGGGCGAGGCTCGCGAGGCGGCCGCCACCGCAGCCAGCTACGCGCGCCTGGCCGAGGACATCGTCCGATCGATTGGCGCCGGGATCGTGACGACGGACCTCCAGGGGCTCGTGCGCACCGTCAATCCGGCCGCGGCGCGCATGCTCGGCAGCGCGGAGGCAGCCTTGGTTGGAAGGCCGGTCGACGCGCTGCTTCCGGTTTCCGGCCGACCTCCGACACCCGGGCGAACGGAGGGGTCGGCGCGTCGAATCGACGGTCGCATCTTTCCCGTCGGATGCACCACCGCCGAACTGCGCGGCGAGGACGGGGCGGTTCGTGGACGGCTCGTGGTGTTCCAGGACCTGACCGAGCTGGCCGCGCTGCGCGAGGCGGCGACGCGCGCGGAGCGTCTGGCGACGCTGGGCCGCCTCGCCACGGCCCTGGCGCACGAGATCCGCAATCCGCTCGGATCGATCTCGGGATCCGTGGAGCTTCTGCGCGACGCGCCCGGCCTCGACGAGGACGAGCGCCGTTTGATGCGCATCGTGTTGGACGAGGTCGGCCGGCTCGACGAGCTCGTCGGCTCGATGCTGTCGATCGCGCGTCCCCGTCCGCTCTTCGTGGAGACGCACGACCTGGTCCGCGTGGTGAGCGACGTCCTGGAGATGGCGAAGCGCGATCCGCTCGCGGCGCGCGCGACGCTCGTGCTCGAGGCTCCCCCGACGCTCGCCGGCCGCTTCGATCGGGACGCCATGCGGCAGGTGCTCTGGAATCTCGTCAAGAACGCGCTTCAGAGCTCGCCGGACGGCGGTCGCGTCACCGTGCGGATCGGGGCCGCGGACGACGGCGGGTGGCGCGCCTCGGTGCGCGACGAGGGTCCCGGAATCGATCCCGACGTGCGTGGGCGCCTGTTCGAAGCATTCGCGTCCGGTCGAGGACACGGCGTGGGGCTCGGACTCGCCATCGTGCGGCAGATCGTCGAGGCGCACGGCGGCCGCGTGTGGGTCGAGGATCCACCGGACGGCGGCGCGTGCTTCGTGATCGAGGTACCGTCCGAGCCGCCTACCACTTCCCCGAGCGCTTGATCGCTTCCGGCCCGTGCGGCGCACGCGTCGCGCTCACGCAGGAGGGATGGTGGGAGGCGACGACGGCGTCGGCGCCGCGCCCGTGCGCGGACGTCGATGCGTCCGGTGCAGTGCGCGGGTCGGACGCGGTCGCCGCGCAGGCGGCGGGTTCGAGGCCGTCCGTCGCCAGGGCGCGGACGACGACGTCGAGGACCTTCGGGTCGAACAGCAGTTCGTTGTGGCCGAGCCGATCGAACCAAACGACGCGGGCGCCCGGGAGCGCGGCCGCGCTCGACGGCGGCGTGCACATCACGTCCCGGCCCGCCACGAGCGCGAACCGCGGGATGCTCGGCGGGCGGCGTTCGAGCGCTCGCAGCAACGCGCTTCCGGGGCGGACGGCCGCCGCGAGCGACGAAGGCAGCAGCCGCGCGGTGCGCGTCCCCGCGTGGGGGGTCGCGAGCGTGATGAGCCGGTCGACGCGATGCTCCCAGTGCGCATCCAGCAGCAGCGCACGCGCGAGCACGCCACCGAGGGAATGGCCGACGAGCGCGACGCGCGCGTCGGCGGGAAGGCGGCGCGCGAGGTGGGCATCGAGCGCCTCGAGGATCTTCTCGAACGGACCGATCGGGGCGTAGGAAAAGGCGTCCGTCGCCACGCCGAGACGACGCTCGACGCCTCGACGCATGGGGTCGAACACGGCCGCCGACGCGAACAGTCCGTGGACGAAGACGACCACGCGGTTCGCATCGGCCGGGGGATGGGCCGCGGAACGGCGCCCGAGCATCAGGCGCGCCTGACGCCCGAGCGCGCGCATCTCGCGGCCGAGCGTGACGATCCGGCTCGCGGCTGCAGCCGTCCGTCGCCGATTCATGGCCACCTCGAGCGGCACGGCGCGCGCCGCAGCGCGCGGTCGCCGAGCCGGGTCAGTACCGCGGCACCCATCGCTCGGCCTGATACCACCGCAGGACATCGGCGAACCCACGTCGGAAGTCGGCATGCAGCGGTCGCCAGCCGATCGCGCGCAGACGCGAGGCGTCGACGACCAGATCGTCCGTGAACAGGGTCAGCGCCTCGCGGTCGAGGCGCGGGCGCAGGGCCGGACGCAGGCCGTGACGCGCGACGACGAGCCGCCAGGCGCCGAGCAGCGCTGCGTCCGTGCTCTCGAACGCGCCCGGCGCACGCAACGCGCGACCGACGGCCCCGAGCACGCGACCCGACAGCGGCCCGGTACGGATCGAGCGCAGTCCGTACGCATCGAACGTGGCCGCGATGCGATCTCCGAGAGGGATCGCGTCGCCGTCCGATACGTCGAGGATCTCCCCTTCGGTGGCCGACCGTTCGAGGACGTGGACGAGGGCGCGCGCGACGTCCTCGGCGTGGACCATCGTCGCGACCGGCCCTCCGCTCGGGCGTGGCAGCAACGGCGTGACCAGCCGCAGCAACGGGCCGATGACGAGAAGTCCGGCCGCGAAGTGCCGTCCCCGGCGACCGTAGATGGGCGCCGCGCGCAGGATCGTCCACGCGAGCCGGCCGCGACGCGCACGAAGCCACTCCTCGGCGGCGAGCTTGCTCGCGCCGTGCGGCCCGCGCGGCGCCACGGCGCAGCCCACCCGGACCGGTCCCCGCGCATGGGGCGCGTAGATCATTGCCGTCGACATGTGGACGAAGCGCCGGGCTCCGGCGGCTTCGGCGGCCTCGAAGAGCCGCGCGACGGCCCTGGCGTTGACCTCGTGCAGCGTCTGCTCGTCGGCCGTTGCGTCGAGCAGCGCCGCGGTGTGAACGACGGCGTCGACGTGACGTACGACGCGTTCGACGGCCTCCGGATCGCGCAGATCGGCCGCCCGGATCTCGCCGCGAACCGGAACGCGAATCGCGCTCGCGTCGAGGTCCGTCGCGACGACGCGGAAACCGGCCGCCTCGAGCAAGGGTACCACGTGACCGCCCACGGTCCCCGCGGCACCCGTGACGAGAACCGTCTTCACGGTGCCCCGCTCGCCTTCCGGGGATCGTGCGTCACGCTACGCCGTCCGTGCAGCGGTGCGTGACGGCGCGCCGCTCGGACTCCGGAACGCGATTCCTCGTCGATCGTCCTCATGCGTCGCGCGGGTTCACGCGACCGGCCGCGGGGAGCCGGCCGAGGAATGTGGCGAGCATCCGCTCGCCGTGCTCGGTCAGGAAGGACTCGGGGTGGAACTGCACTCCCTCGACATCGAGTTGCTCGTGACGCAGCCCCATGATGGTTCCGTCCTCCGATTCGGCCGTGACGCGCAGCACGGCGGGCAACGAGGCGCGTTCGACGGCCAGGGAATGATAGCGCGTCGCGCGCAACGGGCTCGGCAGGCCTTCGAAGATTCCCTCGCCTCCATGGTGCACGAGCGAGCTGTGACCGTGCATCGGTCGCGGTGCCGGTACGATGCGGCCGCCGAACGCCATCGCGATCGCCTGGTGGCCCAGACAGACGCCGAGAATCGGCACGCGCCCCGCGAAACGGCGCACCGTCTCGAGCGTGACGGCCGAACCGTCCGGGCGCCCCGGACCCGGCGAGAGCACGATCCCTTCGGGCCGCATGGTTTCGAGGTCGTTCAGGCGCACCGCGTCATGGCACACGACGACGACGTGGGCTCCGAGCGAGGCGAAACCCTGGACCAGGTTGAACGTGAACGAATCGTGATGGTCGATGACGAGCAGCATTCCGAGCGGATCGTGGGAGGGTGTCGCGATGCCCGCCTCGCGTCCCTTCAGCCGAAGTACACCACGAGCTGGTAGCGTCCCTCCGCGCCACCGAAGCCATCGACGAACAGGAAATAGCGTCCGGGGTCGAGCGTGAGGTCGAGGCGCGAGGGGCCACCGCCCGACGAGGCGTCATCGTTGCACGCGATCTCGGCGTTGTTGTCCTCGCAACGCTCGCGCCGCAGGTAGACGACGGTGTCGAAGGAGCTACCGGCGGTGTGGATCTGCACGCGCGTGCGCGTCGACAGCTCGAAGCGATACACCTCCTCCGCCGCGTTCTCGCCGCCGCACGAGCCCGTGGCCTGGTCCTCCGCGCCATCCTGTCCCGTCCGTCCGCGGATCGTCGCGCCGCCGGTCACGTCCAGTGCATCGCCGCACCCGCGTTGCGCCGGCGACGGGGCGAGCGTCGCGTGCAGCCGGAACGGACCGGCCGACGGCATGCGGTCTCCGTCGAGCAGCAGGGCGTAGGAGCCGGGTTGCAGGCCGCGATACACGATCCGGCTTTCGCGCCGCGCATTCGCGTCGTTGGCGCACGCGAGCTCCTCGTCGGCTCGCGTGCAGCGTCCGCGCAGCGCGAGCACGGTGTCGTAGCCACTGCCGAACGTCGACGCGACGAGGTCCGAAGGCGCCGTCACGTCGAGCGACCAGACCGCATCGGGCGCGTCGATCGTCTCGCGCACGCAGCCGGGCCGCACGTCGTTGCGCAGGCTCGTGGTGTCTCCGCGGATCTCGCGGCCGAGCTCGAGGGCGGGCGGTGAAGCGCACGAGTCTCCGACGGCGGGTGCGCAGTCCGGATCTGCGCCGTCGACGCGGCCGTCGCAGTCGTCGTCGCGCCCGTCGCCGCACCGCGTCTCCGACGGCATGCAATCGACTCGCTCGTCGGAGCTCGATGCGTCTCGCACGACCGCTCCCGTCTCGCCGAACGCGCTCCGATCGACGCCAGCCACCAACGTGCAACCGGCGAGCTGCAGCACGAGGGCGACGTTCGAAGCGCAGCTCCACACAACACCATGCGCGGCTGCGTTCCGCTGCGCGGGGGCCCGGTCCGCTCGCGCGTGCCGAGCCGGGACAGAGCCGTGGCCGGGCGAGTGCGCTGCGCCTGGCGCAGCGGACACGACGTCAGAACCAACCATGCCAGGCGATGCCCGCTTCGCGCGGACCCACCCACACCGCGGTGGGCCGCACCGCCGCCGCGCGCCCATCCTGCTCTTCGGGCTCGTCGACCACGAACCAGACGGCGACGGCGGCTCCGGCGGCCGCAGCGACGAAGAACAGATCGGCGAGCAGCGCATTGGTTGCGCGCGCCTCGTCGACGCGCCGCGCCTGTTCGCGGTAGTAGTCCGCGAGCGAGGCGTCGCCTGCCGCGACCGCCGCGCGGTAATCCTCGGCGAGCGTCTCGTACTCGGACTTCTGCGACAAGGCCGTGGCCCCGAACCCGACGCCCGCTCCGAGCGCGACGATGGCGACACCGCCGGCGATCCAGGACACCCAGGGGATTCCGAGTGGCGGTCCTTCGCCTCGCGTGGCCTCCTCGTCGGGGCTCGAGGCAGCCTGCGGCGCGGAGGCCGTCGACGGCCTCGGCGCATCCGTCGATTCGACCTCGTTCGGACGGTCGACTGGTCCTGGACCCCGTGCCGGTACCGTCGATTCGGGCGCCGTCCTGGTCTGTGGCCCCGTCGTGGGCCCCGCCGGCTCCGGAGCCGGCGGACGGGATGGAATGGACGACGCCACCGGTTCGGCGCTGGCGCGGGCTTCGATCGTGAGTGCCTGTCCGAGGCCGAGGCGTGGCCGCTCCGTCTGCACCCGCCCGTCGGGAAAGCGCAACTCGACGACGTGCGAACCCGGGTTGACTTCGACCGGACGGCGCAGAGGCGTGCGTCCGGAGGGCTCGCCGTCGACGACCACCTCGATCCCGGCCGGACCTCGCACGTCGATGGTGGCGATGGCGGCACGCGCGCGCCCCAGAGCCGCCTCGATTTCTGCGCGCCGTGCGGGCTCGACCGTCCCCGCCTCGCGTAGATATCGCTCGAAGTAAACCGCGGCGTCCATGGGCCGCTCGAGGTTGAGGTGACAGTTGGCGATGTTGACGAGTACCGCGGGATGGGGTTGCGTTCGGTAGGCTCGCTCGAACGCCTCCAGGGCGGCCTGGTAATCGGCCCGCGCGAACGCCGCGACGCCGGCCTCGAAGAACTCGCGCGCGCGCGTTCGAGAATCCTGGGCCGACAGAGGTGCCGCGACGAGGAGAGAGGCCACGAGCGCCGTCGAAAGGAAATGCGAGAGTCTTCGAGACCGTCGACCCGCCACGGCTGCCGAGCATACAACAGCCCCTCCTTCGAGGCTCGAAGGCGTCGGTCGGCGCGGTCGACCACGGGCTCGGCGCCGGGTTCCGTCTCGGGTTTCGACTCCGACGCGCGCTCGAGAGCCGCCTGCAACCGAACGCATCGACCCCCTTGACGCCGCCGTACGGCTGCGTTCGCGCACGCGCCCGGTCCAACCACGTCGATGCCGACTTCGCGCGTCGATCGCATCAGGATCGCGGGATGCACGCATCGGCGCACCCCGCTTGCCGGTGCGCGCACCTCCGTCAGTACGGGTTGTCCGTCACGAAGCCGACCGCGCGCGGGCCGGGCGCCCGACCCATCGACGTCGGAGAGGTCGGGGGATGCTCGCGCACCGCGGGGCGTCGAGCCTGTTCGCTCGACCGCTGCGGAGCAGGCTCAACCCCTCGCGTCGGTCGGAGGCGGAGCGTGACCGTGCGGTCTCGGTCGAGCACGACGGTCTCGACCGATGTCTCGTGCCCGGCCGCGCTGGCCGTCAGGCGATGCGGTCGGCCGTCGCGCGAGAGGCGCAGTTCGGCCGGATTCGCGATCCGGGTTCCGTCGAGGTGGAGCACGGCTCCGGGCGGCTCGGTGCGCACCAGCAGCCGCACCGTCTGCGGGTCCGGCGGCGGCGCCGACGGACCGGCTCCGTGCGTGCGATCCCGACGGCGCGCAGCCGACCCGGTCGTCGGAGTCGAGCGCTCTGCGCGAGGTGCGGTCCGCTCCACCGTGGGCTCCGCCGTCGAACGCGAGCCCGCACCACCGGAAGGTGCCACGGCGACCGGGGGCGAAGTCGAAACCGAAGCGGCAGACGCGGGCGCTGGCGCAGGGATCGTCGCTGCGACAGGCGGCGGCGAAGAGGGAGCCGGAAGCGTATCCCGGACGCTCGTGGACGTCGTCGGGCCGGATTCGAGGGGGAGCGACGATGGCGCGGAGGGCTGCGTCGCGGAAGGAGGGGCGGCCGCGGGCCGTATCGCACCGGGGTCGGTGCGCGCTACCGCCGGAGCCGTCGACGCCGAAGGAGCGGTCGCGAAGGTCGTGCTTTCGATGTTTGGACGAGGCGAGGTGGGCAAGAGGCTGTACACGATGAGGGCGACGAGCCCCGCGGCCGTCGCCGCAATGGCGATGAACGCGCCACGCATGCGCGCGCGAGGAAGAGACGCCGGCGGCTCCGCGCCCTCCGCGATGGGGTCGGGGTCGCTGCGGGACGCGAGCTGGCTGGGACCGGATGGCGCCTCGACGTCCGTACCGGACCGCACGGAGGGTTGGGACGTCTCGTCGACCTCCCAGGATGGGCGGTAACGAGCCGCTAGACGCTCCGCCTCCTCGGGCGAGACCCCTGTCGAGGACGATGCGCCATCAGGCGAGTCCGCCGCCCTGGATGGCCCGCCGAGCATCGCGACAGCCGCAGCCTCGAGCGCGGCTACGTCGCCGGCCGCTGGGAGATTACCGTCACCGGTCGCGGCCGGCGCGGGCGCGACGGCATCCGACGAGCTCGGGCATTCCGAGGCCTCGGCCGACGATGCCGTGGCGCGGTCGCTGGCCACCGGCGTCGGCGGCATCGGACCGTCCTCGCCAGTACTCGCCCCTTCCGGACTGCCCGGATGTTCGAGCGTCGACGCGGCCGCCGTCGCCTCCGAGAGCGCGCGCGGCTCCGCTTCGTGCCGGGCCGTTTCGTCCCTCGCCTGACCGGCGTCGCTCGCGGCCGGCTCGACTTCCCGCATCGACATCGGCGGATCTCAGGAGACGCCGAGTCTAGCACGAACCTTTCGGCGACGTGCCGTCGGTTCAGGAACGAGGCGGGAAGATTTCGGCGAGACGATCGTCCCACTCGTCCGCAACGGTGGCGACGGTGTGCAGCAGATCCTCGAATTCCTCGTAGTCGAGCGCGGACAGACGCCGCAGCGCGCGCACGTAGACGGCGTCGCGCTCCTTGTCGATGGCGAACGCGCCGTCGCTCGTGACCAGGAAATTGAGCTCGAGCAGGCGACGGTAAAACGCTTCCCGATCGCCACGGGGCACGTCCATGATGCGCGAGAGGAACAGAAGGATGCCGTGTTCCTCGAGGACGTTGATCCCGACCGTGGCCGAACCGCGCCGCACGTCCGTGTAGCCGTCCTCGTCGAGCGGCTCGAGCTCGACGCCCACGCGCTGACCGAAGCGTCGCAGGTAATCGTTGACCATCTCGGTCGCGTCGCGATACACGCGGCCACTGTGGCGGTCCTGGTAGACGGGCGTCTCGCTCACGGGGCCTCCCGCACGCAGGGCTCCAGATGGGCCCCATCGTAGCAGCGGCGCGACGGATCGGAAGCACCCGTCTGCTCGCGCTCGTGCTCGTCGCGTGCGCCGGCCGCTCGGATCGGTCGCCCGATGCGCGCCACGACGGCGCTCGTGCTGCCTCGCCGTCCTCCGACCGGAGCGACGAGGCCGACGAGGCGTTCGAGACCTGGCCGGTCGAGCGCCTCGAAGCCGAGCTACGCGCGCACCGCGCTCGACTCGAGACCGCTCGAACGGCCAGAGAGGCACGGCGCGCCGCCGAGCTGGCCCGCGCGCTGGCGCGGCTCCGCGTCGAGACACGCGAGCGCGATCTCGCGATCGCGCGCGAGATGCTCGAGCTCGCCGCCGCCGCAGCGGACGCGCGCTGTGACGACGTCATGGCCCTCGCAGCGCTGCTGGCTCGGGAGCGGATCGACCTGCCGGCTGCGGCCCGCGTGGCGTCGGACGCCCTGCGCCGTTTCGAGAACGTGCCCGGCGAGGCCG
>JANWZI010000068.1 GCA_025054695.1 Myxococcota bacterium | reverse complement strand
AGTCCGAGTCCGTGTCCGAGCCCGAGCCCGAGTCCGAGTCCGAGGCTGAGCCCGAGACCGAGTCCGAGACCGAGGCCGAGCCGGAGCCCTGAACGTCCCCGTTCAGCCGTGCTCGGTGGTCTCGATCACGAGGCCTGCAGCGCGCAGCCGTTCGACGAGGCGCGGTGCCATCGCCACGGCCGGAGTGAGCAATCCGCGATGCGCCGTGGCCGGCGGATCGAGTGCGAGGCACAGCGCGGCCTCCGCGGCCATCTTCGCCGTTTCCTCGTAGCCCGCGTCTCCGCCCCGGATTTCTGTCGTCGCTCGTCGACCCCCTCCTCGGCCTTCGATCCAGACCGTGAACCGCGACCGCCGGCGATGCTCGGGGGATGGCCCGGTGCCGGCGGGCCGCAGCGACTGAAGCCAGCGACGCAGCGGGCCGAGGTGACTGGCGGCGTAGGTGGCGCCGACGAACGCAGCGCCACCGAGCAGCGTCGTGAAGCGGCGCACGAGCACGTGGTGACCGTAGGTGAAGTCCGGGCCGTACTGGTCGAGCAAACGTGCACTGCGCAGGACGACGTCCACGTCGATCGTGGGCAGCGGTGCGGTCCAGGCGCTCCGATCTCGCCGGTAGCCGACGCCGGGCCGCACCGCGCGTGCACGGCGGCCGTTCGGGGCCGATTCGGAGCGTGCGCGCCGCGCGAAGGGGCGATGGGCGGCCATCGCTTCGAGCGCGCTCTGCCAGGTGCCGCCCGAGAATCCCCCACGCGCGTGCACGTAGCCGTCGACGCGCAGGGGCACCCCGCGAGGCAGGGCCCGCACGGTGAGCCAGACGCCCAGATCGGCTGGCACGGAATCGAACCCGCAGCAGGGCACGAGGCGCACACCGGCGTCCGACGCGGGTGCCGACCAGCGCCGCTCGATGGCATCGACAAACGCGGGCTCCCCCGTGATGTCGCAGTAGTCGGTGCGGGCGCGCACGCACGCGGCGACGACGGGCTCGCCGATGCGCGTGAAGGGGCCTGCGGTCGACAACACCACGCGCGCTCGTCGGGCCATCGCTTCGAGCGATTCGGGTCTCGCGAGGTCCGCCGTCAGCCGGCGGGGTGCGGCTCCATACTCCGTCTCGTCTCGGAGGGCCTCCGCGAGCGCGTCGAGGCGTGCGGCGTCGCGGCCGGCGATGGCCCAGCGCTTCGGCCGATGACGCCGAGCGAGGTAGGCGGCGACCAGGCGCCCGGTGAAACCCGTCGCGCCCCACAGCACGACGTCGAGCTCGCGCGCTTCGTCCACGCGCGGCAGCATAGCGAGGCTTGCGGACGGCGGGCGTAGGATCCTCGGCGCGCGACGGCAGCTGCGGCAGGACGCGATCCGTGCTGCTTCGGGTCGTCGCGCCGTTCGTCGCGACGTCGCTGCTGGGCGGCATGACCGCGGCGTTCGTGGTCGGACGGATCGAGGCCGGTCCGCAGCCGCCGCCGGTCGGGCGGCCGACCGTCGTGACGTTCCGTTCCGAGTCCGATCGCATCCACGTGGCTGGATCGGGATCCTGTCTGCCGATCGTCGAGCATCTGCTCGATCACTTCGAGGAACGCGCTCGCGTCGTGCTGCACCCGTCGATCGGAAGCCGAGGCGCGTTGCGAGCGCTCGAACGCGGAGCCATCGACGTGGGGTTGGTCTCTCGGCGCATGGAGCTGCCTTCGGCCGGCCGATGGCGGTGGATCGGCTTGGCGCGCGTCGAAGTCGTGTTCGCGGCCCACCCGAGCGTGCAGCTGGAAGCGGTGGGCGTCGACGATCTCGTTGCGTTCTATCAGGGGCCGGGGCGCGGCATGCTGCGAGGACGACGGGCCCTCGCGTTGCTGCGCGAAGCGGGTGATTCGGGGCTCGTGGCGATCGCGAGCGCTTTGCCGCGGCTCGGTGCGGCCCTCGAGCGGGCTCGCGCCGAACCGGACGCCATCGTTCTGCTGACCGATGCGGAGATGCGCGATGCGCTGCTCGACATGCCGGGCGCGGTCGGCCCGCTCGACATCGGCGCCGTTCGCCTCCAGGCGCCCTCGTTGCGCGTTCTGCGCGTCCGGGATGCTCCGGCCATCCACAAGGAGCTCGCGGTTGTCCTGCCCGCCAGAGCGCATCCCGTCGCCGATCGCTTTGTTCGATTTCTGCAATCGGAGCGCGCGCGCGCGCTCATGCGGGGAGCAGGCTACGAGCCGTGGGAGGGGCCGTGACCGCCGAGCCCGCGCGCGGAGCGCTGCGCGCTGAGCTGCTGGCCCGGCTTCTGCCGCTCGTCGTGGTCCTCGTGGTGCTCGTCGCGACCGGCGCGCCGCTGGGCTACTACGCGATGCGCGTGAGCGAGCTGCGCACGCTCGCGGCGCAGGCCGCCGATGCGACGGCAAGCGCGCTCGCCCGCCGCGTGGCGTCCCGACCGCGGCTGTGGCCTTTCGACGCCGACAAGCTCGTCGCCGAAGTCGACCGCCGCGGCGTCCATCGCGCCCTGCGACACGTCGAGGTGCTCGACACGAACGGACATCGGGTCGCGGCGACCGGCGAGCGCCCCACGGCTGCGCTCGTCTGGGCGAAGGCGCCGGTTCGCGTCGGGGGCCGAGCCGCTGCGGAAGTCTGGGTGGCCGCAGGGCTCGACGAGGCGCGCAGGGATGCGCTCGGATGGCTCGGGGTGTTCCTCGCGGCCGCGCTGCTGTTGGGGGGCGGCGTCCTCGCCGTGCCTCTGGGGGCCGTCGCCCGTGCCGAGCGACGTATCGGCGGCCTGCTCGCCGAACTGGAGAAGTCTCGAGAGGCCCTGCGCGAGCGCAACGAGAGTCTCGAGGGAGAGCTTCGCCTGCGTCTGGACGAGTTGCAGGATGCGCACGCGCGCCTGCGCGCCTCGAGCTGGCGCGCGCTGCTCGCCGCGGAGCGACAACGGCAAACGATTGCACGGGAGCTGCACGACGGGCTCGGGCAGGAGCTGACGGCGCTGCGAATCGCGGCCGAGCTGTGCGAACAGCATCGAGACGACCCCTCGCGCGTCGCCAGGCTCGTCGAGGGCATGCGAGACGGCGCGAGCCGTGCGCTCGACGAGCTGCGCCGGGCGGTGCGTGCCCTGCGGCCCGTCCAGCTCGACGAGGCGGGATTGCACGTCGCCTTGCGTCGCCTCGCGGAAGACGCCGCAGAGCGTGGCGGGATACGAGTCGAGGCCCACATCGACCCGCTGCAACAGCCGCTGCCGGCAGCGGTCGAGCTCGCGGTCTATCGCGTCGCACAGGAGGCACTCGGCAACGTCCTGCGGCACGCAGCAGCCCGTCGGGTGTGGGTCGCATTGCGGCGGGATCCGGCGGGCCTCGTGCTCGAGGTACGCGACGACGGGCGCGGCTTCGACGAAGCGGCCGAGAACGCTGGGCTCGGGCTGCAGGGAATGCGAGAGCGCGCGGCGTTGCTCGGGGGCGAGCTGTCCATCCATTCCACGCCGAGCGTTGGAACGACCGTGCGCTTCCTGATCCCCCCCTCGAGCCTCGAGGAAATCGAGGGCGGCGACGAAGACGTTCGCGCTGCGGGCGGCGGCGATCCGTGAGGCACCCATTCGGTCTCGGACACGGTTTCGGACTCGATCTCGGTCTCGGACACGGACTCGGGCTCGGTCTCGGACTCGGTCTCCGACTCGGGCTCGGACTCGGGCTCGATCTCAGGCTCGGCCTCGGACTTCGACTCGGTCTCGGCCTCAGTCGCGGATTCGGACTCGGTCTCCGGCTCGGGCACGGGCACGGGTCGTGACTCGGGCTCGAAAGCCCCTCACACCGGCGAGGAGCGGGCAACGGCGGCGTCATGCCGGACTTCGTTGCGCGGGCGTCAGCCCGGCGGCCGACGACAGCCGGCTCGCGAACCCACTTCTGGCGTCGGCTACCGACATCGTGATAACCGCTCGGGTGGCGTCGAAGTGGCCGGCGAGGCGCAGCAGGACGCGAGGAAGAACGAGCGTGGCCCCGTTTCGGTTCTCATCGTCGAGGACCACACCATCGTGCGGGAGGGCCTGCGTGCGCTGCTCGAGACGCGGCGCGAAGTCTGCGTGGTCGGGGAGGCGGTCGATGGCGAGCAGGCGGTGCAGCGGGTGCGTGCGCTACGTCCGGACGTCGTCTTGATGGATCTGTCGCTTCCGGGCGTGGATGGGATCGGGGCGACGCGCGCCGTGCGCGAGGCCTCGCCGCGCAGCCGCGTGCTGGTGCTGTCGATGCATGCGGACGAGGAGCACGTCCGTCCGGCGCTGCGCGCGGGCGCGTCGGGCTACCTCGTCAAAGGTGCGGGTCTTTCGGACCTGGTGCGTGCGATCGTCGCCGTCGCTTCCGGCGACACGTTCCTCTCGCCCCAAGCCGCAACTGCGCTGACCGAAGATCCGTCGGTCGAGCCCTTGACGCGGCGCGAGCGACAGGTCTTGGCGCTCGTGGTCGACGGCCTGACGAGCGGCGAGATTGCCGCCCGGCTCGGCATCGGGGCGCGGACGGTCGAGGGCCATCGGGCGACCCTCATGCAGAAGTTGGGTGCCCGAAACGCGGCAGAGCTGGTGCGACTGGCGGTCCGCCGCGGACTGGTGCCGTGAGCCGGGTGCGGCGACGAAGCGGAGAGTCAGACTCGGGCTCGGACTCGGTCTCGGGCTCGGGCTCGAACACGGACTCGGGCTCGGGCTCGGCCTCGGTCTCGGTCTCGGTCTCGGTCTCGGGCTCGGGCTCGGACTCGGACACGGACTCGGCTCGGTATCGGTCTCGGTCGGGGCCTCGGGCTCAGGCTCGCAACCGGGCGCCGACTCGGTCTTCGTTTGCGCCTTTTGGATCTACAGTTCGTCCAAGTGTCCGGTTCGCACGCGAGAAACAGCGCCACCGCCTACGGCCGGTGCCCCAACGCCGTCACGTAGAAGTACGGGTCCCGCGACCGCCGAAAACACGCTGGCGCGTCGGACGAGTACGGGCAGGCTTGTGGTCATGAAGGTTTGCCTTTCGCCTCGTGACGAACGACTTCGACGCGTCGTGTCCCGCAGCGGCGCGCTTGCATTCCTGGGTCTCGCCCTTTCCTCGCTCTCGGCGTGCGAGGGGGATGACCCCGTGCCCACCGACGCAGGCGCTCGAGATACCGGTTCCGGCGACACCGGGATGCCTGATGCGCCTGCTCCCGAGACGGGGACGACGGACACGGGCGGTCGCGACGCAGACGCGACCGATGCGATGGCGGACGGCAGCGCCATGGACGACGCGACGATGGACGGCGCCGTCCGTTGCCCGGGCCGCGTCGATCCGACGTGCCGACCGCTGCCCACGGATTACAGGCCCGGCGCCGACGACATGTGGCCCTCCTGCGTGTCCGACGACGGCGAGTACCACCCCATCATGGCCAGCATCTCGACGATCGCGCGCGTGATGCAATACGACGAGATCGACGCGCTTCTGTTCGACCCGACGCGAGACGCCCCGCCGGACGCCTTCGTGATGGCCCGCATGATCTACCAGGTCTCCGAAGGCCTCGACTCGCGCGTCGCGCGCCGCTACGACCCGCACGTTCCGGCGCCGGAGGGCACGGTGTGCACGACGGAAGAAAACGTGCGCATGTACCCCGAGTACTGCGTCGGGCCTTCCAAGCTTCAGCCGATGATCCTGCGCGCCTTCAACGAGGGGATCATGGGCATGGCGCCGCGCCGCAACGCGGCGACGATCGAGGCCGCGCTGCTCTGGTTCCTCGCCATCTCCACGTACAAGGAGTCGCTGACGTGCACGACCACCCCGCGCGATTGCGACTCGGCGTATGCGTACTACACGGGCGGCGCGCCGCGGGACGGCGGGCGGGGATTGGCCCGCCTGGTGCGCGCGGTCCATCGGCCGTCGCACGAGCGCGCCTGGGATGGCCTGCTCGCGGTGCGATGCTGGCGCAACCTCGAGGGCGAGTCGACGGTCCCCGCGACGATGCTCGAGCTACGCGAGCGGGCGCGCACGCAGTTCGACCGCGCCGTGCTCCACGGCCTCGCCATGGTGCTGCGCGACCGCCTGGTGCGCTTGTGCAGCGCGACGGGCGGTGAGCGGGAGTATCTGTGGACGTTCTCGCGCACGCTGCTGGATCTGTTCGACCGCATCGTGCGCGCGCGCAATGCCGAGGTCGCCGACGAGTTGCGCGCGTTCTCGATGCTCGACGATCCGTCCGTCGATGCGGTGCACGCCGCGATCGGGGATCTGGACGCGGTTTTCGACTGTCCCTGACCTTGCCGCGCCGACCGCGCGCGGAAGCGCGACGCGTCGCATCGGACGCACGGGATCGTGGCGGTGGCCGCGCGCGGGGCTGAGTCGTAGCCTGAGACCGAGACCGAGTCTGCCAGGGGCGGTCACGTTGCTTGACGTGGCGGCGGGGTGCTGCGAGGCCGAGCCCGAGTCCACGCCTGAGTCCGAGACCGAGACCGAGCCCAAGTCCGAGACCGAGTCAGAACCCGAGCGCACGCATGTGCGCCCGACCGTTTTCGGCAAGGTGGATGCCCGTCCTGCACGAGCGCGGTCGAAGTGATATGCGATCGCGGCGATGCCGGGACGGCTGCTCGTCGTGACGCCGACGTATGACGAGCGCGACAATCTCGAGGCGTTCGCACGCGAACTGTTCGCCGTTGTTCCCAACGCTTCGTTGCTCGTCGTCGACGATGCGAGCCCCGATGGCACGGGCGAGCTCGCCGACCGGATGGCGGCCGCGGACGCGCGCATCGCCGTGCTGCACCGGCCGGGCAAGCTCGGGCTGGGCTCGGCCTACGTCGAGGGCTTCCGCTGGGGCTTGCGGCGCGACTTCGACTTGTTCGCGGAGATGGACACCGATTTGTCTCACGATCCGCGGCGGCTGCCGGCGATGCTCGCCGAGATCGAAAGGGGAGCCGACCTCGTCATCGGTTCGCGCAACATCGCGGGCGGCGGCGTGCACGGCTGGGGGCCGGGCCGGCACGTGCTCAGCAAGGGCGGTAGCCTGTACGCGCGGCTCATCCTCGGTCTCGACGTGCGCGATTTGACGAGCGGCTACAAGGTCTTCCGGCGGCGCGCGCTCGAGGCCATCGACCTGGACGCGGTGCGCAGCAACGGTTACTCATTCCAAATCGAGCTGACGTATCGCGTGCTGCGCAGGGGCATGACGGTGCGCGAAGTACCCATCACCTTCGTCGATCGGCGTGTCGGGCGCAGCAAGATGAACCGCGCCATCGTGCTCGAGGCGGTCGGGATGGTCTGGAAGCTGCGTCTCGACGCGCTGCGCGGACGCATCTGATCGGGAACCGCGTGCGAGCGTCGATGCGGGCTCGGGAGCCCCCTCACGCTCGGGGGCCGGGCGCGAGCCTGCGGGTATGCGCGCCCTGACCGACGCGACCTGTGCGCCGGCGACCGGCGCGAGGGGCGGCGTCGCGCAACGCGGCGGCGGTTTGCTCGGGCGTCCGGACGACGAGGCCCATTCCCGTGACGAGCTCGAATCCGGCCCCCGCGGCGCGCCTCGGAACCAGCTCGATGAGCCAGAACGCCCAGGGCCTACGTGCGTGCTCGGTCGGCGGCAGGTGCCACACGACATTGTAATCTGGATTACGAGTCACGTGCAGCAGCCGACGTAGCGTGTCGCCGAGCACGCTCGCGACGCCGCGCAACGCTCCGCCCGCCAGGGCCGACCACGGCCTGTCGGCCGCCGAGCCGGGCCTCGGACCGACGAGCACCGCGTCGCTCTGTTGCGGAGCGTGCGGCGCCCACGCGATGGCCGTCTTCGAGGCGAGCACCACGCGTCCGTCGTCGCGCGCCCGCTCGAGCTCGAGCGCGAGCAGGCTCCGACCGTGCTCGTTCCAGGCCGCGCGTGCGAGGGCAGCGCGGCGTCCCACGTCCGGGGGCACGAAGGGCAGCGCGACGAGCTGGCTGTGCGGGTGCGGTTGGCTCGAGCCGGCGCGTCGGCCGCGGTTGCGGAAGAGCGCGACGGCACGGACGCCCGCACGACGCTCGTGCGCGGCCGTGCGGTCTCGCAACGCACCCAGCCACTCGGCGAGCCGGGCCGTCGGCAGGTCGGGCAGGTCTTCGTCGTGTCCCGGAGAGTCGACGATCACCTCGTGGGCGCCGGCCTCGGTGCGCTCGCCTCGGATCGTCGCGAGTCGAAGGGGCCAGCGGTTGGCCACGGACCTGACGCGCCACGCGCCGCGAGCAGGCCAGCGCGCCTGTTCAGGGCCACAGAGCGACTCGTTGCCGGGGCAAAACGGGCATGGCCCACGAAGAGCCGGTAAGCCGGCACCGGGATCGGGGTCGACCCGCGCGGCCGCGAGCCGTTCGGGCGCGACGAGAACGACGCGCCCCGAGAAGGCATCCACGCGTCGGTCCGCCACGGCGCCGCTGTGGCTCGACTCGTCGCCTGGATCAACCCCGATTCGGTCGATCGGGACGCGCGCACGAGCAGATGGAAGGCCAGGACGACGCCGAGCGCCGAGGCGCGTGCTTCGGGCCCATCGCGCCCATCGCGCCTAGGCGGTCGTGCTAGGTGTCGGTCGTGGCCGGTGGGCCGTCCTCTCCCGTGCGCGTCGTGCTGTCCGGGCCGATGGGCGCGGGCAAGAGCACGCTGGGGCCGCTGCTCGCGGAGCGACTCGGCGCGCGGTTCGTCGATCTGGACGCGCTGGTCGAATCGCGTGTGGGACGATCGGTCTCGACGCTGTTCCGCGAAGAAGGGGAAGCGGCGTTCCGCGCGCACGAGCGGGCCGCGCTCGAATGCCTGCTCGGTGAGCCGGGGCCGCTCGTCGTCGCGCTGGGCGGAGGAACCGTCTGCGATGCCGCGCTGCGTCGACGGTTGCTCGACGAGACGGTCGTCGTCACGCTGCACGCGCCGCTCGCGACGCTGCGGGCGCGGGTCGGGGCGGGCGCCGATCGCCCACTCGCCTCCCATCTCGACCGGCTCCTGACCGAGCGTGCAGCGGCTTACGCCGAGTGTCACGTGCGCCTCGACACGTCGGCCCTCGGTCCGGAACGGCTCGCCGCCGAGCTCCAGACGTGGCTCGCGCAGCCGCCCCTCGTCGTGCCGCTCGGAACCCGCAGCTACCGCGTCCATGTCGCCCGCGGGCTGCTGGGTCGGTTGCGTCGTCTGGTCGAGCTCGACTCGCTCGAGGCCAGTGGTTGGCTCGTCGTGACCGACGAGCACGTCGCGTCGTGGGCCGACCGCGTCGGTGCGTCGTTGCCACAGCCTCCACTCGCTCAGGTTCGACTGAAGCCGGGCGAGTCGCACAAGACGATCGGATCCGTCGAGCGCATCTGGGATGCGGCGCTGGAGGTCCCGGTCGACCGCGACGGCGTGCTCGCGGCCGTGGGAGGCGGCACGGTGCTCGACGTGTCGGGGATGGCCGCCGCCACGTTCCTGCGTGGCGTGCGCTGGATGGCCGTGCCCACGAGCCTGCTCGCCATGCTCGACGCCGCCGTTGGCGGAAAGACGGGAATCGACCGGCCGCAGGGCAAGAACCTCGTCGGCGTGGTGCACCAACCCTCGCTCGTGGTCGCCGACGTCGATGTGCTCGGCACGCTCCCCGACGCCGAACGGCGAGCGGCGCTCGCCGAGGCCGTCAAGACGGCCTGGCTCGAGGGCGAGCAGGCCGTCGCAGCGCTCGAACGGGACGCGGAGGCGCTCGTCGCGGCGGACCCCGATGCGACGATTCGCGCGGTCCGGGCTGCACTGCGGGTCAAGGCGAGGCTCGTCGCCGAGGACGAGCACGACCGGGGGCTGCGCCGAAGGCTCAACCTGGGGCACACGGTGGGCCACGCGCTCGAGGCCGCCACGGTCTGGCGGCTGCGTCACGGCGAGGCGGTTGCGCTCGGATTGCTCGCCGCCATGCGGGTCGGTCGCGCGCGCGGCCTCGCGCGTCCGCACGACGAGGCGCGACTGCGCGAGCTGCTGGGCCGGCTGGGGCTTCCGGTCGAACTCGACGCGTGGCTTTCGCCGGACGTCCTGAGACACGTACGGGTCGACAAGAAGCGTCGAGGTGACCGAATTGGCTTCGTGGTCCCTGGTTCGCCCGGCCACGTCGAGACGATGGAACTGAGCCCGGACGAGCTCGCTGCGGCCCTATCGCGGTAGCCGCAACGTCCTGCGAGCGCGTCTTCGGCGACGGCCTCGGTCTCGGACTCGGACTCGGACTCGTTCCCGGTCTCGGGGTCGGTCTCGCGAGCGGGCGGGGACGCGGGCTCGGGCCCGAACGGCGTCGAGGAGCGGTCGAGGAAAGCTGGCCCCGCGAGAGACGTGATTCCCGCGGTGGGCCCTCCGCCGCGGCTCGGGCCTCGCCCTGACCGTGCCCCGAAAGTTGGTCGGGGGGCCGGCCCCGGTTACGATGGACGTCGCGGTCCACCCGGCCGGATCGTACCGAGGTGATCGATGCCTCTTCGTCCGCTGGCCATCGCCTTCGCGGTTCTCGTCGGCTGTGTCGACCACGACGGCCCGACGCTGATCATTCGCGGGAACGCCGCGCCCGACGACGAGTGCGAGTTCAAGCCCGACAAGCTCGTCGTGCGGGGCATCTTCGACGTCGGGGCCACGAACAGCTACGCGCTGCACCCCGTCTACGTCAATCAGATGCGGTCGCGTCAGGCCGACGCGCCGCCGCGGGCCGACCCCAACGGCATTCGCATCGAGGGAGCGGAGGTGGAGCTTCGCGATACGGCAGGCGCTCCCCTGGCCCTGGGCGCCGGGCTGCCCAATCCATACACCGTCATGTCGGGCACGTTCGTGCCGTCCATCAGCGCAAACAGCGACGGAGTGGCCGTCGGCGAGCTCGAGGTCATCCCGGCGCCGTACGCGGGCGCGCTTCCCGTCGGTGGCACCGTCGTGATCGCCGTTCGCGTCTTCGGCGAGACGCTCGGGGGCGTGGACATCGAGTCGGCCGAATACCTGTGGCCCATCGACGTGTGCGCGAGCGACCTGTCGGGACCCACGCCCGTCTCGTGTCTGCTGCTGCCGCCGTCGGACGAGGTGGACATCGCCTGCTGCACGTGTGGCAACGACTTTCAGTGCGAGGTGGGCGCGCCGGCGTGTCTGTTGCCCTAAGGCGCCCTCGCACGCTCACGCCACGGTCGTCTCGGCGAGTCCGTCGAGCACGCCTCGCCCGCCGCGTCGGGCGGCGTCGAGAAGCACGTCGGCGGGGCATCGGCCCCGCTCGAGCAGGGCGCGCAGCGGCCCGAGGTACCGGCGTTCGTCGCGGCCCTCGGCGTCGAGGACGCCCTGGCGCGCGAGAGCCGCGTCGGCGATCGCGAGCAATTCGTTGCCCCACTCGGCGACGGGTCGTCCGCACAGCATGGCACGAGGGCCGTGCTGCGCGATGTGGGGCCGCGCGGCTTCCAATTCGTCGGGGGCGAGCCGCGAAGCGAGGCGTTCGGCGGCCGCGAGCCCCTGCTCGTCGTAGAGCAAGCCCTTCCAGAGCGCCGCGACGGCCGCGGTGGTTTGCAAAGGTTGGGCGTCGGCTCCCCGCAGCTCGAGCGTGCGCTTGAGGCGGGCTTCCGGAAAGAGACTGTTCAGATGGGCATCCCAGTCGGCGCGCGTCGCGCGCGCCCCCCCGAACCCGTCGCGCAAAAAATCGCGAAAGCGCTGGCCGGTATTGCGCACCACCGTCGCGCCGCGTCTGACGAGAAACATCGGCACGTCGAGTGCCCATTGCACGTAATCGTCGTACCCGGCGCCATCGCGCCACAGCGCGGGCAGCAGCCCCGTGCGGTCGGGATCGGTCTCGAGCCATACCGCAGCGCGCTCGTCGAGCCGGCCGGCAACGGCTCCCTCCACGAACGGGGAATGCGCGAGGATGCCGGTGACGATGGGCCCCAGGGCGAGTCCGATGCGGAGCTTACGCATCGCGTCGTGCTCGTCGGCGTAATCGAGATTGACCTGCACGGTGCAGGTCCGCTGCATCATGTCGAGCGCACGGCGGCCGCGCGTGGGCAGATACGCACGCATCACGCCGTAACGCAACTTGGGCACCCACGGCAGCTCGTCGCGCCGGGCCGTCGGGTGAAATCCGAGGCTGAGCCAGCGGATTCCGCGGGGGGCGCACACGGATCGCAGCTCGGCGAGGTGGGTTTCGAGCTCCGCGGCGGCTTCGTGCACGCTCGAATGCGGAGCGCCCGACAGCTCGAGCTGCCCGCCGGGCTCAAGGGTGACCGACGCCGCGCCACGCCGCAGGGCGATGGTGGGCCCGCCGGGGTACTCGTTCTCGGGGCTCCAGCCGTGGGCTCGCACGAGGTCATCGAGGACGGCGCTCAGCGCGTGCCAATCGAGGGGCCGTCCGACCGCATCGAGGCCGAACTTTTCGGCCTCCAGGCCGATGCGCCAGCGACCACGTGGCTTCTCGGCCTCGACGAACGGCGCGATCAGATCGTCCGTATCTCGCAGCAGGCGGTCGTCGTCGACGGTGGCCACGGCGTCCTTCTCGGGTCGCACCCTACACCGAGGTGGAGGCTCGTCGACTCGGGATCCGCGATACGGCGTGTCGATCGTACGGCGATTCGCCGCCCGCCGGGTCGGGTGTTCCACCCCGCGGCCGTCGGCGCTGCCTGCTACGCTCGTGACTGATGAACGCCGAAAACTCGCCCCGACCCGGTCGGCACGGTTACATCGGCCCGTCGCTGCGCGTGCGCGGACGGCTCCGAGGCACGGGCCCCGTCCATGTTCGCGTCGACGGCAAGTTCGAAGGAGACGTGACGATGGAAGGCGAACTGAGCGTGGGCGAGTCGGGCGTGGTGGTCGCGACGGTCGAAGCCGCGCGGGTCGAGGTCGTCGGCCAGCTTCGCGGCAACGTGCTCGCGACCGACGAGGTCGCCGTACGCGACGGAGGGCTTCTGGAAGGCGACGTGCGCGCCGCGCGCATCGCCATCGACGACGGGGGCGCGCTCGTCGGGCGCATCGAGATGGACTTCGACGTGGACGACGCGCGGAGGACGTCGTGATCGGGGCGTCGGCGCCGAGCGTGCTTCCGGCGGGCGTCTCGCTCGTCGGCGACGTCAGCGGAGAGGAAGATCTCGTCGTGCTCGGCAACATCGAGGGCGAGGTGCAACTCGGCGGACAGCTGCTCGTCGAGACGGGCGGCAGCGTGCGGGGCAACGTGCGCGCGCGGGTCGTGACCATTCGCGGCACGCTCGTCGGGGACGCGACGGCCACCGAGTCGTTCCGCGTCGAAGAGGGGGGCAGCATGGTGGGGGACGTGCACGCACCGCGCGTGCGGGTGGCCCGCGGCGCGCGGTTCCGCGGACACGTCCACATGCCGACCGAGGGGGAGGGGACGGAGGCACGCGTGCGGCCCGGCGTCTCGTGGCCCACGCGCATCGAGGCGAGCGAGGCCGCCGCAGGCCCCTTCGAAGCGGTCACCACCAGTCCCGGGTCGGCTTTCTCGTCGATTCCGACGCTTCGCGGATGGGCGGCGCCCACCGACGAAGCCCCGATCCGGCGGGCACCGCCGATCGTCGTGCCTCGAATCGGCCGGGCCTGCGGCCGGCTGCGCCAAGACCGCGTCGCGTCGGGCGGATGACGCCGCTCGTCTCGCGTCGCACGACGCAGGGGCCTCGTGCCTACGGATAGCGGACCTGGATCCCCGCTCCTCCGTCGAAGGTGAAATAGAGCCCGCGAAGGGCCACGATCTGGACGCCGATGCCACCGAACAAACCGAAGTGCCGCGACAGGTCGAGTTGCAGTCCCACCTCGCCGCGCAATCCCACGTCCAGCTCCTTCCAACGCGGCTGTTCGGCCGGGGTGTAGTCCACGACGAGCCTGGCTCCGAGCGCGAGCTTGAATTGGCCATCAGGCGAGGGATGCGCGCGGATGCCCGGGCCGAGCTGGAGCGGCGCGCGGCGCGCGGCGTCGTCGCGGGACAGGCCGATCCGGACGAGCAAGTCGACCTCGAGCGCCGGGAGAACGCCGTAGCCGAGGCCGACGTCGAGTAGCCAGGCCCCGGCACGCCGGCAGAACGTTTCGGGCTCTCCGCTCTCGTCGAACGAGCCGCAGTGCGGCCCGTCGTCGTAGCGGACGGCGAACACGTAGGGCCGCGCCAGGCCGATGCGAAGAGCGCCCTGTCCGCCGTGGTGCAGCGGGCCGTCGGGATCCTCGGTCGTGGCCGGTCGCGCTCCGGGCTCCACGACGCCGCCCGCCGTGAGGCGGGCCTCTCGATCCTCCGCGTTCCGTTGCTCTTCCTCGAGGTCGCCGAGCCGTGCCGGCGGGGCGGCTGCCTCTGGTGTCGAGGGGATCTCGGGGCTTTGCGCGACGCCGACGCGGGCCATCGGAAGGCCGGCGATCCAGAGGACCACCCCCATCGGGACACTCGCTCGCACTGCCGTCCTCCGCGGCCGGGTTTCCGTGCCCAGGCGCGCCAGGGACGCTATCCTTCGGGCTACCGCGGCGGCAAGGGTGGGATCGCCGCCGCCCGACCGTGGTAGTGAGGCGGCGTGATCGCACGCGTCCTGGAGCGACTCGAAGCCAGCTGGGATCGATGGCTCGAGGCCCTCGTCGAGCTGGGCCGCGCCGGAGGAGTCTCCGCCAACGCCCCGCCGGATCCCGCGGTCCAGCGCAGCGCACGACTGACCGCACAGTTCGCCGCCGCGGCCGGTCTGCGCAACGTGGCCGTTCTCGAGCCACCGGGAAGCCATCCGCACGTCTACGCGGACTGGCTCGACGCACCCGGGGCGCCGACGGTGCTCCTGTACGCGCATCACGACGTACAGCCGCCGGGACGCCTCGAGCTGTGGACGAGCCCGCCCTTCGAGCCGACGCTCCGGCCCGACGGCCGCCTCTATGGGCGCGGCATCGTCGACGACAAGGCGGGCATCGTCGCTCATCTTGCCGCCTGCGCGAGCTGGCTCGAGGCTGCGGGCAGGCTGCCGGTCAACGTCAAGCTTCTCGTCGAGGGCGAAGAGGAGATCGGATCTCCGAATCTCGAGCGATTGCTTCAGGCCGAGCGCGATCGGCTCGCAGCGGACGTCATCGTGCTCACCGACACCGCGAACCTCGACGAAGGCGTCCCCTCGATCACCACGTCCCTGCGCGGACTGTGCGCCGTCGAGGTCGAGGTGCGCGCGCTCGACCGCCCGCTTCACTCCGGCATGTGGGGTGGCCCGATTCCCGATCCGGTCCTCGCACTGTGCCGCGCCCTTTCCGATCTCGTGGACGAAGAGGGCAGGTTGCGCCCGGAGCTGGCCGAAGGCGTGCGCCCGTGGACGGCAGCGGAGCGCGAGCGCTACGAGGCATTGCCGTTCGACGAGCTGCACTTCCGTCGGCAGGCGGGGCTCGTGCCCGGCGCACGGCTTACCGGTGACCCCAGTCGCCCGGTGCTCGCGCGCATCTGGCGCGAGCCCGCGGTGAGTGTGATCGCCATGGAAGCGAGGCCCATCGAAGGCTCGTCCAACCAGATCATCGAGTCGGCGCGCGCGCGCATCAGCGTCCGCGTCGTTCCCGACCAGGACCCGCGGCGCGTTCAGGATCGGCTCGTCGAGCACTTCGAGCGCAGGGTGCCGTGGGGGTTGTCGGTGCGCGTTCGACGGGAGGCCGTCGCGTCCTGGTGGGAGAGCGAGCCGCACGGCCCTGCCTTCGACGCGGTACGGCGCGCTGCCCAGATCGGTTACGGCCGGCCGGCCATCTTCATCGGCTGCGGCGGAACGATTCCCTTCGTCCAACCCTTCGCGCGCGTCTTCGGCGGCGTACCGGCCGTCCTGCTCGGCATCGAGGATCCGATGTGCAACGCGCACGCCGAGAACGAGTCGTTGAGCATCGCCGAGTTTCGGAGGGCGACCCGCACCGCAGTGGCTCTGTACGCCGAGCTCGCCTCGGCGTTCGGGGCGAGCCCGGCGCGTTGTTGACCGCGTCGATCGTGTCGGTCGACCGGTACGAGGTTTGTTCGGAATCCGAGTCCCAATCCGAGCCCGAGCCCGAGTCGGAGTCCGAGCCCGAGTCCGAGCCTGAGCTCGAGCGCGAGGCCGTGCCGGGCGGCGAGTCCGGGGCGCGGAACGCGAACAATCCGCCGGCTTGCCGGCGACGCAGAGCGTGGGGGTGTCAGGATGGCGGCGACCCTTCGGGGAGCGTGACGGGTCGATGGCTCTGCGTGCGGTTGAATGGGAGGCGGGCTCGGAACGTCTTGTGTTACGCTGCGGGCAGAAGACGGGCCGGCGGCGCGGGGGACGCGAGATGCGGGTCGGTGGAAAGGGTCGCGGACTGTACGTGGCGGCGGTCGTGACCGTGCTCGCATCGGCCGCGATGGCGTTCGCGCCCCCGTCGCCGTCACCCGTCGCCGTCGCGCAACAGCTTTCCGAGGAAGAGCTCCGGCGTCAGCTCGACGCGCTTCGATCGTCCGATCCGTCCGCGCGCGTCGCGGCCGCGGAAACCCTGGGGCGAAGGGCATACGCGCAGCGCCGCGAGGTGGCTCCGGCCCTGCGCGAGCTCCTGCGCAACGATCCCGACTGGCGCGTGCGTGCGTCTTGCGGACGAGCTTTGGGCCGTCTAGGAATTCGCGACGCCGTTCCCGACCTCGTCCGGGCCTTGCGCGATCCTCAGGTCGACGTGCGCGTGGTGGCGGCCGCGGCGCTCTGGCGCTTGCCGGACCCTGCAGCCGTGCCCGCCTTGCTCGAATTGCTCTCCGACGACGACGCCGCCGCGCGACAGTGGGCGGTGCTCGCCCTCGGCGTGATTCGGGACCAGCGCGCGACCCAACCCCTGGTGCAGCTGCTCGCCAGAGAGTCCACCGCGGCCGTTCGGCTCGACGTCATCCGTTCGCTCGGTCGGATCGGGGATTCGGGCGCGCTCGGCGCGTTGCGCGACGTGGCCCGCAATGCGAGTCGGCCCGCGGACGAGCGCGTCGAAGCGGTGCATGCGATCGCCTCGTTGGCTACGCCCGAGAAGGTCAACGCGCTCGTCGGCATGCTCGACGAGCCCGATCGGCGCATCCGCTTGCGCGTCGTGCGCGCGCTCGGCGACGTCGGCGACGCCCTCGCGCTGCCCGCGGTCCGCCGCCGACGCGAGCGGGAGCGGGACGCGCAGATCCGGACGGCGCTCGACGAGGCGCAGGCGGCCATCCGCGGGCGCATGGGTGGGGAGGGCACCGGCCCGGTAGCTCCGTCCCGGTGACGCAAGCCGGTCGCCGTCGTTCGCCGCGGCACCGTGAGCGTGGAGCGCGCCGTTTGGGCGAACCGAGCGACGGCGAATGAGGGGGCGCGAGTCCGGGTCCGAGCCCGAGTCCGAAGCGGAGTCCGAGTCCGAGCTCGAGCTCGAGCTCGAGCCCGAGCCCGAGTCCGAGTCGAAGTCCGAGCCCGATCCCAGGTCGGATTCGGACCGACAGTTGGCTTGCTGGAGCCTGCCCGTGTGCGGCGGCCGGTCCCGTTCGCGTGGTGCGGCCCTGCTGTCGGCGCTCGTTTCGGAAGGCGGCCGGTGTGCTAACACCGGCGAACGTGTCTCGGCCGTTCGGCGTCGCCGTGATCGTTGCGGCGCTCGCGTGCGCGTGCTCGCGCGAGGGCCCCGACGCCAGCGCGGGGAGGTCGCCGCCCGAGTCATCGTCGCGCCGCGCGTCGAGCTTCCATTCGGAGCGGCTTGCTCGGCGGCTCGACGTCGCGGCCGCACGGCTCCAGGCGCGCGGCTGGCAGCCGCTGGGGTCCGCACTGCGCGGTTTTCTCGCCGAGGGAGCCTCGAGCGTGCACGAAGTGCAGGCGGCGCGGGGCCGCTGTCTCGTTCTGCTGGCCGTTTTCAGCTCGGGGTTGCGGGGCGCCGACGTACGACTCGTCGACGTCGATGGCATCGAGCTCGGGCGCCAGCCCCGCGGCGAAGGGGACGGCGCCGCGCTGCACGTGTGTCCCACCGGTGGGGGAACGCTCTGGAGCGTGCTGCGCTCGAGCGACGGCAGCGGTCTTTACGAACTGCGGGCGTTCGAGGGTCCGAGCGGCACCGCAGCGGCCTCGTTCGAGGATCTGTTCGAGCGAGGCGAGCCCCGCGAGCGGGAGCCGACGGAGGGGGGGTGAAGAGCGCGCTGCGGTGGCTGGCTCTGCTGACCGCGTGCGGCCCATCGAGTCCGGCCCTCGCGCCGGACGCGGGCTCCGTCGCGGTCGATCCGCTCTAGCACGCAGGGCCCCGGGATGCGCTCGGGCAGCGGTTCGCACGGCTGCGCGCGCGACTGGTCGACGGAGGAGCGCGCGAGCAGCTCTGGTTCGACCGCGTCCTGCTGCTCGAGCGGGAGGGCGTCGCGCGTCCGGTCGACGTCGCGACGGGACGCTGCACGACGTTCGTCGCTCTCGGCGGCGGTGGGGTTCGCGAGCTGGATCTGTCTGCATACGACGGAGACGGGGAGCGGGCGGCCGATGACGAGGTCGGGGGCGAGGGGGGGCTCGTCCGCGTTTGCCCGCGCGCGCGCCCGGTCCCCGCGACCGAGCCCTATCACCTCGTGCTCGTCGCGCGTTCGGGCCGGGGCGCCGCCGCGCTGGGCGCGTTCGAGGAGCCCGACGGTCTCGAGCTGCACGCGGCGCCGCTGTTCGACGGGTTGCTCGCGCCCGAGGTGCCTTTCCGCGACGTGCTCGCCCGGCTCGCCGACGCGCGCGCTTCGCTTCGGCAGCGCGGATTCGTCGAGATCTTCGAGCCGGCTCTCGAGCGGCTGGCCGAGGGCGGCCTGTTGCGGCGCAGCTACCCGCTGCGAGCGGGGCGCTGTTACGTGGCGGTGGTCGACGCCGCGCACGGGGCGCGCGATCCGGACCTGTTCGTACTCGACCCGACGGGCGCCGAGGTCGCGCGCGACCTGCGGCCGGGTGCCGAGGCACGCGTCGAGTTCTGTCCCGAGCGGGAGGGAAGCCACGTATTCGAGGTTCGATTGTTCGAGGGTGCCGGGGCCGTGGCGCTCGGCTTGCACGAAGGGCCGGCACCTCGAGTGTCCCGAGCCGTTGCGGCCGCTCCGCCGCGATCTGAGCCTGGTCGCGACACAGCACTGGACGAGGCGGTGGCGAGTCGAGTTCAGCGCGGCTACGTCGAACAGGAACGGTTCGTCACGAACGCCGCGCTGCGACCAGGCGAGCAGGGAGCGCACGACGTCGTGGTGGGTCCGGGTTGCGTGCTCGTCGTCGGCGTCGCGTCGCGACCTGACACCGATCTCGATCTGCACTTGTTCGAAGCGGCGGGCGAGCTTCTCGATGCGGACACGGCCGTCGAGCCCGTCGCTCGCGTGGGCGCTTGCGCCACCGGACCGCGACGGGCACGGGTCGCGGTTCGCGTCTACGGCTCGCCATCCCCGTACGCGCTCGTGACGCTTCGTGCACCCGCTGCCGTGGCCGACGTGACGACGCTCCGCCTCGATACCGCGACCGATGCGGTGCGGGCGCGTGGCATGCTTCCGGGCAGTACCGGGGAGGCCCGACTGGAACAGGGCGCGACGCATACCCTCGAGATGCACGTGCCCGCTGGTCGATGCACCGCGCTCGCTGCCGCGGGCCCAGGCGCGACGGACGACGTCGACGTGACGCTCGCTCGCGCCGATGGATCGATCGTCGCGAGCGACACGGGACCGGCTCCGTACGCGCTCGTGCGACGTTGTTCCGCTCCGCAGTCGGACGAACGCCTCGTCGCGACGATCCGGCGCTACCGGGGAGAGGGGCCCGTGCGGTTCGTGCAGCTGGTGGATCCGTCGCCATGAGGCTCGCGCGGTGGCTCGGTATGGTGCTCGTGGCGTTGCCGTCGTGGGGTGCCTTCGCGCAGCCCACGGACGTGGCCTGCCGCCGCGCCGTGCGCGAATGGATCCAGAATCATCCATCGAGACTTTTGGCTCCGGTTCGCACCTCGTTTCTGACGCAGGGCCGAACGTGGGTCGACCGCGTGGAGCTGTCGCAAGACGGTTGCGTCGGAGTCGTCGCGGTCGGGAGCGCCGCGCTGGCGGACCTCGACCTCGTCCTGTACGCGGAGGACATCGAGGTTTCCCGCGACGAAGAGCGGGACGCCCACCCGTATGCGCGCTTTTGCGGGTCGCGGGGCCTGCCCCTGGTCGCGGCCGTGCGAGCCCATCGCGGGCAGGGCGAGATTCTGCTCGCCTGGTTTCGCGAGGCGCCCCCGCGGCTCGGCGGCGTCGACGCGGCGCTGTTTGCGTGCGACGTCGCGATGGGGTGGACGACCGAGCCGCCCGATCTCGGCCCGGAGCCGCCGCGTGAAGACGCCGCGACGCTTCTGGAGCGCTGGGAGCGACGGCTCGTCTCACGTGGGTACGCGCAAGTGATGACGGACACGGCACCGGTCTCGCCCGGGGAGCCTTTCGGCAGCGACTTCGAGGCGGAGCCGGACCGGTGCTATCTCGGCCTCGGCGTCAGCACGGACGCGGGGGTGATTCTGTCCGTCGTTGCGCCCGACGGAGGCGTCGTCGCCCGCGCGCCGGGGCGCGATGGGGTCGCCGTGGCCCGCTTCTGCGCGTCCGGACCGGGTCGGTGGCGCGTCGAGATACAGCGGGACGCGCCGGACGTCGGTCCCGTCGCGATGGCGCTCCATCGGCTTCGGGAGCCGGAGGTCAGGCCGTCCGGCCTGGACGCGTTCGCACGCTTCCAATGGGCGGAGCTGTGGGCATCGCTCGAAACGCGCGCCATGCGGCCGCGACCCGTCGCGTGGGTCCAGCTCGATGCGGGGGAGACGCTCTCGGTGCCGGTGACGCTCGGCCGCGGTCGTTGCGGAGCGTTTGCGGTCATTCGGACGGGGGATCTCGCAGA
Organism: Myxococcota bacterium; assembly: GCA_025054695.1. Lineage (GTDB taxonomy): Bacteria > Myxococcota_A > Polyangia > Polyangiales > JANWZI01 > JANWZI01. The sequence goes on along the minus strand of JANWZI010000068.1, from coordinate 2,565 downwards.
CTCGTCGGTCTGGCTCGCATTGACCGATCGCGAAGGAAACGTGCGCGCGACGGACGAGGTGGCGGAGCTTCCGCTGGTATGGTGGTGCGCAGGCTCGGCCTCGGACGAGCCGATGCGGGTTCACGTAGGACCTTGGAACGGCACCGGCAGAATGCTCGTCGTCGCCGCGGACGAGGCCGTTGCGACGGCCGGTCCGTGACCGACGTGGTCTGGTTGCATCGGTGGCTCTGCGCTCGCTCGCAGAGGGCATGGGTGCGGGCGGAATGGCTCGCGATGCTCGTCAGCCTCTTGGCGTGCGGCTCACCGGGAGGGGCGTCGGGAGTCAAGGTGCGTCCGGAACCATCGCCTGCTCGGGTCGCACGGGATCCGGTCGCGATCCGCATGGACGAGATCGAAGCCCGTCTGCGCGAGGCGGGCGTGCATGCACGGCGATTCGGCGGAGGCGGATTCTTGCCCGAGGAAGGCGAGGTCGTCGAGCGCGTCGAGGTTCCCGCGCGGACGTGCACGACGCTTGTGGCGATCGGTTCGCGGGGGCTGCACGACCTGAACGCGCTCCTCTACGATCGGGACGGAGAGAAGCTCGCCGAGGACGTCGCGCCGGACGCACACCCGGCCATTCAGCTTTGCGCCGAAGAGCAGCCGCGGTCAGTCTGGCTCGTGTTGCGTGCCTACGACGGGGCCGGCAGGTACCTATGGGCCGCGTTCGACGGGCCGCGGGAACGGTTCGACGAGGTGGCGCGGGCGCTCGGCGGCCGACCGGGCGTGGCGCCGCTCGAGTCAGAGCGGGATGCGGCTGTGCGTCGTCTCGCGGAACGCATCGAGGGTCTCGCGCACCGCGGGTTCGGTACGCCGCGGGGTGTCGAGCGCATCGAACTGGCGATCGGGCAGTCGGTGCGAACGCCGCTGACGGTCGAACCGGGTCGGTGCTACACGGTGCTCGCCGTCTCCGGAGATGGGCTGGGCGTCGATCTGGTCGTGCGCGACGAGGACGACGCGGTGCTCGTCGACGATCTGTCCGACGACGTGGACGCCGGGGTGCAGCTCTGTTCGGAGCGGGCCGCGACGCACGCAGTCGAGGTGCGCGCGAGCAGCGGAAGTGGGGTTGCCCTGGTGCAGGCGGTCGAGGGCCGTGCCGTCGACGTGGGCGGGCCGAGCGGGCTGTGGCTGGGTCGCCGCGCCGAGCAGCGGGTGGTCGAACGACCGCTCGCGCAGAGTCGGGCCGAGGCGCGTGCGGTCGCGCGAGAGGCCGGCTTCGTGCTTCCTCGGCTGCGCGTGGAGGGTCGGCTCGGTCCGGGGGAGGTGCGGGTGCAGGACGTGGGGCTGCGCCCCGGTCGATGCGTGCGCGTGATCGCGACCGCGGGTCCGGGTCTCGGAGGTGTCGTGGTTGCGATGCTCGGCCCTTTGGGGCTCCTCGAACGCGCGCAGGGGGCGCCGAGCGCTTCGGTCGTCTGGTGCGCGCAGGCGGCGATGCGTCTCGACGTCGTCGTCCACGCGACACGCGGAAGTGGTCCGTTCGCCCTCGACGTGCTCCAGGCGCCGAGGAGCACGTCCGCCCCTGGGGGTGCGAGACGACCTGGACACGACGCGAACCCGACGGGGCAGACACGAGGTCAGACTCCGGCTCGGCCTCGGCCTGGTCCTCGGGCCCGGCCTCGATCTCGATATCGAGACCCGGGCACGGTCTCGGACTCGGCCTTGGCCTCGGACACGGCCTCGGACTCCGACGCGGTCTCGGAGTCGGCCTCGGCCTCGGGTACGGGCTCGTCCTCGGGCTCGGTCTCGGACTCCGGCTCGGCCTCGGTCTCGCAACACCCCGCGGGTCAGTCGAAGAACGTTCGTAGGGTTCGATGGCGCGCCGCCGCGGCCGGACCGAGCACGCGCTCGGTTCGTGACAGGAGGCGATCGACGGCATCGCGCAGCGAAGGATCGTTGATGCCCGAATGGCGGAGAAAGGCGCGGTGCACCACGGCGAGTCCGTTTTCGAAGGTGCGCCCGAGGCGGTCGTCGGGCGCTCGTGCATCGGCGAGCAAGGTGACGAGGCGTTCGAGCAACGGAAGAGGGACGAACGTCTCGCTCGTCAGGCGGTGCAGCACGGGCCAACCTTCCGCGCACAACCAGGCTCCCTGACCGCTCGTCTCCAGCCGCCCCAGCAGACCGAGCATCAGCCGCACCGCGAACGCCCGCTCTGCGTCCCCGAGCTCCCGCAACCTCATTTCCGCGACCCGCACGTCGGGGCCTCCGACGTGTCGCCAGTACGCCTCGACGGCCCAGCGGCCGATCCAGCGTCCGGCCTCCGAGTCTGCAGGTCCGGCGGTGCGTGCGAGGGCGAGGGCCGGGTCGCGTTCGGATTCGACGGAATCCCAATCCGGAGATGGCGCAGCCGCAGGTTCCTCGCCCTGCACTCCCTCGAGCGCGTCGAACCAGTGAGCAGCGTCAGGGTGACGGAGCGAGCCGTCGTCGGTCAGGACGAATCGGCCGGTATCGAGCGCCTCGGCGTACGCACGCAGGAAGGCCTCGAAGCGCGGAGCGATCACGGCGACATGATCGACGTCGCGACCTGCGTTG
>JANWZI010000067.1 GCA_025054695.1 Myxococcota bacterium | reverse complement strand
CTGCGCCGCCGGCGTCGAGCGCTCCCTTCATCGAGTCGGCTGGTGCTCCGGCAAGCCCGGCGGTCGCGGCAGCGGCGCCTTCGCCGCGCCACGCAGAAGTCCGCGCCGACGTCTCGGCGACGCTCGAGTCGCGAGGGCGCGGCCCCGGAGGTTCGCCGGACAGCGCAGAGCCTGTACGCCCCGCTTCGGGCGGTCCGGGTGCGCCGAGGCCGCTCGGTGCAGCAACCGTGGGCGGCGTGGGCGTTGCGCCGAGCGCCATCGAACCGCCGTCGTCGCCGGACGCGCGCGCGGTCGTTTCAAACGACTCCGTCGAGGGCGATGTTCCCATCGGGAAGGACGCAGGACGCGCCGACGACGTCGAGGACGTGCTGGCCGTGCTGCGTCGGGCGGGCCTGCTGGAGACGAGCGAGCGCAGCGAGTTCGTCTGGGCCGGACGCGCCGATGTGGAGCGGCCGGCGATGCGCCTCGGTCGGCTGCTGCTCGTGCTGTGGGTGGTGGCCGCGCTCGCAGCGGCCGGAGGGTGGTTCGGCTGGCAGCACTGGCTCCGCGTCCGGCGCGAGCAGGCCGCGACGCTACGCGACCGGGCTGCGTCGGCGGCTCTCGCGGGAGATCACGCGGACCTGATCGCCGCGGAGCGGTGGCTGCGCGAGGCCCGCGAGCTGGATCCGCACGCCGAACACGGCGCGCGATGGATGCTGGTGGTCCACGCCCAGCGCGCGCTCGAAGACGGAGCGTTCGAGGCAGGATTTTTGCGGCCCTCGCTCTCGCGTGCCGAGCGAGCCGGGGTGGCCGAGCCCCTGCGGCTCGCCGCGCGTGCCGTGGTCGCGGTGGCCGACGCGGATCCGACGGGCGCCGCGCGTCACGTCGAGGCGGCCGTCGCGGCCGCCGGGAACGATCCGTGGGTTCTGTACGTCGCAGGCCGCCTCGGGCAGCGCATCGGGGTTCCGGGCTCGGTCGACCGCATCGCGCAGGCTGCGGAGCGCGAGCCACGTCTGAGCGCCGCGGCCATCGCGCTCGCCGAGGCGCGGGCCGACGAGGGACAGCGCGACGAGGCCCTCGCGAGCATCGCGAACGTGCTCAATCACCACCGAGGCCATTTGCGGGCCTCGCTCTGGAAGGCGTTCCTCGAGGCCGACGAGGCCGAGCCCCGCACGGTGCACGATGCGCTCGACGCGATCGCGCGGCGCATCGCCGACCACGGCGCACCCACGGACCGGGTGCTCGCGGAGCTCGTGCGCGCGCGGCTCGCGCGTCGGGAAGGTCAGCTCGACGTCGCGACCGAAGCGATCGATCGGGCGGCGCGGGCCGGTGCCAGCGAACCCCGCCTGCTCGCGCTCGTCGCCTCCGAGGCGCGGGCCGTCGGACGGCTCTCCGTCGCGCGCGCCGCTGCGTCCGCCGCTGTGCAGAACGCGCCGGCAATCGCGGAATTCCGAAAGCTTCTCGCCGAAATCCTCCTCGACGAGCGCGACGGGACCCGGGCGTTGCGCGTGCTCGGGAGCCTGTCGATGGACGATCCGGACGTGCTGCGCCTGAGCGCGCGCGCGGCGCTCGTCGTGGGCGCCGCCGAACCGATCCAGGCCGCGGCGGAGGCTCTGACGCGGTGGCTCGCGGATCATCCGTCGGACGCGACGGTCGAGCTGCGATCGCTGCGCGTCCGCGCGCTCGTCGATCTGGGACGCGTTTCCGAGGTGCTGCAAGAAGCGCGGACGCTCGCACGCGAGGCCCCCGGAGACCCCGATGCGCTGCGTGCGCTCGGAGAGGCGGCGCTCGCCGTGCGGGACGCGCGACTGGCGTCCGAGACGCTCGCCCGACTGGTTTCTTCGTTGCCCGACGATCCGGACGCGCACTTCCTCCACGGTCGCGCGCTGCGGCTGTCGGCCGATGCCGACGGGGCCGAACGCGCGCTGCGCCGTGCGCTCGAGCTCGCTCCGGGGCACGTGCCCGCGCGACTCGCCCTCGGGCGGCTGCTGCTCGACCGCGGCAAGTGGGCCGAGGCCGACGCGGTCTACGTGGAGCTGACGCGGTCCGGTGCGCGGACGGCCAGCGGGCCCGCGGCCGTGGCGGGTCGGCTCGGTCGCGTCGAAGCGCTGATCGGGCTCGGACGTCTCGACGACGCCGAGGTGCAGATGGGCGCGGTGCGCGAGCAAGACAGGGACACCGTCTCCGCGCGCCTCGTCGTGGCCGCGCTCGCGCTCGCGCGTCGCCGGCCGGGCGAGGCGGTGGCCGCGCTGCGTGATGTCGCCGCCGCGCATACGGCGACGGCGGACGTCGTGGCTGCGTACGGGGACGCCCTCTACGAGGCGGGAGAAACCGACGCGGCCGCTGCGGCCTACGACCGCGCGCTCGAGCTGGACGGTACCCTGCCGGAGGCGCTCCTCGGACGTGCGCGCATCGCCGTGCGCGCGGAGCGGCCGCGCGACGCGTATCGGTACCTCGACGAGGCCGAGGCGGCGCTGCGAAGCCGCATCCGCCCGCCGCGCCTGCGCGCCACGTTGCTGACGCTGCGCGGACGGGCGGCCTTGCTCGAGGGTCGCGCGCGTCGCGAGCTGGCGCGGAGTGCCCTGCGCGCCGCCGTGCAGCTGGATGGCGTGCCGGCCGAGGCGCACTTCTTCCTGGGTGAGGCCCTGTCCGCGGACAATTCGCCCGAGGCGCGGGCCGCCTATGAGGCCTACCTCGCGCGCGAGCCCGACGGTCCGTTCGCCGCGCGCGCCCGGCGCGCGATCGAGGTGCGTCCGTGACCGTTGCCGCAGAGTCGGGTGCGCTAGCGCGCTTTCGGCTCGACGGGCGGGTCGCGGTCGTCACCGGCGGCTCGCGCGGCATCGGCCGGGCGATCGCGTTCGGACTCGCCGAAGCGGGAGCGAGTGTGGCCATCGCGGCCCGCGATCCCGACCGCTGTGCGGCGACGGCGTCCGAGATGGCTGCGCGCGGGGCGCGTGCCATCGCGGTGGCGGCCGACGTCTCGCGCGACGAGGAGGTCGAGCGCCTGTTCGAGCGCGTCGACCGCGAGCTCGGCCCGGCGCGCGTGCTGATCGCCTGCGCGGGCGTCGCGACGGGCGGACCGAGCCTTCAATGTGGCCGCGACGAGCTACAGCGCATGCTCGACGTGCACCTGCTGGGGCCGATCGCCGCGGCGCGCGCGGCCGCCCTGCGGATGCAGGGGCACGGCGGGGGCTCGATCGTGTTCGTCACGAGTGTCTGGGGCCTGGGCGGCGCGAGCCGAACGCTCGCCTACGGCACCGCGAAGGCGGCGCTCGCCCACGCCGTGCGCGTGCTCGCCGTGGAGTGGGCGCCGCAGGCGATTCGCGTCAACGGCCTGGCGCCTGGGATCGTCGACACGGACATGACCGCGAGTCTCGATCCGGGCGCCCGCGAGGCGCTGCTGCGAAAGATACCCATGCGTCGCGCCGCACGTCCCGACGAAATGGTCGGTCCGGCGCTGCTGCTCGCGAGCGACGCGGGCAGCTTCCTGACCGGACACGTGCTCGTCGTCGATGGCGGCGAACGAGCCCGCTGACGGCGGAGCTCGGAAGATTTCTCGCGCGGTCGGACTCGGGCTCGGGCCCTGGCTCCGTCTCGGCTGCGGGCTCGGACTCGGGCTCGGGCTCCGACTCGGCCACGGGCACGGACTCGGTCTTGGACTCGGACTCGGAGTCGCACCCGAGAGAGCGATCGCTGACGTCGGGCGAGGCAAGCCGAGCGCTCAAGGCTCGGCGGCGTCCCGCACGTGCCGGTCGAAGAACGCGGCCATGCGCTCGTGCAGCCGAAGCATCAGCTCCGGATCCGCGAGCAGGTGCGTCGCGTCGGACAAGGGAACGAGCTCGAACGGCCGGCCTGCGCGGAACAGCGCCTGCGCCAGCGCGAGCGTGTGTGCGAAGTGGACGTTGTCGTCCGCGGTGCCGTGCACCAGCAACAGCGGCCTGCGCAGCTCGGCGGCGTACGTCAGCAGACTGCTTGCCCGATAGCCTTCGGGGTTGTCCGCGGGCAGACCGAGGTACCGCTCGGTGTAATGCGTGTCGTACCATGCCCAGTCCGTCACGGGCGCTCCGCTGACCGCCGCGCGAAAGACGTCGGGGCGGCGCATGACCGCGAGCGCGGCCAGCCATCCGCCGAAGGACCAGCCCCAGATGCCGACGCGCTGCAAGTCGAGCTGCGGCCGCAGCGAGCGCAGCGCGTCGAGGGCCGACACCAGATCGGCGAGTGGTGCCTCGGCGAAGTTACCGGCGAGCGTGCGCTCCCATTCGCGTCCGCGTCCGGGCGTGCCGCGACCGTCCACGCTGACGACGACGTAGCCGCGGTCCGCGTGCCATTGCTCCTCCCAGTACAGCCCTCCGTCCGCGCGCACCGTGCGGTGACCGGGCCCCCCGTAGACGGAGGCGAGCACGGGATAGCGGCGCGCCGGATCGAAGTTCCGCGGCCAGACGACCGCGACGCGCCAGTCGCGCTCGCCGACGGTGAGCCACTCCACGCGTGGAGCGAAGGGCGGCCTCTCCGCCACGCTTCGCAGCGGCGCGACGACGTCGCGACCGCGGAGCAACACCAGCTCGTGACGCGCGTCGGGCCACGCCGAGATGCGCACCCAGAGCTCGTCCGGGCCGACGACGGCGTCGTGCACGCCGCGTTCGACGGTCATGCGTTCCGGCGCTTCTCCGGTCGGGTCGAGGGGCACGCGCAGCACGTGCGACTCCGTCGGCTCACCGCTCGCGACGATCCACACGTGCCGATTGCGCTCGTCGAGGCTCAGCACGCGTTCGTATCCGTCTTCCGGTCGCGTCAACGGGACGGGATCGGTCGCCGTCGCATCGGCCCTACGCACCTCGAGGACGGGGGATCCGTCGCGCTCGGTCGACCATAGGAACCGCCGACCGCCGTCGAAAAAGCGAGGTACGCTCGGATCGAGATTCACCCACGCGGCGTCCCGCTCGACGTGCAACGGCTGCGTCCATCCGTGCTCGGGATGCCCTTCGAGCACCGCCGTCTCCCGTTGGAGCCGGTCCTGCACGACGAGCACGGGCCCTCGACCCGCCGGCCAGACCGCCGCTGCGAGGTACGGGTAGCGGCGCTCGTCCCACCGCAGCCAGGTCGTGGATCCGCCGTCGACGGAAACGACGCCGACCGACACCTTCGCGTTGGGCCGCCCCGCACGCGGGTAGCGCATGCGATGCGGCGGTTGCTCGGGCCGCAGCGGATCGGTGAACGTGAGGACGTCCACCTCGGACTCATCCGTCTTCTGGTACAGGACACGGCGTCCGTCGGGAGAAAACCACCATCCGCGGAGCCGGTGCATCTCCTCCTGCGCCACGAACTCGGCGACGCCATACGTGACGTCGTCGGTTGCCGTCGGCGAGAGCCGGCGGGGCGTTCCGCCCGCGACGTCGAGAATCCAGAGCGCCCCCTCTCGCACGAAGCCGACGCGGCGCCCGTCGGGAGACAGGTGCGCGTCGGAAACCGGCCCTCCGGTCGGCAGCTCGCGCGCGCCGCCGGTCGTGACGTCGACGAGGAAAAGGCGGCCCGAAACGGGTACGAGCAGCATGCGCCCGTCGGTGGACGGCTCGAAGTCGGTGATGCCGCGACCGACGCGTCGCAGTCGCTCCCGCCGCGCGCGTTCCTCCGGTGTCAACCGCTCGCCCGACGTTCCCAGAAGCGCCTCCGCCGTGCACAGCACGCGTTCCGTGCCGGTCGCCACGTCCAGCGCGTAGAGGGCCTGCTCGAACGATCGGGGTCCCGAGCGCAGGAACAGCACCGTGCGCCCGTCGGCGGTGATCTCGACGTGCTGAGGCCTGCCTAGGCGAAACGATCGCGTCGCCGCGATGCGCTCGAGCCATTCGCGGTCGCCTTCTGCGGCGGTCTGCCCCCGCCCTGCTGCCGTGCTCGAAGAGCCCTGCTCGTCCAACGTTGCGATGCGATCCACGGTGCTCGCCGTGATCCCCGGAGCCGGACGCGGTCCGCACGCTCCGAGCACGACGAGCACCGTAGGCCGAAGCCACCTCGGCGTCGACACGGCCGGCGAGGTTGCCGCCCGTCCCGTCGCATGACAAGCGGCGCGCGCATCGCGTGACCTCGCCATCGGCGATGGCGTCCGCCCGGCAATCGACGAGGGCGATCCGTCGGCACCCGTCTTCTGCTACCGTCGCGTTTCGAGTGCGCGCAGCGTCGCGGACGACCTCACCGAGCCCGGGAGTCGCCAGCGCACGCGACTCCGGTGCGGCGGGGCTTATTTTCGACATCGGGGAGGTCGTCGGCCGAATCTACGAAATCCGATATCTGCTCGGTCAGGGAGGCATGGGACAGGTCTTCGAGGCGCACGACACGAGCCTCGACCGACGCGTGGCCATCAAGGCCGCCTGGCCGCACATCCCTGGTCCGGGGCTGCGCAACGAGGCGCGCGCGCTCGCGGCGTTCCGACACCCCTCGCTTGTGACGGTCTATGGGCTCGGCGTCCATCGCTCCATCGATTACATCATCATGGAGCGCATCTACGGGGTCAGCCTCCAGACGCTCGTTTTTCAGAAGAAGAACCAACGCCAGCGGTTCGAAGTCGACGAGGTTCGCCGGATCCTTCTGGCCCTCGCCGAAGGACTCGCGGTGGTGCACCGCGCCGGCATCGCGCACCGCGACGTCAAGCCCGGCAACGTCATGCTGACGCCGGATCAGCGTGTCGTGTTGATGGACTTCGGGCTCTTCCTCCCGGAGTTCGAAATGGCGCAACAGAGCTTCATCGCCGGCTCGCCGCCGTACATGGCGCCCGAGGCCCTCACCAACACGCTGAGCCCGGGCAGTGGGCCGGCCGTCGATCTGTTCGCCCTGGGCGTGACGGCCTGGGAGCTGCTTACGCTCGAGCTGCCCCGGGAAGCGGACGACGTCGAAGCGCTCTACGAGATGCTCAAGACGCCGCTCCCCGACATCCGGACGCGCCGCCCGGACGTGCCCGAGCCTCTGGCGCGGCTCGTCGCCGAGCTGTGTGCCTTCGATCCGGCCGATCGTCCGCCGTCGGCCGAGCACGTGGCGTGGAGTCTGCGCCGGATCGAGCGAGCGGTTTCCGGATCGCCCGGCGATGGCCCGGCGCCGGTGCGGCTGCTCGTCGTCGACGACGACCGGGACGTCGCGCGCGTGATTTCCTTCTACGCCCAGCGAGTCGTCGGGGAACGGGCCGAGATCCGCGTCGCGCACGACGGCGAGCAGGCGCTCGAGGCAATTCGCAGCGAGCCCCCCGACATCATGCTGCTCGACCTGCACATGCCGCGCCTCAACGGAATCGAGGTCTGCATGCTGATGCGGGGAGAGGGGCTCGCGCCCCACTGCAAGATCATCGGCGTCAGCGCCGGCGCGCAGGAGCACGACCGTCAGCTCCTGTTCGAGCTCGGCGTCGAGGGCTTCGTGCTCAAGGGGCCGGGCCTGCAGGCGGAGCTCGAGTCGATCCTGCGACGCATGGTGCCGACGTCGACGCGTGCGGGGCGCTGAGTCGGTCCCCGCGACACCGTTGCATGCGCCGAGCGGCACGTGGATGATGACCGGCCGGCACGTGCCTATGGCACTCACGCCCGAGCACGCCTCCGAAGCGCGCCGCTCGGACTCGCGTCCGTTCCGGGCACGGAGTCCGTCGTGATCGGCCGGCTGCATGGGCAGGTCGTCGAGGCCGACGCGGAGGGGCAATGCCTCGTCGACGTTGCTGGCGTCGGTTACGAGGTGTACGTTCCGCCCGGCCACGTCGACCGGCTCCCCCGTGCGCCGGAACGCGCGGTGCTGTTCGTTCACACCCACGTCCGCGAGGACGCCTTCACGCTGTACGGCTTCCTCGAGCCGCGTGATCGGCTCGCGTTCCGCACGCTTCTGGGGGTTTCGGGCATCGGCCCGCGCCTCGCGCTCGCGATCGTCGGAACGCTCGGCACCGACGGGCTCGTGGTCGCCGTGCGCCGCGGCGATCCGGCTGCGCTGCGTCCGGTGCCCGGCGTGGGACGCAAGATCGCCGAACGTCTCCTCGTGGAGCTCGCCGATCGCGTCGAGCCCCTTGAAGCGATGGGCCCGGCGGCGCCGCCGTCCGGCGCCACACGGGGCCTTCTCACGACCGACGGTTACCGCGCCCAGGTCGCCCGTGTGCTGGTTTCCCTCGGCTACCGGCCCGCCGAGGCGGAACGGGCAGTTGCCCGGCTCGAGCGCGTCGAGGGCAAGAGCCTCGAGGCGCTGGTTCGAGAGGCCCTCGCGCTCGCGGGCTGAGTCATGCCGAGGACGCGCGAGCGCAGGAGCGAGCCAACGGCCGAGCCCGAGCGCATCGTCGGCGCGACGCCCACGGCCGGGGAGCGCGCGGCGGAGGTCGCCCTGCGACCGAGGCGCTTCGACGAGTTCGTCGGCCAGGACCGGATTCGGGACAACCTGCGCGTTTTCGTCGAGGCGGCGCGGCGTCGCCAGGAGCCTCTCGATCACGTGCTGTTGTGCGGACCGCCGGGGCTCGGCAAGACGACGCTCGCCCACGTGCTCGCCGAGGAGCTCGGCGTGCCGATCAGCGTGACGAGTGGGCCGGCCATCGAGCACCGCGGCCAGCTCGGCGCGCTGCTCACGCGCTTGCAGCCTCGCGAGGTGTTGTTCATCGACGAGATCCACCGGTTGACCGCCGCCGTCGAGGAGAACCTCTATGCCGCCATCGAGGACTTCCGCCTCGACATCGTGCACGGCGATGGACCCTACGCGAGCAGTCTGCGTCTGCCACTGGCGCCCTTCACGCTCGTCGGCGCGACGACGCGCACGGGGTTGCTGACGAGCCCGCTGCTGTCGCGGTTCGGCTACGTCGCGCGGCTCGATCACTACGACGCCGACGCCTTGCGGCGCATCGTGACGCGCAGCGCGGGCCTGCTCGGCATCGATCTGGACCCCCAGGCGGCCGAGGAAATCGCGCGCCGCTCGCGGGGCACGCCCCGCATCGCCAATCGACTGCTACGGCGAGCGCGCGATTTCGCCGAAGTGCTCGGCAACGGCCGGCTCGACGCTCCGACGGCACGTGAAGCGCTTCGACGGCTCGAGGTCGACGAAGCCGGCCTCGACGAGATGGACCGACGACTGCTCCGCGTCATCATCGAGCACCACGACGGCGGACCGGTCGGCATCGAGACGCTGGCCGCGGCCCTGTCCGAATCGAGGGACACGCTCGAGGACGTCTACGAGCCCTACCTGCTGCAGCAGGGACTTCTCGCGCGCACCGCGCGCGGGCGCATCGTCACCGAGCGCGCGTACGCGCACCTGGGCCTGCCGCCACCACGCCGTCAGCCCACGCTGTTCTGAGCCTGTCGTCTTCCGCGACGGAGGCCGAGTCCGCGTTTGAGACCGAGTCCGAGTCGGAGTCCGTGTCTGAGTCCCAGATGGAGTCCGATTCCGAGGCCGACGCCGATTCCGATTCCGAATTCGTCAGCCTAGCTCGCGACGCAGCATCGAGCGACGGCGAGCCTCGCGCGCACGGGCGCGATCCCGCGAGAAGAAGCCGACGTAGTCGATGGGGGGCACGTCGCGCGGAGCCGGGGGCGGCACGGAGTGACGCTCTCGCCCGAGCGCGTGCTGGAACGTCGCGATGACGGACGCAGCGGGACCGAAGGACCGCGCTGCCTCCTGCGCTGCGGCGAGCGCGCTCGTCGCCCGTTCGCCGAGCTGCCCTCGTCGTGCGAGGTCGGCGACGCTCGCCAGCAAACCGTCGGCACCGAAGCCGTACGCGAGCACGAGATCGGCCGCGACGCGCAGCGCGGCCTGCGGCTCGAGCACGCCCTCGTCGACGAGCACAGCCGCCGGCTGAAAATAGTTCCAGAAAGGACAGACGCGGGGGCCCAGCTCGGCGAAGACCGACGGATCGCTACCCCGGTCGAGGTGGATGAAGATGCGCCGTACCGCCTCGCCGCGAGGCAGCCGCGAGGCTGCTCGTTCGATGCGGGGGATCTCTGCGGTGTGCACGCGCGCGCGCTCCAGCACCGCGCGTAGCGTTTCCGGGCCGACGCGTCCCGCGCACAGGTCCGCGTACAGGGAATAGACGAACGCGTCGGATTCCGCGTCGTCCCCGAACAGCATCTCGACGGTGTCGGGATCGGCCGCCGCGCGCGCCTCGAGCAACGCGCCCAGCTTGTAGCCGACCTGATCCCGGACGAATCGGAATCGACCGCGCAGCAGCTTCGCCAAGCTCGGCTTGAGCGTGAACGAATCCCAGTGAACGCCGTCCAGGCGTAGCTTCTGCTCGAGCACCCGTCGCATCTGCTCGGGGCTTCCCGAGAGGATGTGGATGCCGGCCGGTCCCGCGTCGCGAACCGCGCGCAGCAAGGAGGCCGCACCGGGAACCGTCTGCTTTCGGACGGCGGGCTCGAACGCGGTGCGCACCAGGTCGCGCAACGTGTCGAATTCGGTGCGCAGGTACGTCTTGTCGAGATCCCAGCGGAAGATGACGCGTCGCGGGTCGAGCACGCGCGCCTCACGCCCGCAGCCGCCTGCCGCCGATTCCGGCGCCCGGCATCGATCGAGGAGACCTCGTTCCGACCACCCGACTTCCCCGCCGCGGAGCTTACCCCGCGATCCGTGGCCTCGCTGTGTCAGTCTGCGCCGCCGATCGGCGACGTTCCAGGGACCGGACGCGTCGCGCGCTCGACGCGACCGGCCGGTTCGTGGCGTCGGCGGCGCAGGTCCGCGTCACGCGTGCTTCGTTCGGCGGATTTCGTGTGAGGGTTCGAAGCACTCGGGCGGGTTTGCCCGGTCGCAGTGGGTCGAGGGCATCCGGCGTGCTCGCTGCAACGGGCGTGCATCGGATGGGCATCGAGCTTGCTTGGCACGGACTCGACGTGGCGATCGCGCGCGCGGCGAAAACGTCGGTGGAGCACCCCGTCCGACCGCTCGGCCTGGGTCCGTCCACTGACGGCGTGGACTCAGGGCGGTGCTCGGTCGCAGGCGAGCCTCTCAACGCGCGGCGCTCGGCTTCGGGCCGACCCCGCGCGTCGTCACCGGAGAGAACGACGGAGAACGTGACGGCGTTGTACCGCCTCCACGCCAGCTACGTACGCCGGTGCGTCGTCGCGCTCGGATGTCCTCCGTGGCTCGTCGACGACGCGGTCCAGGACGTGTTTCTGGTCGTTCACCGCAACCTCGCACGCTTCGAGCACCGGAGCGCCGTGCGAACGTGGCTCTTCGGCATCGCCCGACGCGTCGTCTCCGACCACCGTCGCACCCTTCGCCGCAAGCCCACCGAGCCGCTACGCGCGACGCACGGTCCGTGCTCCTCGGACCCGGGTCCGTTCGAACGTACGGCCCGCGCCGAGGCCGTGCGCATCGCAAGACGGATGCTCGACGGACTGGGGGAGCGCGCGAGGTCGATTCTGGTCCGGCACGACTTCGAGGAGGTGTCGGCCGTCGCAATCGCAAGCGAGCTCGACATTTCCGTCAACACCGTCTACTCGCGTCTTCGCCTGGCGCGGGCGGCGCTGCTCCGCGCCGTGCACGCGTGGGCGTCGAAAGAGGCCGTGTGGGCGGCGTGACGGCCATCCTCGCGGCGTGTGCGCCGCGCCGGGCGTCCGCGGGTGCCGCCGGGCACGCGCGGCGCCACGGCGTTCCGGGCTGACGAGACGGATGTCCGTGCAGGGTGGGTGCTACGCTGACGCTCGCGTCGGGGAGCGCGGATCCCGCCGCACCGGAGGCATCGCATGAGCATGAGCATGAACAAGACCGCAGTACGCGGATTTGTGGTCCTGCTCGCGACCGTGGCTGCTTCGGCGAGCGCATGCGGCGGCCGCGAGTCGGGCGGCCGTCGGCGTGACGCAGGGACCGGTACCGACGCAGGTGTCTCGGAAGACGGCAGCCGGACGGATGGCGCCGACGGCGTGCCCTGCGGGCCGACGCGCTGCGCGCCCGGGCTCGTCTGCTGCAACCCGAGCTGCGGGATCTGCACGAGCCCCGGCGGCGGGTGCCCCCCGATCGAGTGTGCCGACGGGGGTGGAGCTCCCGACGACGCGTCGCGACCTGATGGCGCCACCGGTACAGACGGTGCGACGGGCGTCGCGTGTGGGCCGACGCGGTGCGCGCCCGGGCTCGTCTGCTGCAACCCGAGCTGCGGGATCTGCACGAGCCCCGGCGGCGGGTGTCCCCCGGTCGAGTGTGCCGACGGTGGGGCGGGCCCGCGTTTCTGCGGCGGGTTCGCCGACGAACCCTGCGACGACGGTGAATTCTGCGATTATCCCGACGGGTCGTACTGCGGGGGAGACGACACGCCGGGGGTTTGTCGGCCGCGTCCGAGCGGCTGTCCCGACGTCCTGCGGCCCGTGTGCGGATGCGACGGGCGGACCTACGACAACGCGTGCAACGCGAACGCCGCCGGTGTCGACGTGCTGCGCGAGGGCCGGTGTGAATCGTCGGACCCGTGCGCGCCCATGGACGCCCGCGGCATGGGTGCGTGCCGACTGCTGCTCGGTATCGCGTGGAACGGAAGCCGCTGTGTCACGGTGACCGGGTGCGAGTGCGTCGGCGCGGACTGCTCGCGGCTGTACCGAACGCTCGACGAGTGCGAGCGGGCGCACGCCTCGTGCGGAAGCGCCGGCGAATGCTCGCCGGATGGCCCGCCGTGCGGGCCCGGGCGATTCTGTCTGTATCCCTCGGGCTCGTGCGGCGAGGACGGTGCCGTGGGGTCGTGTCAGACGACGCCGGAGGTCTGTCCGCGGGTGTACGCTCCCGTCTGTGGCTGCGACGGCGTCACGTACGACAACGAGTGCTTCGCGCACGCAGCCGGAGTGTCCGTTCGCGCGAGGGGCGAATGCGCGTCTGCGGGCGACTGCCGGACGACGGGTTGCCCTGCAGGGACGAGCTGCGAGCCGTGCTGGACCGAATGGGTATGTCTTCCGGAGGGTGTGGTGTGTTGAAGATCGTCGAATCCACCGAACCGCTCGAGTCGTTCCGCGCGCGACCCGCTCTTGCGTCCGCGCTGGCTGGCGCGGCCCTCGTCGTCGGCCTCGCATCGGGCTGCGGCACGAGCCGCGTCTCGCCACCTCCTCCCGACGCATCGACGCGCGACTCCAGCACGGGAGACGCGCCGGTCACGGACGCGACGCCGGGCGACGGATCCGCCGACGCCGATGGGCCTTGTCTCGTGTGCCGTCCACCGCCAGGCTGCCATTACGAAGGCGGCGAACCGTGTCTTTCGTGCGGTGTACTCGTTTGCTCCGACGCTTCGACGCCGGACGCGGGGCGCGTGTGCGGCGTTCGCGGCGCCGGGACGTGCGGGCCGATGGAGTACTGCGACTTCCCCCCCGGAGCGATGTGCGGCGCCGCCGACACGCCGGGCGTGTGCGTGATGCGTCCCGCCGGCTGCTCCGGCGAGGTGGATCCGGTCTGTGGGTGCGACGGCCGCACGTACTCGAACGCGTGCATCGCCGCGTCTGCCGGCCAGGACGTGCTGCGCGACGGTCCGTGCGAGGGACGTGCGTGCTCTCCGCAGCGTGCCGCCGGCGAGGGTGCGTGCGACGCATTTCTGGGATACGCGTGGAACGGAGCCGAGTGCGTCGGGATTTCCGGCTGTCGCTGTGTCGGCGCCGACTGCGACGAGCTGTTCGACTCGGAGGAGGCCTGCGCGGCGGCGCACGCCCACTGCGAGATGGGGCCGTCGTGTTCGACGGTGAGGTGCCCCGCGGATCGCCCCGTCTGCATCGTCTGCGAGCGGCGCCCGCGGTGCGTGCGTGCCGGGGAGACGTGCTGACGTATTGCGCGCGGCAGCAGCGGTGAGGCTGGGGCTCTGGGGTCGGCCTCGGCCTCGGACTCGGACTCGGGCTCGGACTCGGTCTCGGACTTGGTCTCGGACTCGGGCTCGGACTCGGACTCGGACTCGGATTCGGACTCCGACTCGGATTCGGACTCCGACTCGGGCTCGGACTCAAGCTCTGGCTCCGAGCCCACTTCGCGTCGGTCGGCCTACTCCCGGACCTCGATCCCTCCGTGTGCGTCGTGCATTGCGCTGGCGCGCTTGACCCACCCGGCGTCGGGGCCCACGATGCCCGCCGCGATGCGCCCCTCGATCGCGGTTGCGCCGCGGACCGATTCACCGGCCTGGCGCCGCGTGCGCGACGTGATCGCGCTCACCAAGCCGCGCGTCACGCTGATGGTGCTTCTGACGGCCGCCGCCGGGCTCCATCTCGCGCCGCAAGCGCCTCCGGCCAAGGTCGTGGTTGTGACGCTGTTGGCCATCGGCCTCGTCGTCAGCTCCGCGAACGCGTTCAACATGTGGCTCGAGCGCGACGTGGACGCGCGGATGGCGCGCACTCGGAACCGGCCGCTACCCGCCGCCCGCCTGCGGCCGCGCACCGCGTTCTCGGTAGCCGTCGTCCTCGGGCTGCTCGCGCTGCCCGCGCTCGCCTGGGGAGCCGGTCTGCTGACGGCGGCGCTCGCAGCGCTCGCGCTCGTCGCCTACGTCGCGGTGTACACGCCGATGAAGGCGCTCTCGCCCGCCGCGCTGCTCGTCGGCGCGGTTCCCGGCGCCATCCCACCCGTGCTGGGATGGACCGCCGCCACGAACCGGCTCGATCCGCCCGCGATCGCTCTGTTCGCATTGCTTTTCGCGTGGCAGGTGCCCCACTTCGTCGCCATCGCGGTGCGTCGTAAGGACGAGTACGCGGCGGCCGGCCTGCGCGTGCTGCCCGCCGTTCACGGAGAGCGCGTCGCGCGCATGCACGCGGCGGGCTGGGCAGCGGCGACGCTCGCCGCCTCGTGGGCGCTTCCCGCGCTGGGCTTGGGAGGGATGGCCTACGCGGCGACGGCCACGCTCGCCGGGGGGCTGTACGTCGCGGCGACGCTCTCTCGCGGCGAGCGGTGGGCCACGCGCACGTTCGTCGCCTCCCTGGTCTATCTGCCCGTCGTCCTGACCGCGCTGGTCCTCGACGGATCGCGCTGAGCCTCGGCCGCACGACCGTGCACGACCACCCGCCCACGCACCCGAACGCCCCGTGGCTCGAGCCCGGCCACCCGACGTGGCCGCTGGACAACGCGTTTCGTGCGACGCCTCCGAGGGGACGCCACGGCGTCGCCTGCCGCTGGCCGAAAGTCGTTTTCGTGGTGACGATGGCCGCGTGCCGCCCGTCGGCCGAGCCGCTTCCCGAGCTGGGGGCCGTGCCGAGCTTCGAGCTCGTCACCGCGGACGAGCGGCCGCTGCGTCGCGAGGACCTGCACGGCCGGCTCACGGTCGTCTCGTTTCTTTTCACGCGCTGCCCGACCGTCTGTCCCGTCCTCGTCGAGCGGCTCCGCATGCTGCACGAGCGCCTCGGACCGCGTCGCGGATCGGTTCGAATTCTATCGATCAGCATCGACCCCGAACACGACCGCCCCCCGGTGCTCCGCGACTTCGTTCGCGCTCGTGGGCTGCCCACGGAGCACTGGACCTTCGCGACCGGTTCGAGCGACGAGCTGGTGCGCGCGGTCGCGCAGGGGTTCCGCATCGCGGTCGGGGAGCGCCGAGCCGTCCCCGGTGCGCCGGGAGGGTTCGACATCACACACGGCACGCATCTGGTGCTCGTCGACGGGCGCGGGCGGATCCGCGCATATCACGCGAGCGATGAGGAGGGCCTGACCCGCCTACTCGCCGACATCGACAGCCTGCTTGCGGAGGGCCGGCCGTGAGCTCCGCCGACCTCGCGCTGCTCAATGCATGCCTGAACGCGACTGCGGCGTTGGCGATGATCGTGGGTTACGCGGCCGTTCGCGCGCGCCGCATCCTGCTGCACCGCGCCGCGATGGGTGCGGCCTTCGGTCTCTCCTGCCTGTTCCTCGTCAGCTACGTGACGCGCTACGCGATGTACGGAAACACCCCCTTCGGGGGCGAGGGCCTGGTGCGCGGGCTCTACTTCGCCCTGCTCGTCTCCCACGTTCTGCTCGCGATGGCGGTGCCCCCGCTCGCCATCCGTACGATCGGACTCGGTCTGAAGGGACGCATCGACGCGCACCGGCGTCTCGCACGCGTCACGTTTCCCATCTGGATGTACGTGAGTGTCACCGGCGTGCTGGTCTATCTCATGCTCCACGTGTGGTTCCCGCACGCGACTTGATCGCGCCACTGTCGTTTCGACACGCTCGCGTCGATGGGGGCTACTCGACGGTTGTGGCGGCGATTCGAAGTGAATACGGACCGGGTGTCGGACGTTCAACGCGCGTGCCTCCGTCCTACGCGGCCGCCGTCTCGCTCGTGCTGGTACTGGGCGGATGTGGCGCGGGGCTCCGGGAGCACGTCCGCGAGCGTCGCGCACTCGGGTTCCCCGCCGATTGCGGCCAGGGTCCGTACGACGTCGAGACGCGCGCCGAAGGGGCGCGTTGGGGGGAGGGCGTCGTTCTGGTCGCGTGCGTGCCGCGGCCCGTCCGAGGGTGGGCGGAGCTGTGGATCGACGAGCAGCGCGCGACGTCGGGTCCGTTCGGCCGATCGTTCCGCACGCGCTCGGGGGCCGTCGAGGCCGGTCCGGCGCAGAACGCGCGCTGCCTTGCCTCGCCCCTGCACGGGGCCGAGGTCGGCGGGTCCGCGGTCGGGGACGAACGAGACGGAGGCGTGGCGCCGTCCGACGTGACGGACGTGGACGGAGAAACGGTTGCCGACGTGCCGGTGCTCGTGCCCCTCGACGTAGCCGTCCGCGATCCGGACAGCGCCTGCGACGATCACGGGCTGCACCGCGTCGAGGTGCTTCGCGTCGCGCTCACCGCGCGGGCCGACGAGCCGCACGCGTTCCCGCCCGGCACGCGGCTTCGCGTGCGCATCTGGTCGCAGGAGCCCAACGACTGGTCCGGGGCGTTCCTCGCGTTCTACCGCGTGGTCGTCGTGCCGGACGACGAGGAGCAGTGGCGCGAGCGTCTCGAGCGCGAACGCGATGCCGAACGGCGGGCTTCGGAGCGCGACGAGCGGCGGCGACTCGCCTGCGCGCAACGGCCCGAGGACGCGGGCTGTCGCGAGGCGAACGCGCCGAGGACGGACCGACCTGCGGGTGCGTCTGCGCAGACTCGACCCGCCAGCGCACCGCCGCCTCCGCGCGCCGAGCGGCGACCTCCGAGGCCGAGCGCGAATGCCGAGTGGATCCCCGGTCACTGGCGCTGGAATGGCGAGACGTGGATCTGGCTGCGTGGTTTCTGGCGCGTTCCGGAGTCCGACTTGACGGCCGGGCTGACCACGCGAGCTCCGGAGCCACCGCCGCCAGTACGGTCCGAAACTCCGCCCTCGGTGCCGCCCGTGGCCGGCGCCGTATGGATCGCAGGTCACTGGCAGTGGTCGGGGAGCGGGTGGATCTGGGTCGAAGGGAGCTGGCGCCTTCCACCGCGGCTCGGACTGCGATGGCGCCCGGACCAATGGCGCCTCGCGGGCGATGTCGCGGTGTTCTTGCCGGGCGGGTGGCACTGACAGCGGCGGTCACGGTGCTCGAGGTGGCCAAGGCGTGCTGCGAGCCCAAGACCGGGATCGAGTCCGAGTCGGAGCCCGAGTCCAAGACCGGATCCGACCCCGAGCCCGGGTCCCACGTCGAGCCGAAGCCCACGTTCGAGACCGAGCCGGCGGTCACGCCATCCGGTTGGCGCGATCCGCGAGAATCGCGCGGGCGATCCGTCCCGGCAGCGACGGTCCCTCGTAGACCAGCCCCGTGTAAAGCTGCACGAGCGTCGCGCCCGCACGCAGCCGACGCAGGGCTTCCTCGGGTCCGTCGATGCCGCCGACGGAAATCAGAACCAGTCGGCCCGCCGTGCGCTGCGCGAGCCGTTCGAGCACGCGAATCGAACGCGCCGCGAGCGGCACACCCGACAGCCCACCCGGGCCGATGCGCGCGAGCCGACGAGGATCGGTCCGCAGCCCCTCGCGCGCGACGGTCGTGTTGGTCGCGACGATCCCGTCGAGGCCCGACTCCATCGCGAGATCGGCAATCGCGTCGAGCGCGTCGTCGGAGAGATCCGGAGCGACTTTGACGAGCAGGGGTACGCGATGGCGCGGTCGCGCCTCGTCGGCCGCCTCGCGCACGGCCGCGAGCAGGGGTCGGAGTCGATCCGGCGCCTGCCAGTCGCGCAGGCCCGGCGTGTTGGGCGAGGAAACGTTGACGACGAGATAATCCGCGTGCGGCGCGAGCCACCGGACCGCCGTGACCTGGTCGTCGATGGCATCCTCGTCGGGCACCAGCCGCGATTTGCCCACGTTGACGCCGACCACGAGGCGACGGTCCGCCGGTCGCGCCGCGAGCCGTCGCGCGACCACGACCGCGCCGTCGTTGTTGAAGCCCATGCGATTGACGAGCGCGCGGTCGGCGGTGAGCCGGAACAGGCGAGGACGCGGCTGGCCCGGTTGTGGATGTGCGGTGACCGTGCCGACCTCGACGAACCCGAAGCCCAGCGCGTCGATCGCGTCGAGCACGACGCCGTTCTTGTCGAATCCGGCCGCAAGACCGATGGGATTGCGGAAGTCGAGCCCCATCGCGCGGACGTGCAGCGCCGGATCGTCGGGCACGCGGCTCATCGCGCGGAGCCACCGCCGACCGGAACGCACCGCACCGGCCGCGCGTGACGCACCGACGGCCAGCTCGTGCGCCAGCTCGGGCGGTAGCAGCCACAGCCACGGTCGGATCAGTCGCGCGTAGGACACGGGACCGCGCATTGTGTCTCGACGGGCTCGAAACGCCCAGCGAATCGCCGCCAAGGCTCGCGCCTCGTCTCGATGGAAATCGGCCGGGTGGCTCCTGAATCCGGGTTCGGCCTCACGGCGGCGGTCACGTTGCTCGATCGGGATTCGGATTCGGGCTTGGACTCGGGCTCGGGGTCGGACTCCGGGTCCGTCTCGGGCTCGGAGTCGGACTCGCAACGTCGGTCCGTACCATCGGCCAGCCTGATCGGCGCGGTCGGAGAACGGTCGGCAAGCCGTTTTGCCGATGGAAACGTGGTTCCGTAAACTCGATTGCGATGCAGTCTTTGCTTGCGTCCGTCGTGCGTCGCACGTGGCTCGTGGTGTCGTGGGCGTGCTTGCCGGGATGCGACGACGCGGCCTCGGTGGCGTTCGAGACCGGCGAGCTCGAGCTGCGCTTGAGCTCGGCCGACGTGGAGGTTCCGCCGTCGCTGCGCACCGGTGAGGGCCGGTTGAGCGAGCTGCCGTGCGGTCCGATGGGGATGTGCGCGTCCGCCGGCTCGCTCGTGCTCGAATGCGATGCGGGGCGCTGCGACCCGGCGCCGCTCGTGTTCGCCTCGCCGGTGGGTGGCGTCGTCGACGTGGGCGAGCTCGCCGGTGACCTCGAGGGGCTATTCGCCGAGCTGGACGGCATCGAGGTGACGGCCGTCCGCTATGCCGTCGTCGCCAACACGCTGACGGTCGACGTGCCCGACGTCGAGCTGTTGTGGGGCGGCGAGGGCGCCGTGGACGTGGGTCCCGACACCCCACGACTCGGGGTGGTACCCGCCGTCGCGGCACGCACGACGCCTTCGGGCGAGGCGCCGCTCGACGAGGCCGGGGTGCAGGGGCTGTCGATGCACCTGGTGGGTGTGAGCCGGCGCGTTCGCTTCTTCGCTCGTACGGCGGTCGATCTCGAGCCGGGAGGACCCCTGCCCGGCGGAGAGCTCCAGGCGACGGTGACCGTCTCGCTCCGTGCCTACGGTCGGCTTCTCGACTGATCGGGGGGCGTCGGGTGGATCCAACCTGGACTCGGGCTCGAGCCCGGACGGCGTCTCGGTCATGGCTGCGGCTTCGGGCACGGACTCGAGCTCCAACTCGGACACGACCTTGGATTCGGACTTCGCGGTCGACCTCCGCGGTCCGTCTCGCTCCCGAAGCGCGCTGCGACGTGTCGACGAGGCGGCGCCGTCGCCCACGCGTGCAGGTGCGCGAGGCGCCCCGCGTTCGCCTGCTCGTGCCGCGTCAGACGACCAGTATGATCGCAATGACCAGCGCGTAGATGACGAGGGACTCGATCAGCGCGAGGCCCAGGATCATTGGCACGAACAGCTTTTGCGAAGCGTTCGGGTTGCGGGCGATGCCCTCGAGCGCAGCGCCCGATGCACGGCCTTGCGCGAGCGAGCCGCCGAGCGCCGCCAGACCGATGGCGAGCCCCGCGCCGAGATAAGCCGCCATCTTTTCGTCGGATGCATTGCTGGCTGCCTGGGCCAGCGCGCTCGGTGCCGCGAGCAGCGTCGCGAGCAGACCCATCCCACGAAGCATCCACTTCCTCATCGCGTGCCTCCTTGAATCTCTGGTCAGTGTTCCTCGTGTGCGATCGCCATCGAGATGTAGACCGTCGACAACAGACAAAAGACGAGCGTCTGCACCACGACCACGATGCTGCCGAGGACGTACATCGGCAGCGGGACCACGAACGGCACCAGGCCGAGAAAGATGGCCAGGACCATGTGGTCGGCCGTCATGTTCGCCATCAATCGGATCGCGAGCGATGCGGGCCGCGCGAAGTGGCTCACCAGCTCGATGACCAGCATCAGGACCATCAGTGGCAGCGCGTACCACTTCACGATGGGGCCGAGGAAGTGCTTGAGGTAGGCGAGTCCGTGGTGACGGACGCCGTAGACGTGCGTGGTGACGAAGATGACGAGCCCGCAGGCGAGGGTCGTGTTCAGATTGCTCGTGGGCGGTTCGAATCCCGGCACGAGCCCCATGGCGTTGCTGAACAAGATGAGAAACGCACACGTGCCGATGAGCGGCAGGAAGTACCGCGCGGCCTCGGGACCCATGATCTGCTTCATCTGCCCGTAGGTCGCCTCGACGAGCAGCTCGACGAACGTGCGAACGTCGAGCCGCACCTCCGGCACGAGCGCCGCCTCGGCGCGACGCACGCGTGCTCCCGCGACCGCACCGATCGCGACCACGAGCAGCAGCACGAATACCCACGCGAAGACGTGACCGACCGTGATGGGACCGTGCGCGATCCAGGTTTGACCTGGTTCGGCAAAGGGCCGGCCCAGTACCTGGAGCGTACGCTCGACGTTCTCGTAGAACGTTCCGAGCAGCACGCTGAACCAGCTTTGACCGTGGGGCACTTCAGTCCTCCCTCGCGGTACCGGCGAGCGCCGGCAGCGAGCCGATCAGGGAGCCCAGCACGAGCCCGCTGGTTCCCACGACGAAGCCGACCGGATGCACCCGCAGGACGGCGAGCAGCACCCAGACCACGAGCAGCAGCGTGAGAACCTTGAGGATGAGACCGCCGATTGCGAGTCGGCGAGGCGCCCCGCCTTCGAGCAGCATCCGCCCCAGCGCTCGCAGCGCGACCCAGTCCACCAGCGCCACGAGGGCGCCGCACAGCGCTCCGAGCGCGGGCTGCGCGCCACCGAGCACGGCGACCGCAGCCGTCGCGAGCGCTCCGAAGAGGGCGACCAGGATGGTGGACGCATCCACCAAGGCCGTCGTGCGTGCGCGGGCGGGGCTCACGGCGCACTGCCCCCGGTCCCGTCGCGCTCCATGTCGCGGCGGATGCGACGGATCGTGCGCACGAGGCTACGAAGACCGGCAACCAAGCCGAGCAGAAGGCCCGAATGACCGAGCCACGGCGCGGTTCCGAGCTCCCTGTCGAGCCAGCGTCCGGCGAACCAGCCGATCAGCATGCCGATGCCGATCTCGAGCGATACCGCGCCGATCCGCGCGGCCACACGCAGTTGCTCGCGGGATTCGGGTCCGAACAGCGACATGGAGGACGTGCGCAGCACGGGACGGACCGGCGCGAAAGGCGCGCGCCCTCTAGCACGCACCCGCAGAGGGGTCAAAGGCGTGCGTGGGAAGTGAGCACGAACGTGGACGTGTGCGCGGAATCACGCTCACGCCGGCCGGGAATCGCTCGACGCCCTCGACTCCGCGACGGCAGCGAAGGCCTCGCACGCGGCCTGCTCGACGCGTGATAGGGCCGTTTCGTCGTGCGCCAGCGAGACGAAGGCGGCCTCGAACTGGGACGGAGGCCAGTACACCTCCCGCTCGAGCAGCGCGCGGTGCCAGCGCGCGAACGCGGCCCGATCGCTGCGGTCCGCGTCGGACCAACGGCGCACCGGATCCGGCGTGAAGAAGACCGTGAGCATCGAGCCGACGCGCTGGACGCACACCTCGACCCCCGCGCGCGCGGCTCCTTCGCGCAGCGACTGCTCCAGGCGTGCCCCCTTGCGCTCGAGCTCCTCGTAGGTTCCGGGTGCGCCCAGGACCTCGAGGGTCGCGAGACCAGCCGCCACGGCCACCGGATTGCCCGACAGCGTTCCGGCCTGATAGACGGGCCCGACGGGCGCGACCCGTTCCATGAGCTGCTGGGCGCCACCGTACGCGCCGAGCGGGAATCCTCCGCCGAGGATCTTGCCGAGCGTCGTCAGATCGGCGCGCACGCCGAAACGTTGCTGCGCCCCGCCCGGCGCGATCCGAAAACCCGTGATCACCTCGTCGAAGACGAGCAGCGCACCGTGCCGGTCGCACTGCGCGCGCAGCGCTTCGAGCCAGCCCGGCTCGGGTGGCACGACGCCCATGTTGCCCGCGACAGGCTCGACGATGACCGCCGCGATTCGCTCCCCGTGGCGCTCGAAGACCGACGCGACGGCCTCGACGTCGTTGTACGGCACGACGAGGGTCGTGCCCGCGATGGCGGCGGGCACGCCCGCGCTGTCGGGCTGCCCGGCGGTCGCGAGCCCGGAGCCGGAGCGCACGAGCAAGTAATCGGCTCCGCCGTGGTAGCAGCCCTCGGTCTTGACGACGAGGTCGCGGCTCGTCGCGCCGCGCGCGAGTCGCAGAGCGCCCATCACCGCTTCGGTGCCGCTCGAGACGAGTCGTGACATCGGTACCGAGGGCATGCGCCAGCCGATGCGCTCGGCGAGCTCGATTTCGGCCTCGGTGGGCGCACCGTAACTCGAGCCCCGTCGCACGGCGCGCTCGACGGCTTCCACGACGGCGGGGTGAGCGTGACCGAGAATCAGCGCGCCCCAGCTGCAGACGAGGTCGACGTATCGGCGTCCGTCGGCGCCTTCGATCCAGGCCCCACTCGCCGAGCGGACGAACACCGGCTCGCCGCCGACCGCGCGAAAGGCCCTCACCGGAGAGTTGACGCCGCCCGGGATGACGCGTCGCGCTCGCTCGAACAACGCGCGAGAGACCGGATCCGACACGCGGCTCATGGAACGTCTCGCCACGCCCACCGTCAAGAGCCGTTCGCTGCGCCGTGCGCGAAGGGACTCGAGCCCGAGACCGAGTCCGCGTCAGAGCCCGAGTTCGAGTTCGAGTCCGAGTCCGAGTCCGAGACCGAGACCGAGTCCGAATCCGAGGCCGAGTCCGAGCCCGAGTCCGAGCCCGAATCCGAACCCGAGCCCGAGTCCGAGTCCGAGTCGGAGACCGAGCCTGAGCCCGAGTCGGAGACCGAGACCGACACCGAGCCCGACTTCGAGCCCGAGTCCGAGTCCGAGTCCAAGGGATCGTGTTACCCTCCGCGCAATGGCCCGCTCCGCGCGCCCCGCGACGCTCGTCGTTCTCGGCGCGCTGAGCCTGCTTGCAGAGGGCTGCGCCCCCGAAACCCGCTCGCTGTGCTGGG
>JANWZI010000066.1 GCA_025054695.1 Myxococcota bacterium | reverse complement strand
GTGCTCGAGGTGGCCGCCGGACGGCTGGTCACCGTGACCTACCCGGTCGAGGTTCGCGACGCCGAGAGTTTCCTCGAGGTTCGCGACGCGTTGCTCGCCGACGGCTATCGGCGCGTCTGGCTCGGGGACGAGGCGCGCGATCTGGACGAGGTGCGCCCCTCCGATGTGCTCGGCGCGCGGGCGAGCCGGGCCGGACGGAAGCGACGCCCGCAGAACGCGCCGGGCGCCGTGCTCGACGTGATCGCCGATCGCACGGTGGCCGCGTCGGAGGAGCGGGATCGGCTCCTCGAAGCGCTCGAGGCCGCGATGAGTCGATCGGGCGGGCGCGCCGAAGTGCGTGTCGAGGACGGCCCGCGATTGCGATTCGGCGGCGGTCTGCATTGCGCGTACTGCGACCGATCGTTTCGCGATCCGGTCCCCGCGATGTTCTCCTTCAACAATCCCCTGGGGGCCTGCGAGACCTGCCACGGCTTCGGCCGGATTCTGGACATCGACTTCGACCGCGTCGTGCCCGACCCGTCACGTACGCTGGCGGGAGGCGCCATTCAGCCCTGGACGACCGCGTCGACCGCGTGGGAGCGCGAACAACTCGCGCGATGGTGTCGCCGACGCGGCGTGCCGATGAACGTTCCGTGGTCCCGACTGTCGCCCGAGGACCGCGCGTGGGTGCTCGAGGGCGACGGAGTCGGCTGGCCCGACGGGTGGTGGGGCGTCCGCGGATGGTTCGAATGGCTCGAGTCGCGTGCCTACAAGCTGCACGTGCGGGTTCTTCTTTCCCGCTATCGCGCCCAGGTCACGTGTCGCGACTGCGGCGGGACTCGTTTGCGCCCCGAGGCGCTCGTGTGGCGACTGGCCGGCCTGACGCTGCCGGCGTGGATGGCATTGCCCATCGGCCGTGCGCTGGAGGTGATCGAGGCCGAGCAGCCGAGTCGGCGCGCGGACCCCGCCGTCTCGCTCTTGCTGCGCGAAATCGCCCGTCGGCTCCGCACGCTCTGCGACGTAGGCCTGGGCTATCTCACGCTCGACCGGCCCTCGCGTACGCTGTCGGGCGGCGAGTCGCAGCGCGTCGCACTGGCGAGCGCCATGGGCGCGTCGCTCTCGGGTGCGCTGTTCGTGGTCGACGAGCCGACGGTGGGTCTGCATCCGGCGGACGTGGCGCGGCTGGCGGGCGTCGTCCGGCGCCTGGCACGCGCGGGCAACCTCGTCGTGGTCGTCGAGCACGACGAGGGGGTGATCGGAGCGGCGGACCGCGTCGTGGAGCTCGGTCCGGGAGCCGGCGAACGGGGCGGCCGCATCGTCTTCGATGGGACCCCGGCGCAGCTCGCGCGCGCCGACACGGCGACCGGGCGGGCGCTGCGGCGCGAAGCCGTCTCACGCGTGCGACGCCGCAAGGCACGCGGATGGCTCGAGCTCACGGGCGCGCGTGGCAACAACCTGCGCGGAGTCGAGCTGCGCATTCCGCTCGGCGCCCTCACGGTCGTCACGGGCCCGAGCGGATCGGGCAAGAGCTCGCTCGTCGTCGACACCCTGGTGCCCGCGGTACGTCGGCACCTCGAACTGGGCGCGGAGCCGCCCCTGCCGTTCGAGGGGCTCCGGGGCGCCGACGGGCTCCCGGATGCGATTCACGTCGACCAGGCTCCGCTCGCCCGCACCTCGCGGGGCAACGCGGCCACCTATCTCGGGGTCTGGGACGCGTTCCGCGCGCGGCTCGCCGCCGAACCGCTCGCACGCCAACGAGGCTGGAAGCCGAGCATGTTCTCGTTCAACGTCCCCGGCGGGCGGTGCGAGGCGTGCCGCGGCGAGGGCGCCGAGACCGTCGAGATGCAGTTCCTGGCGGACGTCACGTTCACGTGCCCCGAGTGCGGTGGCCGCCGCTTCGTCGGGGCCGTGCTGGACGTGCGCCACCGCGGCTACAACGTCGCCCAGCTCCTCGAGACCAGCGCGACCGACCTGCTCGAGCACTTCGCAGACGACGAGGAGATCGCGCGCGGATTGAAACGGTTGCAGGACGTGGGTCTCGGATACCTGCGTCTGGGACAATCGCTGAGCACGCTGTCCGGGGGCGAGGCGCAGCGGCTCAAGCTCGCCGAGGCGTTGATCCGGGCACCACGGGGGGCACTCGTCGTCCTGGACGAGCCGACCGCCGGACTGCATCCGAAGGACGTCGAACCGCTGCTGGGTCTGTTCGAGCGCCTGCTGGCCGACGGTTCGACCGTGGTCGTGGTCGAGCACGACATGCGCCTCGCCGCCCACGCCGACTGGATCGTCGATCTGGGCCCGGGCGGGGGAGACGACGGAGGCCGGATCGTCGCCGTCGGAACCCCCGAGCAGGTCGCGCGCTCGCAGAGCCGCACGGCGCCGCACCTGGCCGCCGAGCTCGGGCTCGTGCCGCGGCAGCCGTCCGAGCTCGCGAGCCCGACCGAGCACCGCGGGGCGCCCGTCGACGAGGAGTACGACCCCGACGCCATCGTCGTGCAGGGCGCGCGGGAGCACAACCTGCACGACGTGACGGTCCGCATTCCGCGTGGCCGACTGGTCGTCGTCACCGGCCCGAGCGGCTCGGGCAAGAGCACGCTCGCGTTCGACGTCGTCTACGCGGAGGGCCAGCGGCGCTATCTCGAAACGCTCTCCCCATACGCGCGGCAGTACCTGCCCCAGCTTCCCCGGCCCGACGTGGACCGCGTGGTGGGTCTCCCGCCGTGCGTCTCCCTCGAGCAGCGCAGCACGCACGGCGGTGGGCACAGCACCGTCGGCACGCTGACCGAAGTCGCCCACGATCTGCGCCTGGTGTGGGCCCGCGCCGGCACACCGCACTGTCCGGAATGCGCCGAGCCGATCGCGCCGCGCTCGCCCGCGCAAGTGGCGCGCGACGTAGCGAATCGTTACGGGTCCGACGGGGTCACCGTGCTCGCGCCCGTCGTGCGGGGCCGCAAGGGGCACTACCGCGAGTTATTCGAAAAACTTCGAAAAGAGGGTTTCGAGGAGGTCCGCGTCGACGGCTCGTTTCGCACGGTCGAGCGGGGCATGCAGCTCGACCGCTATCGCGAGCACGACGTCGACGTCGTCGTCGGCCGGGCCCGCGGCGCCGATCCGCGCATCGAGGAACTGCTGCGGTCCGCCTTCGCCCGTGCCGAGGGCATCGCACGCCTGCTCGTGCGGTCGCGCGGCGTCGAGATGCTCGTTTCGGAACGGCGTGCCTGCCCGAGCTGCGGCCGCGGCGTGCCCGATCTCGACCCGCGTTTCTTCTCGTTCCACACGCGCCAGGGTGCGTGCGAGGCGTGCGGGGGTCTGGGTCGGGTCTTCGAGGCCCCCGACGCGGCCGTCTGCGAGGCGTGCGGCGGCAGCCGGCTCTCGTCGCTGGCGCGCGCGGTCACGGTCGGGGGCGTACGCATCGACGAGGTGCTCCGTCTATCCGTCACGGACGCGCGCGCCCGGCTCGCGTCCTTGCGTCTCAACGCGAGGGAACGCGAAATCGCGCGCGTGCCGCTCGCGGAGGCCGATCGCCGGCTCGCTTTTCTCGAGCAGGTGGGCGTCGGCTACCTCACGCTCGACCGGTCGGGATGGACGCTGTCCGGGGGCGAGATGCAGCGCGTACGGCTCGCGGCGCAACTGGGCGCGGGCCTGACGGGCGTGCTGTACGTGCTCGACGAACCGACGATCGGGCTGCATCCGCGCGACACCGCACGGCTGATCGGCGCGCTGCGGGGCCTGGTGGAACGAGGCAACAGCGTGCTCGTCGTCGAGCACGACGCCGAAACCATCCGCGCCGCCGATCACGTCATCGACGTCGGCCCTGGGGGCGGCCGGCGGGGCGGGCATGTCGTCGCGGAGGGCCCACCGTCGACGCTCCTCGACGAGCCGACGTCGGTCACCGGTGCGGCGCTCGCGCGGCCGCCTCGGGTGCCCGAGCGGCGTCGTCCCGTCGACGGGCAACCAAGCCTCGTGCTGCGCGGTGCCCGCGCGCACAACCTGCAGGACGTCACCTTGCGGCTTCCGCTCGGGCGGCTCGTCGTCGTCACGGGAGTCAGCGGATCGGGCAAATCGACGCTCGTGCGCGACGTGCTGTTGCGCGCGGTCCAAAGACGGCTCGGTGTCGCGGGCGTCGAGCCGCCCGGCGCCCACGACGCGCTCGAAGGCTGGGAGCCCTTGCGGCGCGCCGTCGAGATCGACCAGTCGCCGATCGGGCGCACCCCGCGCTCGGTTCCCGCCACCTACGTCGGTGTCTGGGACGCCATCCGCCGCTGGCTCGCCTCGACGCCCGAGGCGCGCGCGCGAGGCTGGGACGCGTCGCGCTTCTCCTTCAACGTGCGCGGGGGTCGCTGCGAAGCGTGCGAAGGACGCGGCAGCACCGCCGTCGAGATGGCGTTCCTGCCGACGATGCACGTGTCCTGCGAGGTCTGCGGCGGCCGGCGATTCGAACGCGAGACGCTCGGCGTGCGCCTGCACGGACTGAACGCGGCGCAGATCCTCGACCTCGAGGTCGCCGAAGCACTCGAGCGGTTCGGCGCGGTGCCGGAGATCGCGCGTCCGCTGCGGCTGCTCGATGCGCTCGGGCTGGGGTACCTTCGGCTCGGCCAGCCCAGCCACACGCTGTCGGGCGGCGAAGCGCAACGGCTCAAGCTCGTCGCGGAGCTGTCGACGACAGGCGCCAAGCGCACCCTGTACGTCATGGACGAGCCGACGACGGGACTGCACCGCGACGACGTCGCGCGTCTGCTCGGCGTGCTCGAGTCCCTCGTCGATCGAGGGGACAGTGTCGTCGTCATCGAGCATCACCCGGACGTCATGCTGGCGGCCGACTGGATCGTGGATCTGGGCCCCGAAGGAGGGCGAGACGGCGGGCGCATCGTCGCCGAAGGCACGCCCGAGCAGCTCGCGCGGGCAGTCACCCACACCGGGAAGGTACTCGCGACCGAGCTCGCACGAACGGGCGCGTGCGTCGAGGCCGGCACGTCACGGCTGGCTCGCATCGCGTCCCCTTCGTCCGTCGAGGGGATGCCATCGTCTTGAGGACGACGATGGGCGGGAATCAAGAGACCTCACGGGAGTCGTCGAGCCTGTCGGGCACGGTCTCGGGCTCGGGCTCGGTCTCCGTCTTGGGTTCGGTTTCGGATCCGGACTCCGTCTCCGCCTTGGAACTTGCGACATGGCTGCGCTCCATCGAGCAAACGGATCGGCGCTGTTGACCCCGTTGTTCTGATACATTTCGTGGGAAATGCGCTGCACCGTGCGATCGGTGCTCGCTCTATTCGTCGCGATGACGCTCGCAGCGGCGAGCGCTTCCGCCCAGGGCCAACCGTCCTCCCGACCCGCGCAGGGATCCGATGTCTTCGTCGATCCGACACCCGCGGAGCAGACGATCCAACCACCGTCGGTTACCCCGATCATTCCCGAGGGCTACGCGGCGGCGGCGCCGCCCCCGGCGCCTTCTGGAACCGCCTCGAGCGCCACCGCCGACGCCTCGACGCTCGCGCAGCGCTGGATGCTCTTCAATGCGCTGTCGAAGAGCATCGGCGTCGCGATCGTGCTCGAGGTCTTTCTGCCCGGCGTCGGCAATCTCTACGCCGAAAACCTCACGGGCAGCCTCGTGACGTGGGGCGCATTCGTCCTTGCCGTCGCCCTGGCATTTCCCGACACCTCATGTGACCCTTACGATGACCCCGTCTGCGGGGACGCACCGGTAACGCTGCCCCTCGCGGTGTTCCTGGTGATCGGCGGCTACGTTTACGGCATCGTCTCGGCGGCGCAGGCCGTCACGCGATACAACGACCGCCTCGCGGTGCGTCTCGGTCTGCAGGGTCAGACCATCGGCTTCGGGCCCGGTGGGCTCACGATTCGGTTTTGAGCACTCCGATTCGAGAGTCCGACACCGAATCCGAGCCCGACGCGGCGCCGGATCCCGAGTCGAGTCGGATTTCGTCGCCCGACGCCCCTTTGCGTTGCGACCACCGACAGGGGTGGCGATGATGCTCGTGCGTGGCCTGGCTGGTCGTGGTGCTCGTGGCGATTGCAGCTCCGAGTCGGGGCCAGGCCGAGCATGGGCCCGAGACCGCGTCCGCGCTCGGCGTTCCACCCGAGGGCCACCGTCCGTCGGAATACGATTCGGGCGCTGACCCGTCCGCGCCGCTCGTCGCGGGCGTCACGCGCGCCCAGCGCTCGGTGATCGAGGCGCTCGCCGGAGCGGGCGGTGGGCTGCTGGGCACGTTGGTCGGTTTTCGCCTTGGCTGCTTGCTTCGTTCGGACCATCTAGACGGCTGCCGCGACCTGGGCGGTCCGCTCGGCCTGGTCGGCTTGCTCGTCGGCACGAGCGCCGGTGTCGCATGGACGGGTAACCGCCTCGGTGCCAACGCCTCGTGGTTGCTCGCCACGCTGGGTGCCGCTGGCGGGCTTCTCGCCGCCGGGATGATCGTCGCGTCGGCGCGCCTGGAGCCTCCGGATGGCGTGCTCCTCGTCCTGGGCGGTGCCGTCGGCGGCTCCGTGCTTCTCTTCGAAATCGTATCGGATTCCTGACGGCGCCGTGCTTCGATCGGGCGTGACCAAACGAAGTCCTGACGGCAGCGGTCACATGGGTTGACGGTATCGAGGGGTGTTGCGAGTTCGAGGCCGTGGCCCGAGCCCGTGTCGGAGTCGAAGACCGTGTCCGAGACGGTGTCCGAGCCCGAGACCCTGCCCGAGCCCGGAGACCCAGGCGGAGCTGGAACCGCCGTCAACCCACTCGGCCGCCGCCGTGCGCCCGAGCCATAGCCGGACCCCTTGTCCGGTCTGACTGCGACGGCGAGGAGCGAGCTCGGTCAGAGTTTGCTACCCGCCGAGAGCCCGCTGTTATGCTCCCGCGCGTGAGAGTCGTCCTTGCCAGCGCCAGTCTGCTCGCTTGCCTCGGTGCGCTCATGCCTCGTTCGGAGGCTCAAGATCGCGGCGATCCGTTCGCGCCTCTGCGCGCGGTCCGTCCGGGCGACGTCGTCCGGGTGCCGCCGCGCGCCCTCGCGTTGATTCCCGAACGACATGTGGGTCGGATGGTGCGATTCGTCGACGAGCTCGTCGCCATCGAGCCCGTTTTCGACGAGGTCGCGACGGCTGCCGGCCTCGACGTACGGCGCGCCGTGCAGCTGCGCACGCGGGAGGCCCGCATCCCCATCTTCGTCGCGAAGACGGAGGCCGTGATCGCCACGTTGCTCGACGCGCGTATGGGAGCGTCCCTCGAAATCGAAGGACTGCTCGTCGAACGCACGGGTCGGTTCCATCTGCTCGCCGCGACGGTGCGCACGCGCGCCTCCACGGCCACGGGCCGGTGAGCTCGAGCTGGGCCGTCTTCTGCGACGAGGCCGACCTGGCCGTCGATCTGGCCCGCCTGGCCGCGACGACGGGGGTCGGCATCGAGCCCATCGTCGAGGCTTCGCCACTGCCCCACGCCGCGCGCGCAGCGGAGATGGGACGCCCGACGGCGTGCGCTGTTTGCGCCCTTCCTCGCGAGGAGGAGCTCGTGGCCTACGCGCTCCGTGCGCGTGCGGGCACGGGACGCGCCGCGCTCGCGGTCCTCGAGTCGACCGACGATCGCTACTGGCCCCGCGCGGTGGCCCTCGATCTCGGCGTGCCCGCGGTGGCCGAAGTGCGCCCGCTACTCGCCCTGCTCGCCCTGCTCGACGCCGGCGTCGACGCGTCGACCGGTCTGGCGACGCGGGGCCTGAGTCGCGTCGACCAGCGTCGCCTCGCCGGGTGCCTGGAGCCTGCGGGGCGAAGCGGGCCGCGGCTGGTGCGCGACGACGAAGGCATGCTCGCGCTCGAGACGCCGCGCGGCCGTTACCGCATCGGCGAGCCCCGAGACGTCCTCGCGGCCCTCGAAGCGCTGCGCGCGGCCAGTCCGCCGTGGGCCACCCCCGAAGCCCGCCCGAGCCTTGAGCCTGCCGCGCGTCGCGCAGCGCACGAGGTGCTCTTCGGCCCGCCGCGACGCCTATCGGATCCCGCGAGCAAGAACGCGCTCGCCCCGTACGGCGTCCCGCTACCCGTCGAGGAGCTGGTCACGAGCCCATCGCGGGCCGCGAGTGAGGCCGCCCGCATTGGCTTTCCCGTACGGCTCGCGTTGGCCTCTCCGGACCTGCGGATCTGGGACCATCCCGATCTCGCGGTCGACGGCGTCGAGGGACCGACGCGGGTGCGCGAGGCGTTCCGACAGCTCCACGAGCTGGCGGCACGACACGATCCGACCGCGCGGATTCTCGGCGTGACCGTCGGCGCATCGATGCCCGCGCGCGCGCTGCTGCGTATCGGTGCGGTACCACTGCCCGAGGGGCTCGTGCTCGCGCGCATCGGTTTCGCCGATCCGCACGGGCTGGCGGCGGACGACTGCACCGATGCCGTGCTTCCCGCGGCGCCCGAACGCATCGAGCGGGTGCTCGGACGGCTGCGCGGGCATCGTTTGCTGCTCGGCCCTCGGACCGAGGAGCGGCGCGAGACGTGCAACGCGCTCGCCGGTGTGCTCGGCCGGATCGCCGCGTTCGTGGACGAGCAGCGCCCCCACGTCGAAGGCGTGGAGATCGATCCGCTCGTGCTGCGGGCCGACGGAACGTTCGAGGTGCGCGAGGCGGCGGTCCGCATCGGGGACGCATTCATGCGCGCGCTCCAGGCCACGGGTCGCTGAGCGCGTCGCCTTGCGGCGATCGCGTCGATCGGGGGGACGGCGACGGGTCGTTTGAGGCCGGGGCGACGCACGAGTCTGGGTCGGGATCGGAGTAGGAGTCCGAGCCCGAGCCCGAGTCCGAGCCCGAGCCCGAGCCCGAGTCCGAGCCCGAGCCCGAGCCCGAGTCCGAGCCCGAGCCCCGCCGTCAGACCGATCCGTGGCGGGCACGAGCGGCGTTCACGACGTGCTCGACGGGAATGCGCGCGCGCACGATGTCGGCGGCCCATCTCATTGCCGCGGCGCGAGCCTCGGATGCGGCCGCACCCCCGGCGACGTAGCTTCCCGTGGCGTGCGTCACCTGGGCCGCCGCGGCGCTCACGGCGGCCTCGACGACGTCGCGGGCAACCCGGCCACACTCCTCGCCGCAACGCTGCCGCACGCCCTCCCACGCGTCCTCGAACGTGTAGTGCTCGTCGTAGTGCAGCTCGGCCGTCAAGCCGGCATCGGCTGCGAGAGCTGCCGTGCGGGCGGCCGCGTACGAGGCGTACGCGGCGGCCCGATAGCTGCGACGCAGCGAGGCATCGACGTCCTTGCGCGCATCGCGGTACGCGCGGGCCGCGGCCTCGGCGCCCTCCGCATGCCGGCGGCACTCTTCGGCGCCGATGCGTCCCTCGAGCCAGTTGCGGACGGCCAGCAGTGCCTCACGCGGCCGCGGCTCGTCGGGGCCGACGTACTCGGCCACCGCCCAAGCGCAGTCGAGGGCCGCCGCGATGCTCCAGCGCGGATCGAGCCCCGCGGCGCTCGCGACGCGAAACAGGAGCGACGGATCGGAGGACTCGCGCCAGAACGTGGAGAGGTCGGTCCAGCCCTCCAGTGCCTCGAGGATCTCCGCCTCGACGCCGTCCCGCGCGAGCGCCTCGACGATGACGCGCACGGGGCCCATGGTGCGCCAATGGCGTACGGCCGCAAGAAAGCTTGCGAGGGCCGGACGGCAGGGCGAGGCGCCCCCCGGGCCCGGAGGCCCCGCACTGGCCGGGAGGCGCCTTCCGCGCCACAGTCCGCGCGTCGGACGCACGACCGTGTCGTGGGCGGCAGGGACATGGGGGGCGTGGTGGTGGCTGGTCGCGTGTGGCGGCGGCCACGCACCTGCGGACGGTTCCGCACGCTACGAGGTCGGCGCCACGGACACGATGCCCGTGGACGTGCGGTCGGAAGCGCTCGAGCCCGATGTGCCCGGTGGATGCGTGCCGCCCTGTGCCCCTCCGACGCGGTGTTGTGAGGGCCGCTGCGTCGACGTGCGAATCGATCCCGAGCACTGTGGCCGTTGCGGTCTGCGTTGCGCCGCCGGCCGCGGGACCGAGTGCCGCAACGGCGACTGCGTCTGCGGCACGGTGCGCCTCGGTTGCGCGGGGGACCGGGGCTCGACCTGCTGTCCTCCACGCGAGGACGGGGGGATGGCGTACTGCGCGGACTTCGTGCACGACACGACCGACTGCGGAGGCTGCGGGATGCAGTGCGACCCGTGGCGTGCCGATCGCTGCGACGACGGTCTGTGCCGATGCGGCCCGAGTCGGGGCCAGTGCGCCGGAACCGCAGAGGACCGTTGCTGCGACGACGGCCGAGGCGAGATCCGCTGCGTGGATACCACCTCCGATCGAGACCACTGCGGTGGCTGCGCCATGCGCTGCGGAGTCGGGCAGCGATGCACGGCCGGACGGTGCGTGGACGTCGAGGTGCCGTGACCGAGCGCGTGCGCTTCGTCGTCGTCGGCGCGGGGGTCACGGGGCTCGCCTTCGCCGACCGCGTTCCGCACGGCGAATGCCTCGTGCTCGAGGCCGATCGCGAGATCGGCGGGTACTGCAAGACCGTCGTGCGCGACGGGTTCGTGTGGGACTACTCGGGGCACTTCTTCCACTTTCGCCACCCGGAGATCGAACGCGAGCTGGTCGCGCGCATGGCTCCGGCGCGCGTGCTGCGCGTGGTCAAGGACGCGCGCATCTGGTGGAACGGATCGTGGATCGACTTCCCGTTCCAGAAGAACATCCACCAGTTGCCGAAGGAGGAGTTCATCGACTGCCTCGTCGATCTGCACTTCCGGCCGCGCGACGTCCGCCCGAGCCATTTTCGGGAGATGCTGGAGGTGCGCTTCGGCCGTTCGATCGCGGACAAGTTCCTCGTTCCCTACAACGAGAAGCTGTACGCGACCGATCTGTCGCGCCTCGACGTCGACGCGATGGGGCGCTTCTTCCCGTACGCCGACGAGGACGAGATCATTCGCAACTTCCGGCGGCCGGACAACGCGAGCTACAACACGACGTTCACCTATCCGGAGGGTGGCGCCATCCAGTACGTGCGCGCGCTCGCCGGCGCGCTCGCGCCCGGCACGATCGAGACCGAGGAGCCCGTCGTGCGCATCGACCTCGACCGCCGGATCGCCGTTACTCCGCGCCGGCACATCGCCTTCGAGCACCTGGTCAGCACGGCGCCATTCCCCACCCTGCTGCGCATGACGGGCCTCCCGCACGATCCGTCGCCGTACGACTGGAACCGCGTGCTCGTCTTCAATCTGGGTTTCGACCGCAAGGGTCCCGAGCGGATCCACTGGGCCTACGTGCCGCAGCGCGAGCTGTGCTTCTATCGCGTGGGGTTCTACGACAACATCTTCGGCGCCGATCGGATGAGCCTCTACGTCGAGATCGGTCGCTCCCGGCACGATCGGCTGCAGCCCGATGACATCGAGGCGCTGCGCGCGCGGGTGCTCGAGGACCTGCGACGGATGGGCATCGTGCGCGATCACCGTCTCGTCGCCGAGCACCACGTCGTGCTCGATCCGGCCTACGTGCACATCACGAAGGACTCTCAACGCGACGTCGCGGAGAAGAAGGCCCTGCTCGCGGCGCACGGCGTCCATTCCATCGGTCGTTACGGAAGCTGGACCTATTGCAGCATCGAGGACAACATCGTCGAGGCGCGCGCACTGGCCGACCGACTCCTCGCTGACCGCAGCGCCTGATGTCGACCGAGTTCGAGGCAGTCTCCGAGAGCGTGCGTGATTCCGAGTCCGAGTCCGAGCGCGAGTCCGAGCCCGAGACCGAGACCGAGGCCGAGCCCGAGACCGAAACCGAGGCCGAGGCCGAAACCGAGTCCGAGTCCGAGCCCGAGTCCGGGAGCGAGCCGGAACGCGATTCCGACGCGGTCAGTCTCGTGGCGGATCCACGTAATCGACGAGGGTGCCGCGCGGCGTGCGGATCGTCGTGACACCGGGCCGTTCGCCCGCTTTCCAATCTGGCCCGACCGTGACCTTGCCGTGCCCGCCGGGCGCATCGACGACGAACCGCGGCATCGCGATGCCCGACAGGCGTCCCTGCAAGGCCGTGATCAACGCGATGCCCCTGTGCAAAGGCGTGCGCAGGTGCGCGCTGCCGCGCACCGGGTCGGCCTGAAGCAGGTAGTACGGCCGCGCGCGGGCACGCACCAGGCCGCGACAGAGCGCCTCGATCACGTCGGCATCGTCGTTGACGCCACGGAGCAGGACGGTTTGATTCATCACGGGCAAGCCCGCGTCGACGAGGCGCCCGATCGCGGCACGCGCCTCGTCGGTCAATTCCTTCGGGTGGTTGAAGTGCGTCATGACCCAGACCGACGGATGGACGCGCAGCGCCTCCGCGAATCCCGGCGTCACGCGTTGCGGTAGGGTGACCGGCACGCGCGTCGCGAAGCGCACCGTGTCGACGTGCTCGATGCGACGGAGCCGCTCGAGCAGCTCGGTGATGCGCGCGTCGCTGAGCAGTCCCGGATCGCCGCCCGAAACGATGACGTCGCGGATCTCGGGATGCGCCGCGATCCAGCCGAGAGCGGGCTCGAGGACATCGACCGAGGCCGTACCCCCGCCCCGGCCGACCATGCGCGAGCGCGTGCAGAACCTGCAGTAGACCGAGCAGCGGTCGGTGACGAGCAGCAGAACCCGATCGGGGTAGCGGCGCACCAAACGCGGCGCGACTTCGTGCGCGACCTCACCGAGCGGATCGACGCGATCACCCGGCACCTGCCGCGATTCGGCGGCGCGAGGCACGCACTGCAATCGGATCGGACAGGACGGATCGCGCGGGTCGGCGAGCGACGCGTAGTAGGGCGTGATCGAGAGCGGGAAGCCACCGGCGAGCGCGCGACGGGCTCCGTCTCGTTCTTCGGCCGTCAAGACGAAGGCGCGTTCGAGCCCTTCGAGATCGCGGATGGCGTTCCGAAGTTGCCAGCGCCAGTCCCCTCGGTCGTCGCGTTCGGGTACGTGGCCAATCTCGGACTCGAGAATCGGAGGCAGAGGCATCCGGCGAAGGATAGCGGCGGTGCCGCGCCGCGGCGTCGTCCGGACGCACGTGGCGACGGGGATGCGCGTATGTCCGCGATCACGGCGGATTCCGCCCGCCGTAGCACGGCGAGGAGGAGTTTGCGTCGAGGTACGAAGCCGAGCCCGAGTCCGAGCCCGAGTCCGAGTCCGAGCCCGAGTCCGAGTCCGAGCCCGAGCCCGAGTCCGAGCCCGAGTCCGAGTCCGAGTCCGAGACGCGGATTGCTTCGCTCGACCGCCGGGGTCAGGCGGTCTGCCTGTTCAGCACTTGTTGGACGGCCACACGCAGACCCGCCGCGTCGAAGGGTTTGTGGAGAAAGCCCGCCGCGCCCTCCGCGCGGAGCTCCTGCTCGCGGGTGGTGCCGACGTGACCCGACACGAAGAGCACGCGGATCGAGGGCCGGAGCCTGCGAATCTCACGGAAACACTGCACGCCGTCCATCTCGGGCATGTCGATGTCGAGCAGGACGAGATCGGGCTCCGGGCTCACCACGCACCGGGCGAGTGCGGACGCTCCCCCGTCTGCTTCGAGCACTTCGTGGCCGTCGGCGCGAAGCAGCCTCGCGATCGAGCGCCGGACGACTGCGTCGTCGTCGACCACGAGCACGATGCCGCGAGACGGCTCGGGCGGCAGAACCTCGTCGCTCGCCGTCTTACGGCGCGCATCGTCGACGTCCTCGCTTGCCTTCGGAAGCCACACGTCGAACGTGGTTCCGGCACCGGGCGCGCTCGTCACCTCGATGTCGCCCCCGTGCGCCACGACGACCTCGTGCACCGTCGCCAGACCGATGCCCGTGCCGGCCTCCTTCGTCGTGAAAAACGGCTCGAACAGACGCGCGCGCGTCTGCTCGTCCATCCCGCGACCTGTGTCCCGTACCGTCAGTCGCACCGCGCTCGGCAGGCGCGCCTCGGGCCGTGCGCCACCGTCGGACAGCTCGAGGACGAGGGTGCCGCCTTCGGGCATCGCGTCGCGCGCGTTGAGCAGCAGGTTGAGAACGAGCTGGTGGAGCTGGGCGCGATCCCCCTGAACATACATCCGGGGAAGCACGTTGGCCTCGATGCGGATCGCGCGACCGAACGTGCGGCGCGCGATGGCGAGCGACTCGTGGCAAAGCTCGGACAGATCGACCACCGACTGCGACGGGGCTGCCCGGCGGGCGAAGTGGACCAGGCGGCGTGTCAGCTCGGCCGCCCGGGTCGCGGCCGATTGCAGGTCGTCGAGCGACGCGCGCACCTCGGCATCCGAGAGGGGCGTCGAGCCAGCCAGCCCCCGCACATACGCGGCCGATGCCAGCACGACGGAAAGCAGGTTGTTGAAGTCGTGCGCGATCCCCGCGCACAGCCGCCCGAGTGCCTCGAGCTTCTGCCGCTCGGCGAGTCGCTCCTCGGCGGGGTCGACGTACGTGAACAGGAGCAGGGTGGTGCCCACCTGGATGCGGTCACCGAAGCGGAGCGGGGCGCGATC
This sequence comes from Myxococcota bacterium, assembly GCA_025054695.1. Lineage (GTDB taxonomy): Bacteria > Myxococcota_A > Polyangia > Polyangiales > JANWZI01 > JANWZI01. The sequence continues at coordinate 9,578 of JANWZI010000066.1, read as the reverse complement.
CCGACGCTCGCCGTTGACGAAAGTGCCGTTGCGGCTGCCGAGATCCTCGAGCTCGTACGTCCCGTCGGGAAGGCGCCGGATGCGCGCGTGCTTTCTCGAGGTCTGCGGATCGTCGAGCACGAAGCCCGCGTCCTGGCCACGGCCCAGTACCACCTCGTCGCGGAACGTATGGCGGCGCCCGGCGTGCTCTCCGGCCACGACGACGAGACGCACGGCGCCCGACGTCACGGCAGGCTGTCCGACGGGCCACGGTTGCAGGCTCCCCGTCGTCTCGTCGGTCAGCGCAGGGGCTTTCTTCGCCTCGGGATCACCCTGTCGTTGCTTCATGACCCGCAGTCGGCGCGACGATCACCACCGGTGATGCGCCGCGAACAGCAATTCACGTCGAGCCGTTCCCGTATCGGCCGAGAGCTTCGCACCCGTTTCGCGGTCCAGCTCGCGTCCTGTCACCATGGATCACGCGTAACCGAGGACGAGCGCGCGGGCGAGCACGTACCAGCCGTCTGCCAGCACGAACAAAAGCAGCTTGAAAGGCAAGCTCACCGTCGTCGGCGAGAGCATGTGCATGCCCAGCGCGAGAAGCACGTTGGCCACCACCATGTCGACGACGAGGAACGGAATGAAGACGAGAAACCCGATCTGGAACGCCTCGGACAGTTCCGTGACGAGAAATGCCGGCAGAAGCACCATCCAGTCCCGAGCACCCACCTCCGCGGCGCGGTCCGCCGGTCGCGCCTGGCGCGCGAGCGAAAGAAACATCTCCGTCTCGCGCGGGCCCGCGTGACGAGCGAGGAAGTCCCGCATCGGCTCCGCGCCCGCCCGCGCGGCTTCGAAGAGCGCCTCGCCGCTCGGCCCGGCGAGCGGGTCGCGCCGGTCGACGGCCTCCAGACGAGGCGCTGCGGCGACCGCCATCGCGTGGAACGTCGGCGCCATCACGTACAGCGACAGGATCGCGGCGAGCGCGGTGATCACGGTCCCGCTCGGTACCTGTCCCGTACCGAGCGCGCTGCGGACGATGCCCAGGACCACGGCGATCTTCACGAAACTCGTCGCGATCATGAACGCAAAGGGAAGCAGCCCCAGCGCCGCGAGCGCCAGGAGCGTGACGAGCGGAGAGCCCGCGAGTCCCTCGTTCACGCTTCCTCCCGCGCGTCGTGCGCCGCGCCTGCGTTGGTCTCGGTCTTCCGCCCGCCGAACGCGCGCAGCACGTCCCCGAACCGTCTCGGGGGGACCGGTGCGGGCACGGTGAGATCCTCGACGCCCTCGAGCGTCGCGAGCACGGCCGGCGGGCCACTCTCGCCCGCGCCGAGCAGGAGCGTGCGGTCACCGACCCGGACGAGGTAGAGCACGCGCCGGCCGTCGAGGAACACCCGTTCGAGAACGCGGATGCGCGCCGCCGCCCCCGCGCCGAACAGCCGACGCTGCGCGCTCCACCGAAGCACGACCCACGCGAGAATGCAGATCGCGGCGAGCGCCAGGAGCGATTGCAGCAGAGCGAGGCCGTACCCTCCGGGCAGAGACGGGGGCTGCGGCGCCGGGGCCTGTAGCCACGCCGGCACGCGTGCACGTTCGCGCGGGCGGTCCGTCGCTGTCAAGCCAGCGCGGGCATCCGGCAGATCGCGCAACGACGCCGCGGCTATCCGCCGCAGACGCGGTTGCGCCCGGTGCGCTTGGCCTCGTACAGGCGTTCGTCGGCCGCGCGGATGATGTCGTCCGGGCTGGACATCGAGGGCAGCCACTCGGCGACGCCCGCGCTGATCGTGACCGGAATCGTCACGCTTTCGAACACGAACGACGAGGACTCGACGAGCGCGCGCAGCTTTTGCGCGACTTCGATGCCCCCCTGCAATCCCGCCTCCGGGAGCAGAATCGCGAACTCCTCGCCACCCGTGCGCGCGACCACGTCGTCGCGCCGGACGCGGCCACGCACGAGCGCGCCGAGCCGCCGCAGGACGGCGTCGCCGGCAAGATGACCGTACGTGTCATTGATCTTCTTGAAATGATCGATATCGAAGAGCACGAGCGCGAACGTCTTGCCGTAGCGGCGGGCTCGCGACACCTCGCGCTCGAGCATCTCGCCGAAATAGCGGCGATTGTGCAGCTCGGTCAGACCATCGACGGTCATCAACCGATAAATCTCCTCGTGGTACTGGGCCTCGACGTTTCCCCCCACGATGAACTTGAGGATCGTGCGGCCCACCTTGATGAGGTCCCCGTCGCGCAGCCGCGTCTCGTCGATCAGCTCGTCGTTGACGTACGTTCCGTTGGTGGATCCGAGATCGCGCAGTACCCACGATGGGCCCACCTTATCCAAGCGGCAGTGCGTGCGCGAAACGGCTTCCTGATCGAACTGGAGCTCGCAACGGCTCGAGCGCCCGATGACGATCGGCTCGTCGCCCAGCGGGACCCGTCGACCCAGGTCGTCTCCGTAGATCACCACGAGGCAGGCTTCGTCCGAAACACGCGGCCGGCGGGCGGCGGACTGCACGAATGTGACGACGGTCTTGTGCGGGTTCGTCGTCGTGTCGTCGTCGCCCGACACGACGGAAGCATAACCCGCGCCGCGGTTGAGCGGCAAAGCGCTCGCCGGTTTCTGGACCGCCGCTGCGCTCGGGTCGAAGGTGGACGCGGTGTCACGTCGCATGCGGGTGCGGTCTCGGCTCGGACGTTTGCCGTCCATCACGGCGTGGTGGGTCGCCATCGCGCTCGCCGCGCTCGCCGCCACGGGTCCGACCGCGACCACCGCGCCAGGCCTCGCCCAGCCGAGGACTCGCCAGGTGCAGGATCGGGGTCGGCGTGCGAGCGTCGGCACGAACGTGCTCGACGGCTTCGATCGGTCCACCTTGCGTGCCGACGGATCGTCGCTCGTCGTCGAGTTGCCGGGCGGGCGTCGAGCCCAGCTCACGCTCGATCCGCCCCTGCAGGCCCATCTCCAGACCTACCTCGCACGACACGAGGTTCCCTACGCCTCGGTGGTCGCGATCGAGCCATCGACCGGCCGCGTGCTCGCGTACGTCAATCACTCGACCGCCAATCCGGCGATCGCGACCGACCTGGCCCTCGACCCGACACCGCCGGCGGCCTCCGTCTTCAAGCTCGTCACCGCGGCCGCCTTGCTCGAAGCGGGCGTCGATCCCGATCGACGCGTCTGCTACGGCGGCGGCTTTCGCCGGCTCTCCCCATTGGACCTCGTCGACGACCCGCGTCGGGACCGCCACTGCGCGAACCTCGAGGATGCCGTCGGAAGCTCGATCAACGCCGTATTCGCCAAGCTCGCGCTGCGGCACCTGGACACCGCGCGGCTCGAACGCCACGCCGCCGCCTTCGGGTTCGGTCACGCACTGCCGTTCGACGTGCGCACGCGACCGAGCCCGGTCCGCATCCCCGACCGCGAGCGCGAGCCGCTCGAATTCGCACGTGCGGCCGCCGGATTCTGGCACGTACACATGTCTCCGCTGCACGGGGCGCTCGTCGCGAGTGTCTTCGCGGCCGACGGCCGGATGCCTCGTCCGACGATGGTCGACCGTGTCCTCGACGCGCGGGGGCGACCCCTGCACCGCTTCGAGCCGTCCGTATTCCGTCAGGTTTTGTCGCGCACCACCGCTCGGGCCGTCGGGCGGATGATGCAGGCCACCGTAACGCGCGGCACTTCCCGTCGCGCCTTCCACGACCGGGCGGGCCGCCCCCGACTCGGGTCGATCACCGCCGCGGGGAAGACCGGCACGCTGTCCAATCCTTCGCCCTATCGCGGTTACACCTGGTGGGTCGGATTCGCACCGGCCGAGCGCCCCAGCATCGCGCTCGCCGCCCTCGTCGTCAACGGCCCACGATGGCGCATCAAAGCGTCCGACCTCGCCTGTGAAGCGCTGCGCCGCTACCTGCGGGGCGGTGTCGGCGCATCGGGCGCAGCCCCTGCATCGTCTCCCCCCAGTTCTCGCGCCGGGAGCGAGACTTCGTCGACCTCGCCCCCCGAGTCGGCGGCAGCCGGCTACGGTCGATAGCGCCGTGCCAGCCGTGCGACCGCGACAAGAGGGCCGTCCCCGAGCCCGACTCCGAGACGGAGTCCGTTCCCGACTCCGAGCCCGAGCCCGAGACCGAGTCTAAGTCCGAGTCCGAGTCCGAGACCGAGTCCGAGTCCGAGTCCGAGACCGAGACCGAGCCCGAGACCGAGTCCGAGTCCGAGTCCGAGCCCGAGACCGGGACCGAGTCCGAGACCAAGCCCTGGCCGCGATGCAATCCCCTGCTGTCACGCGACGACCGGCAGCGCGCGTCGCGGCCGATGCCGGTGCGCGAGCGCGTCGAACGCGCGCACGTAGTCGGCGAACCGACCCCCCGCACGCACCGCGTCGAGGACCGCCAACCCCGTGTCGATTCCCCCTTGCGCGAGCACCCACTCGACCCACGCCCACCGAGCGCTCGTGGCGCGGACGTCGACGCGTCCACGCACGCCGCGGCGCAGCCGCTCCAGACGCCGTTGGACCACGTCGATGCCCGCGAACGGCTGGCCGTCGAGGGGGGTGTTGCGCTTGCTGACGAACGGCGCGACGCCGAGCGCGAGCGGCACCAGCCGCGACAGCTCCGTCGACAGCCGCACCAGCTCGTCGATGTCCTCGTCCGTTTCCCCGGGCAGCCCGATCATCACGTAGAGCTTGAGCCGCTCGAAGCCATGCGTGCGCGCCAGCTCGGCCGCGCGCACCAGATGCCGCTCCTTCGTCTTGCGCTCGATGGCATCGCGCAGCCGCTGGCTCGCCCCGTCGACCGCCGTGGTCAACGTCCGATGGCCGGCCCGGCGCAACGCCTCGCACAGCGCGTCGGAGAGCCGGTCGGGGCGCAGCGAGCTGAGGCTCACCTCGCGACCCTCGGACACCAATCGCTGCACGATGTCGACGATCCGCGGGTGGTCGCTCACCGCGGCCCCCACCAGCCCCACGCGTCGCGCCCACGGAGGGATGCGCTCGAACAAAACCTCGGGCGGCACGATGCGCATCCCCCCATGGGTCGAGCGGCGCATCACGCAGTAGTGGCAGCCACGCGAGCAGCCGCGCTCGGCTTCCACGAGGAACATGTCCGAAAGCTCGGCCTCGGGCGTCGTGATCAGCGCCGCCGCGGGGAGCAGCGCGTCGTCGGTGATCGCGGACGGCGGAAGGCGCTCCCCGTGGATCGCCGGGACCCAACAGCCGGGCACCCGGCGCGCGAGCTCGTCGAGCGCATCGTCGCGGCGCTTTGCCCGCGCGACGATCTCGAGCGCGGGTCCCACCGTCTGCTCCGCCTCGCCGAGCAGCACCGCGTCGAAGAACGCGCCCAGCGGCAGCGGATTGGAAAAGGTGAGCGGGCCGCCCCCCAGCAGAAACGGCGCGCGCGGTCCGCGGCGCGCGGCGACCGGCTCGATGCCGGCGAGCCGCAACGCGCGAAGCAGGTCGCCGAGCTCGTTCTCGTACGCGATGGAGACCGCGACGATGGGGGCGTCCCCGATCGGCAAGCCGGACTCGTATCCGAACAGCGGCTCGCCCGTGGACGCATGGGCGTCGACGTCGTCGGGCAGGAAGGCACGATCGGCCCAGAAGTCGGCGAGCGCGTGGATCTCGCGGTAGATGGTCTGATAGCCGAGCGACGACATCGCCACGCGATACGGGCTCGGGTAGAGCAGCGCGACGCGCACGGGGGCCTGCCGCCGGAGCGTGCCGCGCTCGCGGGCGAGGCGTTCCCGCGCCAGCCGCCGCGGGTCGAACGCGTGCGTCGACCGCAGGGGGGCTCGTCGCGTCATGGGACCGCCATTCCGATGCGACGCCAGCGGAATCCGCTCGACGAGTTCGACCAGTAGATCGCGAGCGCCCGGCCCTTGATGCGCGAGATGGGGACGGGGCCGAAGCGTCGGCTGTCGTTGGACGCGTCGCGGTGGTCGCCGAGGACGAAGACGTGATCGCGCGGCACCAACTCGGGACCGAAGTCGATCGGCCGGGCGAAGCGCCACTGACTGGTGCGGTGGGCGCGCCCTTCGAGCGTCTCGCGGTAGACGACGCAGGGCGTGGTGGGCCCTCGCGCCGTCTCGACGTGCTGCTCGGACGGATCGCAGGCGCCGAGCTCCTCGCGCGGAACCGGACGGTCGTTGCGGTAGAGCGTCTCGCCGCGCACTTCGATGACGTCGCCCGGAAGCCCCACGACGCGCTTGACGATGTCCTCCCCGTCCATCGGGCTGTGGACGATGACCACGTCTCCGAGCGACGGAGTGCCCCAGGTCACGAGCGCCTCGTCTTGAAAGGGTAGCAGCAAGCCGAAAGCGTATTTGGCGACGATGACGCGATCCCCGTGCAGCAGCGAGGGCTCCATCGAGGGGCCGTCGATTTCGAACGGCTCGAACAACACGATCCGGATGAATGCGGCCAGTGCGACCGCTCCCGCCAGCGTCTTGAGGTTGGCGCGGGTGCGTTCCCAGCGCGACGGTCGGGCCCGTTCGCTCGGCGCGTCGGGTCGCGCGGCTCCTTCCGCCGGTACGCTCCGCGTTCCGGACGCGCTCCCACGCGCCATCCGGGCCCGGTCCCGCTCGCGCGCCGCGGAACCGCGGCGGCTCATCCGTGCACCGTGGGCTGCCGCCCCAGGTCGCGCGCGATGGCGCTCTCTCGCTCCGCGAGCACGTCGAGCCGGGCCCGCGCGGCCTCGCGGCCGAAACACTGTTCGGCCAGGTCGACGAAGAGCCGGTAATGGCGCGCCTCGCTCGCGAGCAGCTCCCGATAGAACGCACGCAGTTCGCCGTCGGAAAGGCCACGAGCCAGCATCGCGAAGCGCTCCGCGCTGCGTGCCTCGACGAGGGCGCAGACCAGCAACCGGTCGAGCAGCGGCGGAACGCTCGGGTCGCGGTCCGCGCCCGCTCGCCGCAAGGCCACGACGAACGGATCGCTCGCCGGGGGCTCGAGGCGAAGCCCTCGTGCGTCGAGGCGCGCGACGACGGCTTCGAAGTGCGCGATTTCTTCGCGCGCGAGCGCGCCGAGCGGACCGACGAGGCGGGGGTACTGTCCACCCCATCGACCGAGGATCGACAGCGCGCTGTGCGCGGCCTTCAGCTCGCAGTGCGCGTGATCGCGCAACAGGGCCCCGACGTCGCGTTCGACCGTGGCGAGCCAGGCCGGGTCCGTGTCGCAGCGAAGGCCGAGCATCTCGAGACGCCGTCGATGCCACGGCCGATGCGAGAGCCGGGCAGCGGACCGTAGCCCTGCCCACCGACGGGGTCAACGCGACGATCCGCGTCCTTCGCGCCTGGTGCCATCGACTCGCATCGTACCGCGCATGACCCGAGCCGATTCGCGCTGGCCATGCGCCCCTCGACGGGGGCTCGGCGCCGAAATGCCGACGCCGCGCGGCGAGCGTCATCGGCCCGCGGCGTCGCGATCGAATGGCGCCCGCTCGGGTCGGGGAGGCGCCCACCGCTCGGACAGCTCTGCGAGCGAGCGAATACGGGGCGCTCCTTCGAAGTCCGCGAACGCGTCCGCGGGATCGACCAGGATGGCGCGCAAGCCGGCTGCGCGCGCGCCGGCGACATCCACACCCGGCACGTCGCCCACGTAGGCGACGTCCGTCGGTTCGAGCGCTCCCATGCGTTGCAAGGCGCGCCTGAAGATTTCGGGATCGGGTTTCTGGACGCCCTCGAAGTGAGAGTCGACGACGACCTCGAAGAATGGGGCGAGGCCGATTTCGGCCAGCATCGCGCCGATCGTGCCTTCCGAGTTCGACACGACGCCGAGGCGCAGTCCCGCATCGCGCAGTCTTTGCAGGCAGTCCTGGACGCCCGGCGCCGGCACGGACCACAGATTGCGTCGGTCGTGCTCCGCGCGGACCGCGAGGGCCGCATCGGCGAGGCGTTCGCGCGGGACGCCTGCGCGCTCGAGCGCGACGCGTGCGTACACGCCCCAGCCGTCGGCATGTCGGCCCCCCTCGGCCAGAAACCGTTCGTAGACGCGGCGTGCGGGCCCTTCGGCCGCGCGGACCGCCTCGGGTGTCACGGACAGTCCGAGCCCGGCGAGCGTCGTCGCCACGCGCGCCGTGTCGAGCAGGACGAGCGTGCCGCCGGCGTCGAAGAGGACGGCACGCGGAGGCGGCCCCAGGTCCGTCACGCCACGCCGCCTAGACTCTCGCGACGCGGGCCGAGTGGGTCGATCGCCACTCGGTCTCGGTCTCGGGCTCGGACTCGGTCTCGGACACGGACCCGGGCACGCAAAACCCCTGGGCCCCGTCGACCCACCTGACCGCCGCCGTCAAAGCAGGCTCACGAGCCTGCGCGCGCGTTCCGAGGCCGCCTCGATGAGCGTGCGGGCCTCGGCTTCGGGAATGTGCAATCGGTCGGCGAGTCGTCGCAGCAGGGTCTTCTCCTCCTCGGACTGCTGGCCGTCGACGAACGTGAGCACGACGGCGTGCTGCAGCAGCATCCGCCGATCGTGCGCCGACAGCTCGGACAGATCGATGTCGTCGAGCGTACGTGGGGTGCGCGCGTACTGACGGATGCGCTCGGCGTCCTCGCCGCCGACTTCGAACGCGGCCAGCAGCGCCTCGATCACCTCGCTTTCCTCCGACCCCACGCGGCCGTCGACCCAGGCGACCGCGACGAGGGACTTGACCATGGCTTCGACGTGTTCCTGCATCCTCGCCCTCCGGGCGCGCAACGCTAGCACGCGGCTCGAGCGCCGTCTGCGTGCTATGGGCGAGGCGTGTATCGCGCTCCCTTCGCGCCGGACGGACCGGCCGCCATCGACGAACGGACCGCCGCGGCGCTCCTCGACGTCGCCCTCGAGACGGGCGGCGACTGGGCCGACATGTTCTTCGAGTACGACGTGGCGGCGAGCTGGACCTACGAGGACGCGATCCTCAAGTCGGCCGGGCGCTCGGTGACCATGGGGGTCGGCGTGCGCGTGATGCACGGCGAGTGCACCGGTTACGCGTACGTCGAGGACTTCGCGCCGCAGTCGATTCGAAACGCGGCTCGCGCGGCGGCCCGCATCGCACGCTCCGCGGCGCGAGGGGAGTCCGTGCGGCTCGAGGCGGTCTCGGTGGCCGACCGCTATCCCGTCGAGGTCGCTTCGGTCGACGTCGAGGGTGCCGTCAAGCGCGAGCTGTTGCGCCGCGCCGATGCCGCCGCGCGGGCGGCCGACCCGTCCATCCGTCGCGTCGAGGTCTCGCTCGCCGAGCAGTATCGGGAGATTCTCGTCGCGAGCAGCGACGGTCGGTTCGCGCGCGACCGCCAGCCGATGCTTCGTTTCGGCATCCGCGTCATCGCGGAGCGCGGTGGGCTGCGGCAGGCCGGCAGCTCGGGGGGCGGTGGGCGCATCGGGCTCGAGTACTTCGAGCGTTGCAGCCCCGAGGTGCATGCGCGCGAGGCCGTCCGTCACGCGCTCGCCATGATCGATGCCCGTCCGGCGCCCGCCGGCGAGCTGCCCGTCGTCCTCGCACCGGGCGATTCCGGCATTCTGTTGCACGAAGCCGTCGGACACGGCCTGGAGGCCGACTTCAACCGCAAGAAGGTCAGCCGCTACAGCGACCGGCTCGGCGAGCGCGTCGCGAGCCCCCTGTGCACGGTGGTGGACGACGCGACG